>NZ_AP027149.1:2492500-2833878 GCF_027925445.1 Methylocystis bryophila
TCCCTTTCACGCCAGATCGCGCGCGAGACGCCCGAATTCGACGTCATCCTCTCGGGTCACACGCATGAGCGCACGGCGCGGCCTATTCTCGAAGGCAAGGTCATGATTGTCGAACCGGGCTGCTTCGCATCCTTTCTCGGGAGTTTGGACGTCTATATCGGCGACAACGGCGTCGCCCATCATGAATTTCGCCTCATTCCAATTCTGGAAGAGCGTTACGAGGAAGACCAGCATGTGAAAGCCTTGGTCGACAAGTCGCTGGCGCCGTACCGGGATCGAATGACCAAAAGGATCGCGGTCACTGAAACCCTCCTGATGCGCTATGATGTGCTCGAAACCACGGCCGATGATTTCATCACCGAGGCCATACGCAGCGCTGCAAAAGCCGACATTGGATTTTCCAACGGCTTCCGCTTTGGTCCCCCCGTGCCGCCAAAGACGATGACCGAGGGGGACTTGTGGAATTTCCTACCGATGGACGCGCGGATGAAGACGGGCTGGATCACAGGGAAAGAACTGCGCGCTTATCTGGAAAACGAACTAGAGCTGGTGTTTTCGAAGGACCCCTGGAAACTGAGCGGCGGCTGGGGTCCGCGGGCGTCGGGCATGGATGTCACTTTCAGAGCGCTCGCCGAGCGCGGCCACCGGCTTGTTTCCGTCAGGGTGGACGGGCGTGAAATCGAAGACGAACGCCGGTACGCAATCGCAGGCTGCGTGCGTGGCGGCGAGCCCGTCGACGTGATTTGCCGGCATTCCGGCACCCATGACGCGCACGAGCTTCCTCTGACGGTTCACGAGGCGATAAAAGATTATTTGCGGGCGGTTCCCATCATCGCTCCGCAGCGAAGCGGCCGAGAAAAAGCCCTGGACCTGCCGCCCGTTCTGTTCAGTCAGGACGCCGTTTTCTCGCCTGGCGGGATCGCGAGCGCGCCGACGACACCTGCAGGGCTCCCGCCGGGATAACCCCCGGCAGCAGCTCCGGGGATCGTTGCCTTTTGGTCGCCGGGGTGGGCTGCTGAAGTCATGCCCTCCTCACTCCTCCCCAATCAATCGGTATCCGATCCCCGGTTCCGTCTGGATCAGCTTCGGGGCTGAGGGATCCTCCTCGATCTTCCCGCGCAGCTGGCCCACGAAGACGCGCAGATATTGCATGTCCTCTTGATGCGCCGGCCCCCAGACCGTGCGCAGAATCTGGCGGTGGGTCACGACCCGGCCCGCGTGGCGAGCGAGAATGGCGAGCAGGTCATATTCCTTGGGCGTCAGGCGCACTGGCTCGCCATTGCGGGTGACGAGGCGCTTGTCGAGATCGATGACGACGAGCCCGCAGCGAACCGTCGCCGCATTGCCGCCGCCCGCCGCGTGGCGCATTGCGACGCGCAGTCTGGCCATAAGCTCGCCGATGCTGAAAGGCTTCTCGACATAGTCATTGGCGCCGGCGTCGAGCGCCAGGATCTTCTCTGCCTCGCGGTCGCGCGCCGAAAGGACGATGATCGGCGCGCGTGAGAAAGCCCGCGCTTCGCGCAGCACGTCCTTGCCGTCCATATCGGGAAGGCCGAGGTCGAGCACGACCACGTCGGGCGCGGCGGTGGCCAGCAGCCGTAGCGCTTCCATTCCGGTCTCGGCCGTGAGGACCTCATAGCCAGCGGCTGCCAATGCGGGCTTGAGAAAGCGCCTGATCTGAGGCTCGTCATCGACGATGAGGACTCGTCCAAGGGTCATTTCTGAGGCGCCGCGGCTGCTTGGCGTTCACAAGGGAAACGCAGGATCATGCGCGTGCCGCGCTTCTTGATCGCCGGGCTCTGCGCCTCAATCGTCCCGCCCATCGCCTCGACAAGGCCCTTGCAGATGGAAAGTCCGAGCCCGGTTCCGGCCTTGCGTCCGTCGGGGCGTCCCCCGCGATAAAACTTCTCGAAGACGCGCGTCAGATCCGTGGGCTTTATGCCCGGGCCCTCGTCTGTGACCGTGAGGACGAGCGTGCCG
Organism: Methylocystis bryophila; assembly: GCF_027925445.1. NCBI lineage: Bacteria > Pseudomonadati > Pseudomonadota > Alphaproteobacteria > Hyphomicrobiales > Methylocystaceae > Methylocystis > Methylocystis bryophila. The sequence goes on from NZ_AP027149.1 coordinate 2,494,481, forward strand.
CCGTCACGTCGCGCATGGACAATCACATTGCCTTCCGCGCCGTATTTGTGCGCGTTGTCGAGCAGATTGAAAAGCACTTGGCCCAGAAGGTTGGCGTCGCCACGGATCGGGGGAAGGTCCGGTGAAAGGCTGGTCGTCGGGCGCCAGTTGGGGAAGACCTTCTTGCATCTCGCGATCGTGGCGCGGACCACTTCCGCAACGTCGACGAGATCCTTGCGCGGATGCAGCGCGCCCGATTCGATGCGGGACATTTCGAGGAGATTGCCGACGAAGCGCGCGAGCCTGCCAGCCTCTTCCTCAATCGATATCAAGAGATCCGCGCGATCCGCCTCCGCCATCTTGTCGCCGAGCTGCCTCAGACTCGTGACCGCGCCGGTGATCGCGGCGAGCGGCGTGCGCAGATCATGCGAAAGGGAAGCGAGAAGCGTCGTGCGTAATCTCTCGCTCTCCTCGAGCGCAGCGGTCCGCACCGATTCCTTGACGAGCAACGAGCGATCGATGGCGATGGCGGCCTGCTCGAGGATCGCTGTCAGCATGCGCTCCTGCTGTGCGTCGAAAGGTTCGTCCGTCAACTTCGGCTCGACGCCCGCGACCGCGACCACGCCGCGGCTCGTCGCGAGCGGCCGAAATTGAAAGCGCACATTGGGGAGTGTTCCCGTTCGCCATCCCGCCACCTCGTTTTTATCAAGGGCCCATCGCGCGGCGACGCTCTCGCCGGGGTCGAGCCGATCGATCGGGGGCCAGGCCGCGCGGATGGCGAGCTCGCGCTCCTCGGGAATGAGAAAGGCCACGCTCTTAATCCCCAAGGTCTTCTGGGCGTGGGTGGCCGCGCTCCACAGCACCTCGTCAAGCTCGCTCGCGCCCGCAACCTTTCGCGAGAATTCGAAAAGCGACTGAGCGGCCTCGGCGCGCTGGCGCATCGCGCTCGAATGATCTCGCAGCCGGCTCGCCAGCATGCCCGTGACGACCGCGACGACGAGCGAGACGATGAGCGTGATGAATTCATACGGTTCCGAGATCGTAAAAGTATAACGCGGGTCGATGAAGAAATAGTCCTCTGCAAGGAAGGAGAGGAGCGCGGCGACGATCGCCGGCCACAGGCCGAAGCGCGCCGCACAGATCAGCACCGGTAGTAGAAAGATCGTCACGAAATTGAGGGGCGGAAGCCAGCGCTCGAGCAGAACGCCGGCGCCAACCGTCACGGCGACGAGCAAAACGGCGGCGGCGACGCCGAAACGAAGGCTGGCCCCATCGATTTTTTTTCGTTGCGGGCGAGGCGGCTCGATTTCCTCGGCAATCTCCACGAGGACAGGGATGTTCGCTGAACGGCGCACCAATTCGCTGGCGAGTGAGGGTCGCCATAGACGCGCAGGGAAATTCGCGCGCGAGCGGCCAACAAGGATCTGCGTGATGTTTCCCTGGCGCGCGATCTTGAGCGCCTCGCCCACCATGTCCTCGGATATTCGCCTCTCGACCTCCGCGCCCAACATCTCGGCAAGGCGCAAGGTCTGGTCCACGTTTTTCACGTCTTCCGCGGATTGGCTTTCACCGATCGCCCGCTCGATGTAGAGCGCGATCCAGGAGGCGTTGAGGCCGCTCGCCAGCCGTGCGGCCGTGCGCACAAGGCGCTCGCCTGAGCTTCCAGGACCGACCAGCACCAAGAGTCGCTCCGAGGTGGCCCAGGGTCCTTCAATCGCGCTCTGGCGGAGCAGGTCGACCATTTCATCGTCGACGCGCTCGGCGGTGCGGCGAAGCGCGAGCTCGCGCAGCGCGATGAGATTTCTCGGGATGAAGAAGTTCTGTCGGGCGCGCGCCGCCATGTCGGTGACATAGACTTTGCCTTGCGAGAGTCGCTCCAGCAGCTCGTCGGGCGTGATGTCGACAAGAATTACGTCATGCGCATCCGCCAGCAGCCGGTCAGGAACAGTCTCGCGGACGGCGACGCCGGTGATCCGCGTGACCACGTCGGCCAGGCTTTCGAGATGCTGGATATTGAGCGTCGTCCAAACGTCGACGCCGGCGCTGAGCAGCTCGTTCACGTCGAGCCAGCGCTTTGGGTGGCGGCTGTCAGGAGCGTTGGTGTGGGCGAGCTCGTCGACGAGAATAGTCTGCGGCTTGCGGGCGAGGGCGGCGTCGATGTCGAACTCTTCGAGCGTGCGGCCGCGATAGTCGATGCTCCGTCGAGGCAAGACTTCCAGCCCCTCGACGAGCGCTTCAGTCTCGCTTCGCCCGTGCGTCTCGACGAGGCCGATCACGACGTCGCAGCCGCTGGCTTTGGCCGCGCGCGCGCGGGAGAGCATCGCGTAAGTCTTGCCGACCCCGGGCGCAGCGCCCAGAAAGACGCGCAGCCGACCTTTCCCTTCCTGGCCAACAAGCGCGAGCAGCGCGTCGGGATCCGGCCGACGTTCCAAATCCGTCTCGTGTCGCGCCACGCTGCTGCTCCCGTCAAAGGGGCGTCATTTTAGACCATCTAGCGCGAGATTGAGGAGCAAAACATTGACGCGCGGCTCGCCGATGACCCCGAACAGCCGCGGCTCGATCTGCTCTTCGACGAGGGCGCGCAGCTGCGACTCGTTCAGCCCGCGCGCCTTGGCGACGGCGGAAACCTGGATGAGCGCGTAGGCCGGGGAGATGTGCGGATCCAGGCCCGAGGCCGAGCTCGTGACGGAGTCTGCCGGAACGTCCCAAAGCCGCCCCGTGGCGACGCCGGCTTCGATTGCGGCCTCGACCCGATCGACGAGCTTCTTCGAGGTCGGGCCGAGGTTAGAGCCGGCGGAGTTCGCCGCGTTATAGGGCGCGTCCACGGTTTTCGTCGCGTCCGACGGATCGGGCGCGGTCGTCGCGGATGGGCGGGGGTGGAAATAACGCTCCGAGACGAAATTCTGGCCGATCAGCTCGGAGCCGAGAACCTTGCCGTCCGGCTCGACGATGAGCGAGCCATTCGCTTTGGCGGGGAGGGCCAGTTGCGCGAGCCCGGTGATCGCGAGCGGATAGAGGAGCCCGGTCAGGAGCGTAAACAGGATCACCATGACCAGGGATGCGCGGAGTTGAGAGAGCATGGCGGAGTCCTCAGGCGAGATGCAGCGCGGAGACGAGAAGGTCGATGAGCTTGATGCCGATGAAGGGGACGATGATTCCGCCGAGCCCGTAGATCAGCAGATTTCTGCGCAGCAGCGCTGCCGCGCCGACCGGCTTGTATTCCACGCCCGTCAGCGCCAAAGGAATGAGCGCGACGATGATCAAGGCGTTGAAGATCACGGCCGACAGGATCGCCGACTGTGGCGACGCCAGCTTCATGACGTTGATCGCTCCGAGCTCGGGGTAGGTCACGATGAACAGCGCCGGGATGATCGCGAAATATTTCGCGACGTCATTGGCGATGGAGAAGGTCGTGAGCGAGCCGCGCGTCATCAGCAGCTGCTTGCCGATGGCGACGATTTCTATGAGCTTCGTGGGATCGCTGTCGAGGTCGACCATGTTGCCGGCCTCGCGCGCGGCTTGGGTTCCCGTTTGCATCGCGACGCCGACATCGGCCTGCGCCAGCGCGGGCGCGTCATTGGTGCCGTCGCCGCACATGGCGATGAGGCGTCCGCCCTGCTGCTCCTTGCGGATGTAGGCGAGCTTGTCCTCGGGCTTCGCCTGAGCGATGAAGTCGTCGACGCCCGCCTCGCCGGCGATTGCAGCGGCGGTGGTGGGATTGTCGCCCGTCACCATGACCGTCTTGATGCCCATGGCGCGCAGCTCGGCGAAGCGCGCCTTGATGTCGGGCTTGATAATATCCTTGAGGTGAACGACGCCGAGCAGGCGCCCGTTTTCCGAGACCGCCAGCGGCGTGCCGCCGGCGCGTGAGATACGTTCGACGGCGCGCGTGAAGTCATCTGGGATGAGACTCTTGGCGACCGCCGCGCGCTCGAGAACGTCGGCGTCGAAAGCGGTCGCAGCCTGCTCGCGGTTGTTTTCGCGAGACGTGCGAAAATCCGCCTCGAGCTGCGCCAGAATGGCGTCCACGGCGCCCTTTCGCACAGAACGACCCGGGAGGTCGACGCCTGAGATCCGCGTATGGGCGGAGAAGGGGACGATCCTAGCTTCTGCCCCCAGAAGCGGCGCCGCCAATCCGTATCGGCTCATCGCCAGCGCGACGATCGAACGGCCTTCGGGCGTCTCATCGGCGAGGGAAGACAGCAGAACCGCTTCCGCCAACGCGTGTTCCGAGACGGCGCCGACCGCGACGAACTCATCAGCCATACGGTTGCCGAAGGTGATCGTCCCGGTCTTGTCGAGCAGCAGCGTGTCGACGTCGCCCGCCGCCTCAACGGCGCGGCCTGAGGTCGCGATCACATTGAAGCGGATCAGCCGATCCATGCCGGCGATGCCAATCGCCGACAAGAGACCGCCGATCGTCGTCGGGATCAGGCAGACGAGCAGCGCGATGAGCACGCTCAGCGAGAGCGTCGTTCCGGAATAATTGGCGAGCGGCCACAGCGTCACGCAGACAATGAGGAAGATGATCGTCAGGCCCGACAGCAGGATTGACAACGCCAATTCGTTCGGCGTCTTTTGACGTTGGGCTCCCTCGACGAGCGCGATCATGCGGTCGATGAAGGTCGAGCCCGCCGCCGCGGTGATACGCACTTTGATCCAGTCGGACAGGACGGTCGTGCCGCCGGTCACGGCAGAACGGTCGCCGCCCGCCTCGCGAATGACGGGGGCGGACTCGCCGGTGATGGCGGACTCGTTCACGGACGCGACGCCCTCGATGACCTCGCCGTCGCCGGGGATCAGATCACCGGCCTCAACGAGCACCACGTCGCCGATCCTAAGATCGAGCGCGGAGACGCCTTCGACGACGTCTTTCATGCCGCTCTTGTTCTCGGGATCGATGAGCCGCTTGGCGCGCGTGTCGCTGCGGGTCTTGCGCAGCGCGTCGGCCTGCGCCTTGCCTCGTCCTTCTGCGACGGCCTCGGCGAAATTGGCGAAGAGCACGGTGAACCAGAGCCAGGCCGCGATCTGCCCCGTGAACAAAGCCGCGCCGTTGTGGACGATGAGGTCACGCAGGAAGAGCAGCGTCACCAACGCCGAAACAACCTCGGTGACGAAGATCACGGGATTGCGGGCAAGGTGGCGCGGATCGAGCTTGCGGAAAGCGTCCACCGAAGCGCCTTTGATGATGGCCGGATCGAAAAGTCCGGGCGAAGCGACTTTCGAAGTCATGAGATGCTACTCCGTTAGAAGGTCTTTCCAGCCTGCAGCAGGAAGTGTTCGACCACGGGTCCGAGCGCGAGCGCCGGGAAATATTGCAGGAGGTAGAGGATCACGATCACGCCGATCAGCAGGCCGATGAAGAGCGGTCCATGCGTCGGGAACGTGCCCACCGAGGCGGGGGACTTCTTTTTGGCGGCGAAGGATCCCGCCAGCGCCAGCACCGGGATCACATAGGCGAAACGGCCTACGAACATCGCGATACCCAGCGTTGTGTTGAACCACAGCGTATTGCCGGAGAGACCGGCAAAGGCCGACCCATTGTTGGCGTTGGTGGAGGCGAAAGCGTAAAGGACTTCTGACAGCCCGTGGGGTCCCGAGTTGCCGAGGCTGTCGAGACCGGTCTTCAGCATGACCGACGCCGCGGAAAAGCCGAGCACGCTCAGCGGATAGATCAGCACCGCCAACATGGCGAGCTTCATCTCCCGCGATTCGATCTTCTTGCCGAGATATTCGGGCGTGCGTCCGACCATCAAACCTGCGACGAAGACGGCGATCACCGCGAGCACGAGGAAGCCGTAAAGACCGGCGCCCACGCCTCCCGGCGAGATGCAGCCGAGCAGGATATTGAAGAGCGGCACGAGCCCGCCGATCGGCGTGAAGGAATCATGCATCGAGTTGACGGACCCCGTGCTTGTTCCCGTAGTGGCTGTCGCATAGAGCGCGCTCATCGCGGTTCCGAAGCGCACTTCCTTGCCTTCCATGTTGCCGGGGGCCGCCTCTACGCCCAGCCTGTCGGTCAGGAGGGGATTGCCCGCAGCCTCAGCCCAGTAAGCGACCGAAATCCCCACCAGAAGCACGATGCCCATGGTGATGACGATGGCGCGACCCTGCCGAAAATCCAGCACGGTCCGGCCGAAGGCGAAGACGGTCGCGAAGGGAGTGACGAGCAGCGCCCAGATCTCCAACATGTTGGCGAGGGCGTTGGGGTTCTCGAACGGATGCGCGGCGTTGGCGTTGAAGAAGCCGCCGCCGTTGGTGCCGAGCTCCTTGATCGCCTCCTGGCTCGCCACTGGGCCGATGGAGATGAGCTGCTTCGCCCCTTCCAGAGTCGTTGCTTCGACGGAGCCGGCGAGCGTCTGCGGAACGCCGAGCGCGACGAGCGCGAGCGCGATCGGGACGGAGATCGGCAGGAGCACGTAAAGGGCGCCGCGCGTGAGATCGACCCAGAAGTTTCCAACCGTCGGCGATTCCGCGCGGGCGAAGCCGCGCACGAGCGCAAAGGCCATGGCGAGACCCGTCGCGGCCGACACGAAATTATGCACGGTGAGACCGAGCATCTGCGTGAGATGGCTCATCGTCGTCTCGCCAGAATAGTTCTGCCAGTTGGTGTTGGTGATGAAGGAGAGCGAGGTGTTGAAGGCGAGATCGGCCGGAACCGGATCGAAGCCTTGCGGATTGAGCGGAAGCACATTCTGCAGCCGCTGCAGAGCATAGAGCGATGCAAACCCCACCACGCTGAAGGCCAGCATCGCCATGGTGTAGACGAGCCAGCTTTGCTCGCGCGCTGGATCGACGCCCGAGAGCTTGTAGAAGATGCGTTCGACGGGCGCCAGGATCGGCGTCAGGAGGGTTCGCTCTCCCGCGAGCACTTTGGCGATGTAGCCGCCAAGAGGCAACGCCGCAGCGATCACCGCCGCGAGAATGAGCGCGATTTGCGCCCAGCCGATAATTGTCATGATGATCCTCTCGCGAAAGCCCGAGGCTCTCTTCAAAATTTCTCGGGATGAAGAAGCGTGTAGACGAGGTAAAGGCCGAGAAGCACGGCGGCGCTCAGGCCAATGATGGGCTCGATCATGGCGCCCCTCCCTCAGAGCTTGGCGCAGAAGCGCGCATAGGCCGCGGTGAGCGCGAAAAGGAGGAGGGCCGAGCCGATGAAGATGAAATCCAGCATGCGCTGTGCTCCGTCGTTAGGTCGAGCGCCCTGCTACGACCGACGGAGCAAAAATAGAGCTTGACGCATAAGGGCGCCATGCCGAAACCGCGGCCGGCGCATAAGGAGAACATAAAGGGCGCCAGGCCCCCCTTTGTTCACAAGGCCTTGGCGGCCGCGAGCACCTCCTCCGCGTGGCCGGGGACCTTCACTTTGCGCCAGACCTTGGCGATGCGACCATCCGGCCCGATCAGGAAGGTGGTGCGTTCGACGCCCATATATTTTCGTCCATACATGCTCTTCTCGACCCAAACGCCGTAGGCTGAGAGCATCGCCTTCGTCTCGTCGGAGGCCAGGGGAATTTTGAGCTCATGCTTGGCGCGGAACTTGTCGTGGCTCTTTGCGGAATCGGGCGAGACGCCAAGGATCGCAGTGCCCGCCTTGGCGAATTTGTCGCGCAGACCGTTGAAGTCGATTGCCTCCTTCGTGCAGCCGGAGGTGTCGTCTTTGGGGTAGAAATAGAGCGCGAGCTTCTTGCCCTTGTAGGAGGCTAGCCCCTGTGTTTCGCCCTCGGTCCCTGGCAGGGAGAAAGCTGGAGCCTCGTCTCCTTCTGCGGGTCGCTTCGCTTCGCTCATCTCATTCTCCTCTTCGGGCTGCGCGGATCCATCACGCCCTCGTCGGCTTCGATAAGCAAGAAGTTTTCCAGGCGAGGTCGACCGGCCTAGAGCCCTGTCCCGGAAAAGTGCGAAGCGGACTTCCGGTCAGGACATGCTCTAAGTTTCTGACTTGCGTTAGGGTCGGGTGGGGGGAGGGGGCCCGGATCTGCGCAGTGCGCAAAAATCGCGCGCTCTAGCTGGCGGCGCGTAGACCCCGGTTCCGCTCGAGCGCCAAAGTCTCGAAATTCTCGTTGAACATGCGAACGAGCTTTTTCGCCGTCGCTTCGTAATCTGCTGCCGACGACCAGCTCTTGACGGGATTCAAGAGACCCGTATCCACGCCTGCGACGGCAAGCGGGACCGACAGGCCAAAGTAAGGCTCGGTCTCAAAGCGCGCCTTTTCCAGCTCGCCCCCGAGCGCTGCGCCCAGCAGGCGTCGGGTCGCCGCAATCGGCATCCGCGCGCCGACGCCATAGCCGCCGCCGCTCCAGCCCGTGTTGACGAGCCAGCAATTCACGTCGTGACGCAGGATCAGATCGCGCAGAAGATCGCCATAGACCTGCGGTGGGCGCGGCATGAAAGGCGCGCCGAAACAGGTCGAGAAGGTCGCCTCGGGTTCTTTGACGCCCTTTTCCGTGCCGGCCACCTTCGCCGTATATCCGGAAAGAAAGTGATACATCGCTTGCTCTGCGCTGAGCCGCGCGATCGGCGGGAGCACGCCGAAGGCGTCGCAGGTCAGCATCACGATGTTCCGGGGATGTCCGCCCCGGCCTTCTTCCACCGCGCCTTGCATGAAGCGGAGCGGGTAGGCGATGCGCGTGTTCTCCGTCCGCGAGCTGTCGTCGAAATCGCAGACGCGCGAATGCGGATGGAACACGACGTTCTCCATCACGGCGCCGAAACGCTCGGTCATCGAGAAAATCTGCGGCTCGGCCTCGCGCGAGAGCTTGATCGCCTTGGCGTAGCAGCCACCCTCGAAATTGAAGACGCCCTCGGAGCTCCAACCGTGCTCGTCGTCGCCGATCAACCGGCGCTCTGGATCCGCCGAGAGAGTCGTCTTGCCGGTGCCGGAAAGCCCGAAGAAAACGGCCGCGTCGCCTTCGGCGCCGACATTGGCCGAGCAATGCATCGGCATGACGTCTTGCGCCGGCAGCATGAAGTTCAAGAAGGTGAAGACCGATTTCTTGATTTCGCCGGCGTAGCTCGTGCCGCCGATGAGCACGATCCTGCGCGACAAATCCATGGCGATGACGGTTTCGCTGCGGCAGCCGTGACGCTGCGGGTCAGCCTTGAAAGAGGGCAGGTCGATGATCGTCAGCTCTGGTGTGAACGAGGAAAGCTCGTCTGGCCCGGGGCGAATGAGAAGGTTCTGGATGAAGAGCGAATGCCAGGCGAACTCGGTGAAGACGCGAACCTTGACTCGATATGCGGGGTCGGCGCCCCCGTAAAGATCCTGCGCGAACAGCTCCTTTCCGTCGACATGGGCCAGAAAATCCGCAAGCAGGAGCTCAAACTTCGCCTTCTCCAGACGCTGGTTGTTCTCCCACCAGACTGAGCTTTGCGTCAGCGGGTCGGCGACAATGAACTTGTCCTTGGGAGAGCGGCCGGTGTGTGCGCCGGTCTCGGCGACGAGCGCGCCGCCGCGGACGATTGTGGCCTCTCCGCGCCGCAGGGCTTGCTCATAGAGATGCGGGACGTCGAGATTGTGGAGGAGACGCCCGCATTGCGGAGGCCCGAACGCCTCGACGAATCCCATGGTCCTCATCGCCTCGTCGGCGATTACCTGTCCTTGGGCGTTCATAGTCGGTTCCTCTTTGAGAGGCCTCGAGCGCTACAATAAACTCAGTGCGCGCCTGACGCTGCGCGTCCAAAAAGAGACAGGCCCTCTCGTCTTTGACGCAATGTCCGCCCCTTACCCTCTGTTCAGATAGGCGGCCCATTTCACCACATCAAGGAAGCCTTTGGCGACAACGATGAATTCTGCGTCAAAAAACCGTTAAACGACTGTTTTCGATCCCGAGAGCCAGCGTCACATTTGGGCTCGCTGGCCTTACGACGCCGTCACAAACCAGCATCATCGGGCGGCGGCGCGCCGTTTTCGGCCGCGGTCGCCCCCTTACGCGTCCAGGCGCGCTCATGCAGATAATAGAGGCCGACCTTCGCAACCGCCTCGGTCGCGGTGATGGCGAGCGAGAGCGCCAAGTCGCGGGTGAAGCCAAACACGATCGCGAAGGTCAGCAAGCTCCCGAGCGGTCGCCAGGAGAGCGACTTCAGGAAGCTCGTGCGTCGCGTTGGGACGGGCTCGACGGATGGCGGCGGCAGGCCCTCCATCGACGAATAGCTCGCCTCCAGGTAGGAGGCGCTCTTCGCCGCTTCCTCCGCCTCGGTCACGAGGCCGACCGCGACCGTCTCGTTCGTGACGCGGTCGATCAGAATGAAGCCGCCCGTCTCGCGGTTTTCGATGTAGCGGTCGCAGACGATCGGCTGGTCGAGCTCTATCTCCGCCTCGCCGATCGCGTTGAAAGCGAGCGTTTCGCCTTCTTCCGTGAGCGGCGCGGCAAGTCCCGTCTCGATTTCGACGCGCGCGGTCACCGACTTCACCGCGGCCGGGACAGTGCGCGCGGCGAGCTTCAAAAGATAGCTCTTGTTGCAGACGAGCGGTTCGCGCACGAGCCACAACAGCCGCGCTTTGAGCCTGTCGCCGACCTTGGCGGGCGAGGCCGGGGAGGCCAACATGTCGCCGCGCGAGACGTCGATCTCTTCGGCAAGCGTCAGTGTCACCGATTGGCCCGCAACGGCGCAGTCGAGATCACCCCCGCCGCCGACGACGCGCGCGATCGTCGTGTCGCGGCCGATGGGAAGAATGCGGACGATATCGCCCCGCCTAACGTTGCCGCCGCAAACGAAGCCGGAGAAGCCCCGAAAATCGTGGCTCGGTCGATTGACCCATTGCACCGGAAAACGGAAGGGCTGAACGAGCGCGCCCCGATCCACCTCGACGCTCTCCAGATAGGCGAGCAGCGGCAGGCCCTCCCGCCACGGCATATGCGCGCTTTGATGAACGAGATTGTCGCCGTCCTTGGCGACGAGAGGGAACGCCTCGATCGAGAGGAAGCGCAGGTGACGCGCGAAGTCGCGGAATTCAGCCTCGATGCGCCGGAAGGTCGCCTCGTCGTAGTCCACGAGATCCATCTTGTTGATCGCGAGCGCGACATGGCGCACCCCGAGCATCGAGACGATGACCGCATGGCGACGCGTCTGACTCAGCACGCCGCGGCGCGCGTCGATCAAGAGCACGGCAAGCTCGGCGGTGGAGGCGCCGGTGGCCATATTGCGCGTGTATTGCTCATGACCGGGCGTGTCGGCGACGATGAACTTCCGCTTCTCGGTCGCAAAATAGCGATAGGCGACGTCGATCGTGATGCCTTGCTCGCGCTCGGCGGCGAGCCCGTCGACGAGCAGCGCGAAATCGAGCGCCTCGCCCTGCGTGCCGTGCTTCTTGGAGTCTTTCTCGAGCGCCTCGATCAGATCGTCCGGGGCCAAGCCTGCGTCATAAAGCAGGCGGCCGATCAGCGTCGACTTGCCGTCGTCGACCGAGCCGCAAGTGATGAACCGCAAAAGCGGCTTCTCGGCGGCCCGGCCAACGGGCGCCTGCGCAGGAACGCCGTGCATCTTAGAAATAGCCTTCCTGCTTCTTCTGCTCCATGGACGCCGCGCCGTCATGGTCGATCAGACGCCCCTGCCGCTCCGAGGACCGGCTCGAGCGCATCTCGTCGATAATCGCCTCGAGCGTCTCGGCTTCGCTCTCGATCGCGCCGGTGAGGGGATAACAGCCGAGCGTGCGGAAGCGCACCTTCCTTCGCTCGATCACTTCGTCAGGAAGCAGTCTCATGCGATCGTCATCGACCATGATCAATGCGCCGTCGCGCCGCACGACGGGCCGTTCCTTGGCGAAGTAAAGCGGGACGACCGGGATGTCCTCGCGCGCGATGTAGTCCCAGACATCGGCTTCCGTCCAATTGGACAGCGGAAAGACGCGCAGGCTCTCGCCCTGCGCCTTGCGCGTGTTGTAGAGGCGCCAGAACTCAGGGCGCTGATTCTTGGGGTCCCAGCGATGCTGGGCGCTCCGGAAAGAGAGCACCCGCTCCTTGGCTCGCGACTTCTCCTCGTCGCGCCGCGCTCCGCCGAAAGCCGCGTCGAAGCGCCATTTGTCGAGCGCTTGCTTCAGCGCTTCGGTCTTCATGAGGTCGGTGTGGAGCTTCGAGCCGTGCACGAAGGGATTGACGCCCATCTCGATCCCTTTGGGATTGGTGTGGATGAGCAGCTCTACGCCGAGCTCCCTCGCGCGCCGGTCGCGAAATTCGATCATCTCGCGGAACTTCCAAGTCGTGTCGACATGGAGCAGGGGGAAGGGCGGCTTGCCAGGATAAAAGGCCTTCATCGCGACATGCAGCATCGCGGCCGAGTCCTTGCCGATCGAATACAGCATGACCGGCCGCTCGCATTCGGCGACGACCTCGCGCATGATGTGAATGCTTTCCGCCTCGAGCTTATCGAGATGGCCGAGACGATTAGGGCCGAGCGAGCTCATGGCGTCGTCGCCTGCGTCGTCGGCCGGCGCCGTGGCACACCGTCCTCGCCCACGTGCAGCCCGCACTCCTTCTTTTGGTCTTCCTCCCACCACCAGCGGCCCGCGCGCTCGTTTTCGCCGGGCTTCACCGCGCGGGTGCAGGGGGCGCAGCCAATCGACAAATAGCCTTTGGCGTGCAGCTCATTGACTGGAACGTCGAATTCCTCGGTCAAGGCGACGATGGCGTCACGGTTGTAATCGAGCAGGGGATTGAGCTTCACGAGTCGGTGCGTCTCATCATATTCGACCATCGCGACTTCACCGCGGGCCTGCGATTGATCGGCGCGCAGTCCGGTGACCCACCCCGACGCGCCTGCAAGCAAGCGAGAGAGCGGTTCGACCTTGCGGATGTGGCAACAGGCTTTTCGGTTCTCCACCGATCGATAAAAGCCGTTGACGCCATGCTCCTGCACGAAGGCTTCGAGCGGCGCCGGGTTCGGATAGACGGCGGCGATCCGTCTGGCGTAGCGCGCCTCGGTCTGCTCCCAGAGATCGTAAGTCTCCGGGAACATACGCCCGGTGTCGAGAGTCGCGATCTCGATATCGAGGCCGAGCGTGAGGATCGTATGGGCGATCCATTGATCCTCGATCCCAAAGCTCGTGGTGAAGACAAGCCTTCCGGGAATAAGCTCGCGCGCAAGCTTCAGACGATGCGCGAGATCGAGCGGGGCGAGACGCGGCTCGAGAAGGTCAACCAGCGAAGGCTTCATGCGCGCGCCTTTCGTCTCTGTTCAAGGATCGCCTCGCGATTCCCGTAGCCCTGCTGGTAGAAGGCGCCATAGGTTGAAGCCGCGACCGACCATTGCGCGGCGTCCTGCCGCGCGGCGATGTCGGATGCAATCTCGATCGTGTCGAAGCCGCAGCGAAGCGCATGCGTCGCCTGATCGGCGATAAGTCGCCCGCTCGCGCGCAACTCCCCCGCAAATCCCGCGCGGCGAATGAGCTGCGCCAGCGAAAAACCGCGACCGTCGCCGGTTGCCGGAAAGGCGATCGCAATGAGGGCCAAGCGCGAAAGATAGGGCGCGAGCTTTGCCGGGTCGGCCGTGTTGGCGAGGAACACGCCGAGCGGCGCGTCCGGGGGAAGCGCGCTCGCGGCTTCCGCGAGTCGCCCTTCGGAGACGATGCACTTTCCGCCCTGGGGCACGTTTTCCTCGTCGGCGAGGCGGCGCCAGGAATCCTCCACGAAACGCCCCTCAGATATCAGCGCCATCTTCGCCCTCCCGCGTCAGCGCCTCCTTGAAGCGCTCTCGTCCAAGGCGCCGCCAGGCGTCCAGAAACTGCTCGCCGTCGTGACGTTCGTGCAGATAGATTTCGATGAGGCTTTCGATGACGGTCGGGACGTTCTCGGCGGCGACGCCCGGGCCCAGAAGCTCGCCGATCGCGGCGGTAAGCGTCGGGTCGCCGCCGAGCGTGATCTGGTAGGACTCCTGGCCTCGCTTCTCGAGTCCGAGCACCCCGATCGCGCCGATGTGGTGATGGCCGCAGGCGTTGATGCAGCCGGAGATTTTTATCCCGAGCTCGCCGATGAGCCGCTGGCGCTCAAGATCTTTGAAGCGACTCGAGATTGCCTGCGCAATCGGGATCGACCGCGCTGTTGCGAGCGCGCAATAATCGAGGCCTGGGCAGCAGATGATGTCGGAGATGAGCCCGGCGTTGGGCGTTGCGAGCTCGGCGTCGTCGAGAAGCCGCCAGAGCGCGTGAAGCTCTTCCTGCTTCACATGCGGCAACACGATGTTCTGCGCGTGGGTCACGCGCAATTCCCCAAAGCCGAAACGCTCTGCGGCCTCCGCCAGCACCCGCATCTGCTCCGAGGTCGCGTCGCCGGGAATGCCGCCGATGGGCTTGAGCGAAATCGTCACGATCGCATAGCCGGGGCTCTTGTGCGCGGAGACGTTGGTCTTCGCAAAGGCGTCGAAAGCCGCGTCCTTGCGTCGCGCTTCCTCATAATCCTTCGACTGCTCTGGAAGCGTCTCATAGGGCGGTGTCGAAAAGAAGCCGCGGATGCGCTCGAATTCTTCCATGTCGAATGCGAAGGGCGCCCGATCCATGGCCGCAAATTCGGCTTCGATCTCGCGCGTCAATTGCTCGAGGCCGGTTTCATGCACGAGGATCTTGATGCGCGCTTTGTATTTGTTGTCGCGCCGGCCGAAGCGATTATAGACGCGCAAGATCGCCTCGAGATAGGCGAGAAGATCCGCGCGCGGAAGCCAGGCGCGGACGGTCTTGCCGATAAAGGGCGAACGGCCGAGCCCGCCGCCGACGATGACCTCGTAGCCCGCTTCTCCCTGCTCATTGGCGTGAAGCCGCAGGCCGATGTCGTGGAATTTAATCGCCGCGCGATCCGCCTCGGCGCCGCTCACCGCGATCTTGAACTTCCGCGGCAGGAAGCTGAACTCCGGGTGCAGGCTCGACCATTGCCGCAGGAACTCGGCGGTTGGCCTGGGGTCCTCGAACTCGTCCGTCGCCACGCCCGCGAACTGATCCGCCGTCACGTTGCGGATGCAGTTCCCGGAGGTCTGGATCGCATGCATCTCGACGTCGGCGAGCGCCTCGAGAATGTCCGGAACGTCGACGAGCCTCGGCCAGTTGTATTGCAGGTTCTGGCGCGTCGTGAAATGGCCGTAGCCTTTGTCCCATTTGTCGGCGATGTCGGCGAGCCGTCGCATTTGCCGCGAGGTCAGCGTCCCATAGGGAATCGCGACGCGCAGCATATAAGCGTGGAGCTGCAAGTAGAGGCCGTTCATCAGCCGTAGCGGCCGGAACTCGTCCTCCGTCAGCGCTCCGGAAAGGCGGCGGCGAACTTGCTCTCGGAACTCGGCGACGCGCGCCTGCACGAAAGCCTTGTCATAGGCGTCATACAAATAGCTCGTGGTCGGCGCGTTGGCGCGCGCCGCGTGCCGCTGGTCGTGCGCGTTCATTGGTTAGCTCCCGACTTTTCCCGCACGCGCCTGCTTGCCGAGGTCGCGCCGCACGCTGGGTCCGGCAAGTCGCGCCCGTTCGCGAAAATGCAACGGTCGCGGGCCGAGCGCAGCGTCAGGCTCGACCTCAGCGAGATAGACGTCGACAACTTTGTTGGCGACGACGTCGGCCTTGCCGCGCGCCTCGAGCGCGGCGGCCTCCGTAGCGTCTCGCGCGATCAATGCGTCGCGCGCGTCGCGCACCCAGCTCTCGGCGCCAAGAAACATGACCTCGCCGTCGAGGAGGTTGCTCGCCAGCAGAATCTGTGGATGCGTCGGCTTGGCCATCATGTCGCCTGAGCGACGGTCACTTTCATGCCGTCGTAGTCGTCTGTCCAGAGAATTTGGCAGGAGAGGCGGGAATTCTCGTGGATCAGAGGCAGTTCGTCGAGCTTATCCAGCTCCTCTTGCGAGGGCGCCGGCAGCCGACCCATCCACGCGGGATCGATCAGCACATGGCACTCCGCGCAGGCTAGAGACCCGCCGCAATTCGTGTCCATGCCGACGCCGTGATCCCTTAGAATTTCCATCAACCGCCAGCCCTCGAGCGTCTCGAGCTCATGGAGCTTGCCTTCCCGATCCTCGACGAGGACGACCGCATGCTGCTGAGGCGCCCGCGCTGCCGCATCCTGCATTCTCTGGCCTTCCTCCTCCGCTACGGACGCGCCGAAGCGCCCTCGTTCTCACTGTCTTAAATACCCATCCCCGAGCCAAGTCAATTCACCCACGCAGCGTGGCAAATAATATATTTTACATTATTTTTCTGTTGTTACTCCCCGCCGCGTGTCGCCAAACATTCGCTCTAAGGGTCTAGGCTGCTCCTGTTCCGTTTTGAAGTTTTCCACGAACCAACGGCGACTGCGCGGAGACGGCAAAGAGGGCGCCAATGCCACGAAATCCTTCTCGAACGAAAAGATCCGCCGCCCCGTCCAGCGCCCGAAACCCGAAGAGCCGAGGCTCTACCCAGACCGTTCCCGTGGCTCGGAGCGTCCCGCAAAAGGAGGAGAAGGTGAAACCTTCAGTCGTTCTCATCGGCGCAGACAAAGGAGGCGTGGGCAAAACAACAGTCGCCCGCGCGATGCTCGACTATCTTCTCGCCCGCAACACGCTCACCCGAGCCTTCGACACAGAGTTCCCCCGGGGCGCGCTTCAACGCTTCCATCCGAGAGAAACCGCCCTCGTCGATCTGACCGCGACGGCGGACCAGATGAAGATCGTCGACACGTTGGAGACCGCGGAGGTTAAAGTCTCGATCATCGATCTGCGCGCCGGCGGCTTCACCACAGCGCTGCAGGCGTTGAAGAACATGGGGTTCCTCGACGCGGTGACGAGCGGCGAGTTCAACTTCCTCGTCTTCCACGTGCTCGGCCCGTCTCTCTCCTCGCTCGACGAGATCGAGCAGATCGCGCCCTATGTGCAGAACGCCCATTATTATCTCGTCAAGAACCACGT
Organism: Methylocystis bryophila; assembly: GCF_027925445.1. Lineage (NCBI taxonomy): Bacteria > Pseudomonadati > Pseudomonadota > Alphaproteobacteria > Hyphomicrobiales > Methylocystaceae > Methylocystis > Methylocystis bryophila. The sequence continues at coordinate 2,511,308 of NZ_AP027149.1, forward strand.
GAACGACACGACCTTCTTCGAATGGGATCCGCAGGTGCATCGCAAATATTTCGAGAAGGTCAACACCGCCGGAGAGATCACGATCCCCAAGCTAGATGAAATGGCGTACGAGCAGGTCGAGCTCGCGGGCGAGCCTTTCTCCTCTTATGTCGCCAATCTGGACGCCGAGGGCGAGCCCGCCAACCACTCTTTCGTGTTGCGCGGCTATGTCCGCACCTGGATGAACAAGATCGCCGTGGAGTTCGATCGAGCGGAGCTTCTCGGCGCCGTGGCGCCGCGCCCGGTCAAAGCGGCGAGGTTCGGAAGGTAGGAGAGGGCGGACCGAGCAACAATCAGCTCCCGCTCATCCTGCGCGTGCGGAAGACGTCCGGCCCGACGCTGTGCGGCTTGCGATCGCGCTTGCCGCTTGCGCAGCTTCGTCGCCTCGGCGATCAGCGGCGCGTCAATAATTCACCCGGATCGACGGTTCGAGGGTCGTCATGCGTGTCCGGCGATCGGCGAGAGCTTCCCGAGATCGACGCCGATCAAGCGCAGCGCACGCACATATTTTGTGTCGAGGTCGTGATCGAAGAGGATTGCCGGGTCGGCCGGGCAATGCAGCCAGCCGTTGAGCTGAATCTCGTTTTCGAGCTGGCCAGCGTCCCAGCCGGCGCAGCCGAGCGCCAGAAGCGCTTGATCCGGCCCTTGCCCAGTGGCGATCGCGCGCAAAATGTCGATCGTCGCCGTCAGCGACACGGCGTCGTTGATTTTGAGCGTCGAATTGTCGATGAAGAAATCGCCTGTATGCAGCACGAAGCCGCGGTCGGTCTGCACGGGTCCGCCCGAGAGCACCTGCACGTCGCGCGCGGCCCGGGGCAGGCTGATCCGCTCGGCGGAGTCGATCACCCGCAATTGCTCGAGCAGCTCCGGAAAATTGCGCACGCTCGAAGGACGGTTCAACATGATGCCCATTGCGCCTTCCGCAGAATGCGCGCACATGTAGATCACCGCTCGCGCGAAGCGCTCATCCGACATGCCGGGCATGGCGACCAGCAATTGTCCGTCGAGGAAAGATCTCTGCGCGGTTTGGGAAAAGCGCCCCGAGGCAGCGCGGGCTTTTCTGGCGCCGCCCTTTTTGCGCGGGGGCGGGGCAGCCGCCTCCGGATCGACGCCGCTGTCGCGGTCTTCGTCGCTCTGCCGAGCCTCTTCTCGGCCATTGTCCCTTGACGCGGGTTGCTTGTCACGAGTCGGTTTCATAGACTAATGCTACGCCCGCCGCGCCCCGTCGACAAGGCGCGAAGTTGGCCCCTCGCCAAACAAGCGGAATTTTTGAGAGAACCGCCGACGGTTTTCACAGAGAGCGCCGCATGACGACGACCTGCCTTCGAGCAAGAGGCTCGACCGTCGCTACAACACCTCCGGAGCAAAGAAGAATGCACAAATTGCGGGCGACGCCGTTCCTCCTGCTTGCGGTCGTCTTTTCTTGCCTGCCGGCCGCCGCCGAGCCTTTCGCTTCCGACCCTTCGGTCGGACGATTGTCATCGGCGCGCCTTCTCGCCGGAGCCGCCGAGCCCGACGGCGTGCGGCTTGCCGCGGTGGAGATCGCTCTTGCTCCGAAGGCGGTGACCTATTGGCGAGCGCCCGGTCAAGCTGGCGTCGCGCCCACGCTCGATTTTTCGGCTTCCGAAAATCTGGCGAGCGTCGAGACGCTTTTTCCCGTCCCAAAACACATAAAGGAGGCCAGCGGCGTCGTCGCCGGCTATGAGTCCAGGGCGGTCTTCCCGCTGCGCGTGACCCCGCGCGACCCCAAGGCTCCAGTGAAGCTCGATTTGAAGCTCGATTACGCGGCCTGCGAGAAAATATGCTTGCCCGTCCGCGCGCATTTGAACCTGCTGCTCAGCCCCGGCGCGACCTCTCCTCATGCGGCGGAAATCGCCCGCGCGCTCGCGGAAAGCGTGCCCAAACGCCTCGAGGCGGCCGCAGCGCGCGACTTGCTGGCGCTGCGCCGCGAGGGCGAGCCGGGCGGCTGGCGTCTCGATTATCGCGGCAAGGGCGCGGTGCTGGACGTTTTTTGCGAGGTCGCAGACACTTTCACGCTCGAATCCGAGCGTTCGGGCGAGGGCTTTGCGCTGACGCTCTATTCGGCGACCGGCGCCCGGACCGCCCCAAAGGAGTCTTTGACCGCGACGCTGACAATCGTCACCGATCAAGGCGCATGGGAAGCGCCAATCGTGCTGCAATGATCGAAAGCTCATTTCTCGGGGAATAAAGCCGACCTCTCCCGAGTCTCCTCTCTGCCGGTCTCGATCCGGCGACAGGAGGAGATGATGAGCAGCAATCAGAAGGGCAATGGCGTCGACCGCCGGCACGCGCTTGAATGCATGGCCTGGGGCGGGACGGGGCTTGTGTGGACGCTCTCGGGCGGCGTTCCCGGAGCAAAGCTTGTCGGCGGCGCGCAAGCCGCCGCGGCCGGCTTTTCCTTCGTGCAGATTTCCGACAGCCATGTCGGCTTCGACAAGCCGGCCAACCCCAATGCGCTCGGCACGCTGGAGGAAGCCATCGCCAAGATCGGCGCGCTTCCGACGAAGCCAGCCTTCATGATCCATACGGGCGACATCACGCATCTTTCCAAGCCGCAGCAATTCGACGACGCGGAGCAGCGCATCGCGCGCGCCAAGCTCGACGTGCATTATGTGCCAGGCGAGCACGACATCATCGACGAGAACAACGGACAGGCCTTCCTCGACCGCTACGGCAAGGGCTCGAAGGGCAAAGGCTGGTTCTCGTTCGATCACGGCGGCGCGCATTTCGTCGGCCTCAACAACGTCTTCGACCTGAAGGCGGGCGGGATGGGGAATCTCGGAGCCGAGCAGCTCGCCTGGCTCGCCGACGATCTTCGCGGCAAACTCGCGTCGACGCCCGTCGTCGTCTTTGCACATGTTCCCCTGTGGACGATCGCGCCCGAGTGGGGCTGGGGAACGCAAGACGCGGCGGAAGCGCTGAAGCTCTTGGCGCGATTTGGGTCGGTCACGGTCCTCAACGGCCATATTCACCAGCTCATGCAGAAGGTTGAGGGCAATGTGACGTTTCACACGGCGCGTTCGACAGCCTTTCCGCAGCCTGCGCCAGGAACCGCGCCGTCGCCCGGCCCGAAGCTCGTCCCCGCCGGCGAGCTGCATAGCCTGCTCGGCGTCACCAATGTGGCGTTGAAGCGCGGGCAAGCGTCCCTCGCCATCGTCGATTCCTCGCTCGCCGGCTGAAGGGAGAACACCGTCATGACCCGCTTCGCGTTACAGCTCCTTTACCTCGTGAGCGCTCTGACCTTGCTTGCCGCGGGCGCGGCCAAGGCGGAAGAGACGACGATCGCCATCGACAATTTCGCTTTCACGCCCGCCGTGACGACGGTGAAGGCCGGGACGTCCGTGCGTTTCGTCAATCACGACGACATTCCGCACAATGTCGTGCTCGCAGACGGCAACGCTCGGTCGAGAGCGCTCGATACGGACGACAGCTACGTTCACCTCTTCGACAAGCCAGGCAAGTTCGTCTATTTTTGCGGCCTGCATCCACAGATGAAGGGCGAGATCCAGGTGACGCCCTGACCAGCCGTGATGGTGACACGTGACCAGCGAGGCGGCGCGGCGGCGCTTTACCCAGAACGTGCTGCCGCATCTCGACGACGCCTATTCGCTGGCGCGTTGGCTGACCGGCAGCGCGACTGACGCCGAAGACGTTGTGCAGGAAGCCTGCCTCCGCGCGCTGAAGGCTCTCGATGGCGCGCTGATCGAGAACCCGCGCGCCTGGGTGCTCGCGATCATTCGCAACACAGCCTTCACTTGGCTCGCCAAGAACCGGCCGCATGTTCTCGTTTTGTCAGGCGGCGAGGAGGAGGTGCGCGCGCAGCAGATTGACCTGCAGGAGCTGGGGGCGCCGACGCCAGAGGAAGCGCTCATCGCCAAAGCGGATCGCGAGGGCGTCGCGGCTGCGATCGACGCCTTGCCGCTCCTCTTCAAGGAGACCCTGGTCATGCGCGAGATTAACGGCCTCTCTTATCGCGAGATCGCGGAGGCGACCGGCGCGCCCATCGGCACGGTGATGTCGCGTCTGGCGCGGGCGCGTGCATTGCTGCTCGCGACATTGGGACCAAGGTCATGACCGAGGAACAGGACGCGCTGCTCATCAATGCGCTGGCCGACGGCGAGCTCGACGCGGCCAGCGCGCTCGCGCTGGAGAAGAGGCTCGCATGCGAGCCCGAGTTCGCGGCGCGCTATGCGGCGATCGTGGCGCTGCGTCGGACGCTGCGCGAGACGGTGGAGCTCGAGAGCGCGCCCGCTAGCCTTCGCGAGCGCATGGCGGCCTTGGCGGCGGACGTCCCTCGCGCGCCGGCGCCGCGGCGACGGGAAGCCGCCTGGTCGCGCCTTTTTGTCCCGGCGCTCGCTGCGGCGCTTGCGCTGGGCGTCGGACTCGATCGCCTGTGGATGTCTTCCAGCGAAACCAACCCTAGGCTCGAGTCGCTCGTCGCCGCCTATCGGCGCGGACAGATCGCCGATCAGCCGGTCGATGTGGCCGCCAGCGACAGGCACGTCGTGAAGCCCTGGCTCGCGCGCAAGCTTCCCGTTTCAACTGCCGTCGTCGACCTTGCGAGCGAGGGCTTTCCGCTTGTCGGCGCACGCGTCGACATCGTCGCCGGCGCTCCGGCGCCGACGCTCGTCTACAGCCGCCGCCAGCATGTTATCGCTTTGACCGAGCTTCCATTAGAGAGGCTTCCCAGTGGGCGGGAAGGGTTGCACGGCTATTCGTCGCAAGCCTGGAGCGACGCCGATCGCAGCTATGTCGCCGTCTCGGATCTCTCGCCCTCCGAGCTCGCGCTCTTCGCCGAGCTCTTCCGCAAGGCGACGGCGTCGGAGAAGAGCGGGGGGAAGGATTCGCGCTGAGGTTGCGCTGCCCACTTGATCCTCATAACGTTAGGCGTTATATCGACTCATGATCAGGAGCTTTGCCGACGCTGAGACGGAGTTGATCTGGTCGGGCCGCCGAAGTCGCCGGCTTCCGTCTGACATTCAATCTGGCGCGTTGCGCAAGCTTCGTCTTCTCAATCAGGCGCGCGTGCTCGATGATCTTCGCGTTCCACCCGGCAATCGGCTCGAACCGCTCAAAGGCGATCGTGCGGGAGAACATTCAATCAGGATCAACGCCCAGTGGCGTATCTGTTTCGTTTGGAGCGAGGGAGGAGCGTCTCGTGTCGCAATCGTCGACTACCATGACTGATCTTCTGGAGAACCCGACGCCCGGAGAAATCCTCGCCGAGGAATTTCTGAAGCCGATGGGGCTGAGCCAGAGCGCGCTCGCTCGGGCCTTGCATGTGCCCCCGCGCCGCATCAACGAGATCGTGCTCGGCAAGCGCGCGGTCACCGCCGACACGGATTTGCGCCTCGCCCGCTATTTCGGCCTTTCCGAGGGGTTCTTTCTCGGCCTACAGGCCGATTATGATCTGATGGAGCGACGCCGGCAGATCGGGCGCGAGCTCGAGGCGATCGAGCCGCGGGCCGCGTGACTCGGGCCAGAGCGTTTGGCGAACAAGGCGGACGGGGAAGTGGTGCATTGTCCCCTTCGCCCGCGACCTGCTCCATCGCCGCGACCGGCGCTTCGACATCGACCCAGCCCGCGCATTAGGCTTCCCTTGCTACGATTAGCTAAATTAGCTAAATACCCAAAAAACAGTGAGTCTACCGCATGCCCACTTACTCTCTGACCGATCTCAGCAACAAATCCGGCGAGGTCACCGAAGCCGCGTTCCGTGGTCCCGTTGACATCACCAGTCGCGGGAAGCGGAAATTCGTACTGCTTACCGCCGAGGACTACGACAGGATAAAAGGGCGAAGCGCACACCGTGTCGTGCATGTCGACGATCTATCGCCTGACGAAGCCAATCATTACATAGCAGCGCTCTCGGCCCCGATCGACGAAGTGAATGATTAAGCCCGTCTCCGGACTTGTCATTCGTTATAACTATCTTTGGGCGCGTGAGAGCGGTCGCGGTGAAGAGTCAGGACGCAAAAGCCGCCCTGTCTGCGTCCAAATCATTGTTGGGACAGGCGGAAAACAGCGGAAGTGCCTGCTGTTTCCGATTACAAGTCAGCCGCCTCGCCCTGAGACTTGCGCGCTGGAGATTCCGCAGACGGAAGCCCGGCGCGTAGGGTTGGCGTTGCCGGCGTGGATCGTCGTTGACGAATGGAATGAGGATGATCTCGAGACGACGGACTGCCTTGCGTCGGCCGAGCCTCTGGGCGCATTCGGCAGGACATTCGTGCAACGCATCCGCGAAGCGGCCGTCGAAGCCATAAAAGCGAGGCGGCATCGTGCAGTAAACCGGCGTTGATCCCTCAATGCGCCTCGTCCCAGTTGCGCGCCGCGCGCGCGTCGACCTTCAGCGGCGCGGCGAGAGCGACGGCGGGTAGAGGCGCCTCGACCATCACGCGCTTGACGACTTCGATCGTCTTCTCCGCTTCCGCTTCCGGCGCCTCGAACACCAATTCGTCATGCACCTGCAGCAGCATCTGCGCCGAAAGCCCTTCTGACAGCAGCGCCGCGTCCATGCGAACCATCGCGCGACGGATGATGTCGGCCGCAGCGCCCTGAATCGGCGCGTTGATCGCCTGGCGTTCGAAGAAGGCGCGCTCAGAGGCGTTGGCGGAGCCGATGCGCGGGAAATGGCATTTGCGCCCAAAAATCGTCGTGACCACGCCCTTCTCGCGCACGGTCTTCTTCATCGCGTCCATGTAGTCGCGAATACCGGGGAAACGTTCGAAATAGGTCCTGATGTAGAGCGCCGCCTCCTCGCGCGGAATGCCGAGCTGATTGGCGAGGCCAAAGGCGGAGATGCCGTAGATAATGCCGAAATTGATCGCCTTGGCGCGGCGCCGCACCTCGGACGGCATGCCTTCGATCGGCACGCCGAACATCTCAGAGGCCGTCATCGCGTGAATGTCGAGGCCATCCGCGAAGGCCTTTTTCAACTGCGGAATGTCGGCGACATGCGCGAGCAACCGCAGCTCGATCTGCGAGTAATCGGCGGAGATCAGCACGCGCTCCGGCGGCGCCACGAAGGCGGCGCGGATTTTCCGGCCGATCTCGTTTCTGACGGGGATGTTTTGCAAATTCGGGTCGGAGGAGGAGAGCCGCCCCGTGCTCGTGGCGGCGAGCGCGAAAGAGGTGTGCACGCGCCCCGTTGTCGCATTGACGAAACCCGGCAGCGAGTCGGCGTAAGTGGATTTGAGCTTGGCGAGCTGGCGCCACTCCAGGATCAATCGCGCAAAGCTGTTTCCGTCTTCGGCGAGATCTTCCAGCACCGAGGCCGAGGTCGACCATTGCCCGGTCGCGGTCTTTTTCGCGCCGGGCAGGCCCATCTTGCCAAATAAGATGTCCCCGAGCTGCTTGGGCGAGCCGAGATTGAAACGCTCGCCGGCGGCTTCATAAATTTCATCCTCGAGCCGCGCCATGGTCTGCGCGAACTCGCTCGACAGCCTTGCGAGAATCACGCGGTCGATCGAAACGCCGCGCGTTTCCATCGCGTGCAGCGTCGCGACCATCGGCCGTTCCAATGTCTCATAGACCGTCGTCGCGCCCTCGGCCGCAAGTCGAGGCTTTAAGACGCGCCACAATCTCAAACATACGTCGGCGTCCTCGGCCGCGTATTCTGTCGCCTTGTCGATCGCCACGCGCGCGAAGCCGACGAAACTCTTTCCTGTCCCGGCGACCTCGCCGAAAGCGATGTTCTTGTGCCCAAGATGCTTTTGCGCAAGCTCGTCGAGGCCGTGATTGTTGCGGCCGGAGTCCAGCGCATAGGAGATCAGCATCGTGTCTTCGATCGGCGCGACGGCGACGCCGCAGCCGCCGAGCACAGTGAGATCATATTTCATGTTTTGGGCGATCTTGAGCACGCCCGGGGCTTCGAGCAAGGGCTTCAGACGCGCGATCGCGTCATGCATGGAGATCTGGCCTGCGATGAGCTCGGCGCCGCCGAAGAGATCATCCGGCCCGGCGCGATGCCCGAGCGGAATGTAGCAGGCGCGTCCGCCCGGCAGCGCGAGCGAGACGCCGACGAGATGGCAGGTCATCGGATCGAGCGAGGTCGTCTCGGTGTCGAACGCGACGAGGCCGGCGTCATAGGCGTCGGCGATCCATTGGTCGAGCCGCTCGAGGCTTTGCACGGTCTCATAGCGGCTGCGGTCGATGGGCGCCGCCAGCGCGAGTTTCGCGCGCGCAGCCGCGAATGCCTGCGGCGTCAGCTCCGATGCCTCTCGCGGGCCGGGTAGGGGTGTCGGGGCAGGGGGCGGCGGCGCCAAGAGGGCGACCTCGCCGTTGCGTCCCCGCCAGCCGCTCGCGCCCAGGAACGCCGGGTCCGGATCAATCTTCGACGGGTCGACGCCGTAAAGCTCGCCGACGCGCCGCGTGATCGTCGTGAACTCCATCGCAAGCAGAAAGGCCACGAGTTTTTGCGGATCGGGATCGTGAACGCCAAGATCCTCGAGCGGGATTTCGATATCCACGTCGCGCACGAGCTCGACGAGCTTTTTCGAGATGCGGATCAACTCGACGTTGCGCGGCTCGGTCAGCGCCTCACGGCGCTTCGGCTGCTTGATCTCGCCCGCGCGCGCGAGCAGCGTGTCGAGATCGCCATATTCGCCGATGAGCTGCGCGGCGGTCTTCACGCCGATGCCCTTGGCGCCCGGGACATTATCCGTCGAGTCGCCGGCGAGCGCTTGCACGTCGACGACCTTATCCGGCGCGACGCCGAAATAGTCGCGCACCTCGCCCTCGCCGATGAATCGCTCCTCGCGCCCGCCGAACTTGCCGGCGACGCCAGAGGCCGGATCATACATGGAGACGCCTTCGCCGATGAGCTGCATCAGATCCTTGTCGGCGGAGACGATCAGCACTTGCGCGCCTTTCTCGCGCGCGAGTCGCGCATAAGTGGCGATGAGATCGTCAGCCTCGTAACGGTCCTGCTCGATGGGCTTGAGACCAAAGGCGCGCACGGCGTCGCGCATCAGCGGAAATTGCGGCACGAGATCCTCGGGCGGATCGGGCCGGTGCGCCTTGTATTCGGGATAGATTTCCTTGCGGAAGGAGTTTTCGGATTTGTCGAAGATGATGGCGAGATGCGTGGGGGTCTCGCCCGCCGCCCCGTCGCGCAGGAACTGCAGGATCTTGGCGCAGAAGAGCCGCACGGCGCCGGTCGGCAATCTATCGGAACGATAGTTGTATTTGGCGTCCTGCCGGATCGATTGAAAATAGGCGCGAAAGACGAAGGACGAGCCGTCGACGAGAAAGACGCGGGAATTCGGTCCGAGTTCTGCGTGGGAGAAGCTCATTTATGGCTCGCGATCGATTGTTGTCTCGGGCTCGTGACGGCGAGCCTCCCAGGCGTCGAGATAATCCTGGGAGCGCATCTCTGAGAGGCGGGACGCCGCGCGGCGAATGTCCCAGACCTCCGAGCCGTCTTCGGCGTCATAGAGCTTGGCGGGTTCGGCCTCGGCGCTCAGGAGGAGCTTCGCCTTGGCGTCGTAAAGAATGTCGACAAGCGTGATGAAGCGGCGCGCTTCGTTGCGGCGCTCATAGTTCATGCGCGGGACGTCGCTGACGATCACCGTGTCGAAGGCCGCGGCGATCGCGAGATAGTCCGCGGCGCCGAGCGGCCGTCCGCAAATTTCCCCGAAGTCGAATCGCGCCGTCTTGCCGTTGGCGCGCGCGATCTTCAGGCGCCTTGCGCCGACGGCGATCGCGGTCTTCTCATAGGGCGCGGCGTCGAAGGCCGCACGGGCTCGGGAGGCCTCTTCCGCGTCGTGAATGAGAAAGAAGACTTGCTCCGCTCGGAGCTTGCCGAGCCGAAAATCTTCCTGCGCATCGAGACGCACAATCTCCATGCGCCTTTCCACGAGGTCGATGAAGGGCAGGAAGAGATCGCGATTGCGTCCGCCCTCATAGAGCCGCTGCGGCTCCGCATTCGACGTCGCGACGATGACAACTCCGGCGGCGATGAGCGCCGCGAAGAGCCTCGCCAGGATCGTGGCGTCGGCGATGTCGAAGACCGCGAGTTCGTCGAAGCAAAGAAGCCTCGTCTCGCGGGCGAGCGCCGCGGCGACTCGCGACAAGGGATCGGGGCCGCTGTTTCCGGCCCGGCGGCTCGCATGGAGCCTCGCGTGGACTTCGGTCATGAAGGCGTGAAAATGCGTGCGGCGCTTGTGGTGTGTCGGCGCCGCTTCGAAGAAGAGGTCCATCAGCGTCGTCTTGCCGCGGCCGATGTCTCCCCAGAGGTAAAGGCCCCGTGGCGGATCATTGCGGGCAAGCCCCCAGGGCAGGCGAGGGCGGCGCTGCGCCTCGAGTTCGCCGAGCAGCCGGTCGAGCGCGCCGATCGCCTCGCACTGCGCTTCGTCGCGCACGATCCTGCCCTCGGCGACGAGCGCCTCGTAGCGCGCCGAGAGCAGCGGCGGGGCTTTCCGAAACAGGGAGGTCAAAGGCCCCTCTCACTCAAACGACACTTCACAGCCGGCGCATCCGTCCGCTTGTCGCAGCCAGAGCGCCCTCGCGCAATTCAAAATACAGAAGCCGTTTGGGGTCGACCGGGCCGGGCATTGTGATCTTCCCCAGGGGCGCCCGGGCGAAGCCGACGCGGGCGTAATATTCCTCGTCGCCGACGAGCAGCACGAGGCCTTGGCCCGAGGCGCGCGCAGCGTCGAGCGAGAGCTTCATCAGCGCCTCGCCGACCCCTTGCGAGCGGAAGGCGGGCTCGACGGTGAGCGGCCCGAGCAGCAGCGCCGGCGTCGAGCCGACGAGAATCGGCGTCATGCGGTTGGCGCCGACGAGCAGCGTGCCGACGCGAGCGACGAAGGAGAGCGCGTAGTCGGGGGCGACGTCCTCGCGCAGCCGATAGGCGGTGCGGGCGAAGCGCCCCGGTCCGAAGGCGCGCTCGTCGAGCTTTTCGACGGCGGCTTCGTCCTCGGGAACGAGCGGCGAGAAACGCAGGGCGAGGTCCATGCGGGCGAGGTAGCATGGGCGCGGCGGCGCCGAAAGCGGGCTCGAGATCGCCTGCGGGTCCGGACGGGGGGCTCCCTGGCCGAACAGGAGAGGGGGCAGGTGAGCGCGCCCTCCAGGCAACGCCGTGAAGAAAAACCGCAGCCCGGATGGGCGGCGGCTGTTAGTTTTTGGCCCGTTAGCCGCGAAGGGCGCGAGCGCGAGCATAGAGGAGAAGAGTCGCGAGACCGAGCAGGCCCGCTCCAGGCGCGGGGCCGGGGGCCGTCGCCGCTTCCGCTATGAACGCAAAATCGCCCGAGCCCTGATTGCCGGCCTCGAGCCACGTGCCGGTGATGACGTTGACGCCCGGTTGCAGGGCGAAGGCGCCCGAGCTCATGTTCGGGTCGCCCAGCGATACATTGATGTCCCCACCGTCGAAATTAACGTTCGGAGTCGGAATGGACGTGAAACCGCCTGGCAGGGCCGTCTGTCCCGGGTTCTGGCCGGCCGCGGTGAACGGGCTCGCCGCGACGTTCATCGCGACGCCATTGTCGAAGAGCTGGAACTGGTCGCCGGTCCGCTCGACGTCGGTCACGGTGAGAGTTCCGCCGCTGGTCGTGGTGATGGTCCAGCTGGTCCCCGCCGGCGCTGTGATCGCGTCGGCGAAGCCGCCAGGCAGCACCGGCCCGTTGATGAGCGAGCCGAAAGCCGGCCCGGGGCTCGTGAGAGCCGACGGCGCGGGGTCAAAGAACCCGGCAGCGTACCACTGATTGAAGACGATGTTGTCGGCGCGCGCTGGCCCCGCGCCAAAGGCGAGGCTAACCGCTCCGATTGCAGCGGCGATAGCCGCCAACTTACTAAGTCTCATGTTGTTTCTCCCGACTCGAAAGAGAGCTGCCCCTTGGACAAGCGACGGCCGCCACCGCCTGGATCGGCTAGAGCATCGCCGGGAAATAATCTTCCGCAGTACAAAGTATGTAAACCTGGCTATCGCCCGAGAGTAAAATATTGGCCATCTGTGGATTTGGCGCAACCGTACGCGCATATGCGTACGTAACTCAGAAACGTACGTATCTATTCTTAGAGACTCTACTCAGCTGGTCTGAGAAGCGTGCAAGCAAGAGGTTTCAGCTCATCGCGCCGAAGCCGCCGCTTGGGGTCGCTGCGCTTACCAATAGGCAGACATCGCGGCTCCCGTCAGCACCTCGGCGATGCGCGCCCGCGTCCCGAGCGTCGTCGTCGCTGGCAAGGCGTCGATGGAGAAGAAGCCGGCTTCGGCGATCTCGCGGTCCGGGACGTGCGGCCCGATCTGTCGGAAGTCGCGCGTCACATAGAGCGCGACATGGTCGCGCTTCGAGGCCGCACGGTTTAGGTAGATTCCATGCAGCGTCAGTGGCCCTTCGGCCTCGACGTTCGTCTCCTCGACGAGCTCGCGCCGCATGGCCGCCTCCATCGTCTCGCCGCCTTCGACGCCGCCCCCAGGCAGGAAGTAGCCTGGCACATAGGTGTGACGCACCAGCAGCACGCGCGTCTGATCGTCGACGACGAGCGCGCGCACGCCGAGCGTCATCGGCCGCGTCACGAGCGCGAGGCGGGTGAGAATTTGCGTGCTGAGATGCGCGCGTGGTCGGGGCGGTTTCGGCATGGCGTCTCTCGTCGCTTCGGGCGACCGTCAGCCTAGAGCGCGATGCGAAAAAGTGGAAACCGGTTTTTCACACAAATCGCGCTCTAAACTTTTAGAATCGATCACGTCCTCTGCGTTCAGGCGTTTCCGCCTGAACGCAGCGTGATCTAGAGCATGTTCCGGAAAAGCGCGAAGCGGTTTTCCAGTCAGGGTAGGCTCCAAGTTTTTGATTTGGAGCAGGGCGATCGCCGAAAACGTCCTGTCGACCCGCCGCGCTCGGCCACGTTCGAGTCTATGGCAAAAGCCGCCGCGAGGCTCTAGAACAGCCGTCACAGGCTCTTCCCTCGAACCGTCGCGTTCGGAATGCTCTGAAGTCGCATCAGACCCGGAGGTGGGAGCGAATTTCGATCGCGAAAGTCTGCCGGGCGCAAAAACGTTCTAGCGCGGAGAACCCTCTTGAAAGCTTTCTCGGAACTGACCGAACGCGAAATTCTGGCGCTCGCCATCACCTCCGAGGAGGAAGACGGGCGGATCTATATGAGCTTCGCCGAGGATCTGGCCGAACGCTACCCCGCCTCGGCCCGGGTATTCGAGCGCATGTCGGGCGAGGAAAGCAAGCATCGGCATCTTCTGCTCGAGCAATATGAAAAGCGCTTCGGTCCGCATCTGCCGCCGATCCGGCGCGAGGACGTAAAAGGTTTTTTGCGTCGCCGCCCTGTGTGGCTGACGAAGAATCTGCCGCTCGACACGATCCGAAAGCAGGCGGAGATCATGGAATATGAGAGCCGCCGCTTCTACGAGAAGGCGCGCGACCGCACGACCGACGTGGGAGCGAGAAAGCTCCTCGGCGATCTTGCGGCGATGGAGCAAGGCCATGAGGTCGTCGCCGAGCGAATCGCCGCCGCGACGCTGACCGAAGGCGCGCTCTCCGAGGAGGAGAGGACACGCAGCCGCGTCTTCGTGCTGCAATATGTTCAGCCGGGCCTGGCCGGCTTGATGGACGGCTCGGTCTCGACGCTCGCGCCGCTTTTCGCCGCGGCCTTCGCGACGCAGAACAATGAGAAGACCTTCCTCGTCGGCCTCGCCGCCGCGATCGGGGCGGGAATCAGCATGGGCTTCGCCGAGGCCCTTTCCGACGATGGGTCGCTTACCGGCCGGGGCTCGCCCTATCTGCGCGGCGCCGTCTGTGGCCTGATGACGGCGCTGGGCGGGCTTGGACACACCTTGCCCTATCTTGTCCCGGACACCGTCGAGGACCACTTCCGCATTGCGACGGGCATCTCGGCTTTCGTCGTGCTTCTCGAGCTCTGGGCGATCGCTTATGTACGAGCGCGCTACATGGACACGCCCTTCCTGCAGGCCGTCTTCCAGATCGTCTTCGGCGGGCTCATCGTGCTAGCCGCCGGCGTGCTGATCGGCGCCGCCTGAGGAGGAAAGCGCCTTGCTTCTCGCCCACCTCTCCGACGCCCACATCGGGCCGATTCCCCGGCCGAAGCTTCGCGAGCTCATGGGCAAACGCGCGACGGGCTACGCCAATTGGCTGCACAAGCGCTCGCGCCTTCACGACATGGGCCTGCTCGCGCGGCTCGTCGAAGACCTTCTCGCGCAGAGGCCGGACCACGTCGCAATGACGGGCGACGTCGTCAACATCGGCCTGCCCGCCGAGATTGCGGCGGCGCGCCAATGGCTCGCCGGACTCGGGAGCCCCAGCCACGTGAGCTTTTCGCCGGGCAATCACGACGCCTATGTCCCGGGCGCGATGCCCTTGCTCGAGGAGACCTTCGCGCCCTGGACGACCGGCGACGATGGCGTCTCGGGCTTTCCCTATCTGCGGCGCAGGTCCGGCGTGGCTTTGATCGGGCTGACCTCCGGCGTGCCGACGGCCCCCTTCGTCGCCTCCGGCCGGCTCGGCGCCGAGCAATGCGCGCGGCTCGAATCCCTCCTTGAGATGACGAAGCGCGAAGGCCTCGCGCGCGTCGTGATGATTCATCATCCGCCCCATTGCGGCGGCGCCCGGCCGTTGCGAGGGCTCGAGGACGCGGAAAGCTTCGAGGCGGCGATCGCCCGCCAGGGCGCGGAGCTTGTTCTGCATGGCCATAACCATGCCCAGAGCCTGCACTTCCTGCCGGGACCGCAAGGCCGGGCTCCCGTGGTCGGCGTCGCTTCCGCCTCGGCGCGTCAGGGCTCGCATTACCCTGCAGCCGCCTATCACCTCTATGAAATTGCGCGGGACGGCGATCGGATAAGCATCCAGGTCCGGACGAGGGGCATAAGCGAAACGGGCGAGGAGATCGTGGAGCTTGGCGGGCTGCAGGATTCCGCGCTCGTTTCGGCCTAGACGCTTAAGCGAAGCCCAAGTTCTCAGCCGTGCAATAAAAACCATCGGCCGAGCATTGCCAGCAGGCCGAAGGCGACGATCGCGCCGATCGCCTCCCAGAGGAAGAGATAGGTCCTCATGGCGCGGCCGCCCTGGGCCGCCTGGCCTTCGGCGTTCGGGGCTGGGGCTTCGGCCTCGGCGCCCATCGCTGCGGCGCGCGCGGCCTCCGCGGCGGTCGCGCCGCTCGCGAAATCACAGGCCAGCGCCTTTTCGCGCTCGATCAGGCGGTGCGCGATATAGGCGGTGACGGCTTCGACCATCACCTCCGCCTTCTCGCTCTCGCAGACCTGTATGCGGCCGTGACGCGTGTCCTGCAGAAAGCGGTAGACGCGCCGGTCGAGCCCAATCTCGACGAAGCCGAGCTGGTCGATGAAGAGGCGGGGACGTTCGGAAGGCGCGATCGCGACGTCGAAGAGATCGCAGTCGTCGGGGAGCTGATCCAACACGGGGCCGATCGCGTCGCGAAGGACCTCGAGCCTGACGATCTCGGCGCCCCTTATGTCCGAGAGCGCCTCCGAGCGGCTCGCGTTGTCGAGCCGCGCGCGGCGCAGCGCGGCCGAGAGGTTGGCGACACGCGGCTCCGCCGCGGGGCCTGCAGCCGATGTCGTGTTCGATGCTTCGCACCGCTTGGCTTCGGCTTGCGGCAGCGCGGTGTCGCCTGCGGCGTTCATGGGCGCCATGCTATGACGACTCCTCAAGCGGGCATTCGGTTCATCGCGACTATAAACCGTTCCACGGCTTGTGCGAAGGGGCGCCCGGGCGGCCGCATGAGCGCGCGCGCCCATCGCGCGGAATCGCGCGATCGAAAGGACTAAGCTCCATATCAAGAAGTTAGCGCATGTCCTGGTGGGAGGACGGCTTCGCATTTTTCCGTGAAAAGCCCTAAGCGACACGCCTCGACTTTTGCTCGGACATGCGGCAAGGAGGCCAATGGCCCGGCGGCGGGACTTCGGCGAAGATTCTTTCGCTGGGAGAACATCTGAGACAAAGGAAAGCGATGTCGGTATCGTCCGTCGAAACGAGAGCCAGACTTCGCAATTTCGAACGCGCCGCCATCGGCGCCGCCCTCGCGGCGACGGCGGCCTTCGAGGCTGCCCGGGGCGGCGGCCACGCTGCCCTCGCGGGCCTCGCGGCGGCCCTCGCCCTGCTGTTGCTTCGAGGCCGAGACCGCCCCATTTCCGTGAGGCTCGCCTATGCGGCGGTCGACTTCCTTGCCGTCGTCATCTTCTCGTCACTGATCGATCCCGCTCTCGCGCTGTGGAGCGCGCCGCAAAATCTCCCGAGCCTCTTCCATATGACGGCCGTGGGGGCGGGCGCATCGACATTTCTCTACGGCGCCGCGGTAGGAATTCTCGCGGGACGCGCGCCCTGGGCGATTCGCCTGGCGCTTTTCGCTTTGCCTTTCCTGTTCTGCCTGATTGTCGCGATCGGGTCGCCCGCGGAAGCGCAGATCGGATCGCTTTTCCTGCTGAAGCTCGACGTTCCGACGCCGTTCGCCGCTTTCGTCGGGCGAGTCTATATTCTCTTCCTTTTGAATGAGGCTGTGGTCGTGGGCGCGCCGCTGGCGCTCGGACGTTTCCTGCCGCGCGAATGGCGTCCTCATCTCGTCCTGTTCTTCTCGGCCGCGCTCGCAGCGCTCACGCCTTATGTGGCGAGCTCGGTGTCGCTCTTCATTGCCCCCAACCTGCCTTCGCCCCTCTCCGACGTCGGCGCGACGCTCGCCGCCGCGCTCGCGCAGGCGGGCCTTTGGGGCGAGACCTATCTCGTCACCCAGTCGCTCGCGGGACTCCTCGGCGGCACCCCGTCGCTCGCCGTGATCGTCTTCGGCGACTGGAAGAACGGCGCGATGAAGGGCTTCGTCTACGGCCTCGTTTTCATGGGGCTAGTGCTTGCGGCGCATCTCCTTCTGAGCCTGAAGCCGTTGGTTGCGCTCATTGTCGCCGCGCCGCCCATTTTTGGGGCTCTTCTTGGCGCGGCGCTTTTTCCGCTCGCGCGCGCAATCCTCGAAAGCACGGACTCGACGCCCCCATTTTTCGGCCGGCTGCTGCAGGCCTACCAGCGCCGCACCAATTTCGCGCGCGGCCTTGTTGCGGGCGCAGGGGCCGGCGTCGCGCTCGCCGTCGCGCTCCCGCAGGCGGCGGGCTCCGATCGTTTCGTCTTCGGTTGCGTCGTCGGCGCGCTGGCCTTCGCAGGAGTCGACGCCGCCTTCGACGCGCATGAGCTGTGGCGCGAGCGCCGTCAGCATTTGCGCAGCTGGCGAGTCTACACACTGGGCGCATTGCTCGGCGGGCTCGTTGCGGGGGCGATCGCCTGGTACCTCGATCAAGGTCAGATCGAGGTGATCCTCAACAAGTTCTACGCCTATGTCTCGCTCGACTACCCGGGCGACGGGCGTCCGGTGAATCCTTACATCATCCGGCCGCTCTTCTCGAAATGGGGCGCGACGGATCTGGGGCTTGCCGACGGGGGCGTGCGGGTCTTCTACGACGAGTCGCTTTCCGGCGTGATCCAATGGGTCTTCGCAGCGCCGCTTTTCTCGATCAATCTCTTCTTCCTGACCGCGCTGCTGCAGCGAAGCCTGCGGCCTCTGCGCCAGCTCGCCAGCCTCGAGGGGCTCGATCTGCTCGTCGAGAACGCCGTGCGCGTGCTGCGCTGGGGACTGTGGATGGCGCCGGTCATCTACTCCTTCCTGAAGGCTTCGGGCGATCCAACTTGGTACAATCAGGACGGGCTCGTGCGCACCTTCGTCGCGAGCTGGATGTCGGACTCCTTGCAGCCGAACGATTTCCGGCAATGGAGTCTCGACGTCTTCACGGCCCTCCTCGCCTTCGACGCGCTACGCGTGCTGATCTGGTTCGATCACATGGGGCTGCGCGTCGCGACGCTCGTCAATCTTTCCTTCGTCGGCGGCGACATCGCCGACGAGCAGGCGGCGCGTTTCCTCGGCAAAGCGCAGATCAGCCGCGCCATTCCGGAGGGCATCCGCCGCTTCGGCACCTGGGCGCCCTTGCTCCTGCCCTTCTACATCCCGCGCGGCGCCGAGTGGGACAAGGCCTGGAGCGCCGCGGAGCAGATGACCAATCTGCGTCCGCCGTCTTACCTCTATCTGCTGAGCGGCTATCTCATCTATGTCGGCGTTCTGGCGCTCGCATTGATCATCTTTCTGCTCGCGCAGCTCTCGCGCGCGGGAAAATTCGTCATCCCCGGCGTGACGGGTCCGGGCGGCGCGCCCGGATCGAGCCCGCTGCAGCTCACCAATGGGCTGATCACGAGCGAGTGGTTCGAGGACGGGCAGGGCTGCGCGCGCATCGAGGGCATAACGCGTGGCGGACCGCCCATCGACCTGACCCGTCGCCCTGACGACCACGCGCATCCACGCGGGCGCTTCCTCTTCCTCCGCGAGGAGAATTGCGTGCTCTGGTCCTTGGGCTCGGCGCCCACCTGTCGCGACGGCTCGACGGGCCCCGCCAAGGCCAATGTCACGCTCGAGCGCGAGGGCGAGAACGGCCTCGTGTTCAGGACGTTGCAGGAGGGGCTTGAAATCGAGGCGCGCGTATCGCTGTTCGCCAACGAGCCCGTCGAGTCGACGCGGCTGCGCATCGTCAACTGCGAGGCGCGGCCCCGCAAAATCTTGCTCTCCTCACTGCGCGAATGGGTGCTGAACGAGACGGGCGTCGAAATGCGCGACGCCGCCTATAATGCGCTCCATGTCGGCACCTGGTTCGTCAAATCGCTCAACGCCGTCTTCGCGCAGAACAGGCTGCTGAAGGGCGGCGCGCGCCGTCATGCCGATCGGCGCCTGTCGCCTGAGATCGGCTTTCACGCGATCAGCCCGGCGCCGGGCGCGCGCGTGAGGCTTCTCGGCTACGAGGACGTGAAGTCGCGCTTTTATGGATTTGGACCGACCGGCGCGCCCGACAGCCTCGTGGGACTTGGCCCGTCGCCGCGAGCCCCCGAGGACGAAGGCCTGCTCTATGGCTTCGAGCCGATCGCGAGCTTGAGCTTCGAGATCGAGCTGCCGGCGTCTGGCGCCGTCGAGTTCGTCATCCTCGACGGCTGGGCGAGGAACATGGGCGTGGCCACCGAGACAGTGGCGCGCCTTCTGGGCGTCGCCCCCGCCACGCCGGAACTCCTCGATCGCGCGCTGTCGCGCCGGCGCAATCTGTTGCCGCCGGAACCGCCCAAGGAGCCGCGTTTCGCCTTCGCAGCGGACGGCCGCAGCCTCACGGTTGCGCAAGACACGCCGCGGCCCTTCTCGCATGTGATCGCCAATGCGCTCGGCGTCGGCGCCGTGCTGACGAACGACGGCGAGATCTTCTCCTTCTGCGGCAACTCGCGCTTGAACAGCCTCACGCCCTATAGGATGGGCGAGGGGCGCATGGCGCCGGCGGGGCAGGCGATCTACGTCTTCGACCTGGCGCGCAAGGATCTTTTCACGCCGACCTTCACGCCGCTGCGCCGGCGCGACGCGCGCTACGAAGTGCGTTACGAACCGGGCGTCGCCATTTTTCGCTCGGAACGCGACGAATTGAGCCTGGAGCTGACGGTCTTCTGCGCGAAGTCGGCGCCAATCGAGTTCAAGCTCCTGCGCATCAAAAACGGCGCGGACCACGAGCGGCTCCTGCAGATCGCGCCGATGCTCGAGATCGTGCTTGGCGAAACGCCGAGCGAGACGCTGGGCAAGGTGGAGGCGTCGAGGGACGAGGATCTCAAAGCCCTTTACTTCCGCAATCCCCGAAACGATTTCGTGCAGGGGTGGGCCTTCGTCTCGACCTCACTCGACGCCGAATTCGCTGAGACCTCGCGGCGACGCTTCCTGGGCCATGAGGCCCGCAACCCAGCCTTGCCGTACATGGTCGAGCACGGCCATCCGGACGCCGGCGCGCCGGAGCATGAGCGCAAGGTCGCCTCCTTCGTCGGCACGATCGACCTCGCGGGAGGCGCGGAAGCGCTCATCGTCCTCGCTCACGGTCAGACCGGCTCTCGCGAGCAGGCCGCCGCGATCGCCAAGCTCGCGCGCGACCCGGAATTCGCGCGAAAATGTCTCGCCGAGACCCGGGCAGGCTGGCTCGAGACGACTTCGGTGCTGCGGGTCGAAACCAACCGACCCGAGTTCGATCGCCTCATCAACGATTGGCTGCCTTACCAATTGCTGGCGGCGCGTCTCTGGGGACGCACGGGGCCCGCGCAGCGCTCCGGCGCGACGGGCTACCGCGACCAGCTACAGGATGTGATCCCGCTGATCCTGCTCGCTCCCGAGCGCGCCAGGGAGCAGATCCTGCTGCATGCGCGCCATCAATATCTCGAGGGCGACGCGGCAAAATGGTGGCATCGGGCGCCGAACGGGGGCACCGGGCTCGCCGATCGCACCCACGCCTGCGACCCGCATTTGTGGCTGCCCTACGTCACGGCGCGCTACGTCAAGGGAAGCGGGGACTGGGCGATCCTCGACAGCGTCGAGCCTTTCCTCGAGGCGCCGCCCGTGCCGCCGACACAGGAAGGGGAGGCGACGGTCCCGCTCGCCTCGCGCGACAAGGATTCTCTTCTCAGCCATTGCGCTCGGGCCATCGATTACACATTGGACCGGTTCGGCGCCCA
Source organism: Methylocystis bryophila (assembly GCF_027925445.1). Lineage (NCBI taxonomy): Bacteria > Pseudomonadati > Pseudomonadota > Alphaproteobacteria > Hyphomicrobiales > Methylocystaceae > Methylocystis > Methylocystis bryophila. The sequence continues at coordinate 2,531,899 of NZ_AP027149.1, forward strand.
TGGCCTTCCCCTCATGGGAACCGGCGACTGGGACGACGGCATGGACCGCGTCGGCGCCGGGGGGCGCGGCGAAAGCGTGTGGATGGGCTTCTTCCTGCACGGCATTCTCCTGGAGACGGGGCCCTTTTTCGAGGCGCGCGGCGATGCGAAGCGCGCCGCCCGTTATCGCGAGCGCGCCGAGAAGCTGCGCGAGGCGTTGGAAAACTGCTGGCGCGGCGACCGCTATGTGCGCGCTTTCGCCGACGATGGGCGGGAAATCACGCCGATGAGCGCGATGACCGCCTCCTGGCCAGTCCTTTCGGGCGCGGTGGAGACGGCGCGCGGCCGCGAATGCCTCGAACGCGCGCTCGAGGTTCTCGCGCGGCCCGATCGGATCCTACTCGTCAGCCCGGCCTATAGCGAGCACTCCAATCCCTATCCCGGGCGCAGCGCCGATTATCCCCCCGGCGTGCGCGAAAATGGCGGCCAGTATTCCCACGGGGTCTCCTGGTTTGTCGACGCCTTGGCGAAACTTGGCGCGCAAGCCAAGGAGCAGGGCGACGCGGCCGCCGCGCGCGCGCTCTTCGCTAAGGCCGCGCAAAGCTGGGTGGCGATCTCGCCGCTCTCGAAATTCGAGACGCTCGCCGCCGCGGACGTCTTCGGCCTCACGCCGCACCAGCAGCCTGCCGATGTCTATGAGGGCGAAGGCTATAACGGGCGCGGCGGTTGGTCCTGGTATACGGGCTCGGCTGCACGCATGATCTCGGCGGCTTGGGCGCTGCTCGGGATCGAGTTTACGAACGGCGAACTTACGCTGCGGCCCGACGCCTTTGAGTTAAAAGGCGATCTTCAGCTGAAAAGCGTGGTTTGGAACGGAAAGACCTTCGGCCCCGAGGGAGGGTGATAGAAAAAATTCGCGCGGCGACGCGCTGTCGCTGGATCGTCACGTGACAGGTCAAGACGTTGTTTTTGCGGATGAAGCCTGCGCGGCGCCTGAACGGGCGTCGACGCAGGCTCGAGTCTGGAGGCCATTTTTCTCGCAGCTGTTGCGCCTGGGCCACAGTCTTGCCTGCCTTCGCATGCTACCGTGATGACGTCGATTGATTCACTCTCGACATCCTCCCTCGACTCGGGCCGCCAATTGGCGGCCCCTTTTTCCTCGGCCGACGGGCCGGCGCTGAACGGGGTCCTTCTCGCGGGCTGCCCTAAATTTCGACCTGTCCTCCCAGCTCGACGACGCGCCCAGGCGGAATTTTGAAGAATTCAGTCGCGGGGAGCGCATTGCGGTGCAGAAGGCGAAAGACTTCGAATCTGAAGCGGCGCCATCGTGAGGTCGTCTTCGTGACGAGCGTGAAGCGGCCCGAAAAGAACGACGTGTCCTCCTCGTTGAATTCGATCGGGCAGCCGTAACACTCCCAAAGAAGAGCTCGCGGCACGTCGGGGCCCTCCATGAAGCCGTAATGGACGAGGAGGGTGTAGAATCCGTCGTCAAGGACCTCGGACTGGATGCGGCGCTCTGGCTCGACTCGCGGGACGTGTTCGGTGGCGACCTGCAGGAAGACGACCCGCTCATGCAGAACCTTGTTGTGCTTCAGATTGTGTAGCAAGGGCACGGGCGCGACGTCGCGCCTGCCGCAAAGATAGACGGCCGTCCCCGGAACCCTCTCCCTGTCTCGGAACTGCCTGATGCAGTCGGTCAGCGGAATGGTGCCGCGCTCCAAAGCGGCGCGGATGGCGGCATAGCCTTCGTTCCAGCAGCTCATGAGGAAGAAGAGAATGGTCGCGACGACGAGCGGAATCCATCCGCCTTCGAAAAACTTGACCATGTTGGCGGCAACATAGGCGCCGTCGACAGTCACGAACAATCCCGCGACGATCAGGCTGATGGGGAGGCTCCAGCGCCACACTTCTCTCATGGCGACGAACATCAGCGCGCTCGTCAAAAGCATCGTCAGCGAGACGGCGATGCCGAAGGCGGCGGCGAGCTTGTCCGACGATTGAAAGGCGACGGTGAGAATAAGGGTCAGCGTCATCAAGGCCCAATTGACGAAGCCGACGTAAATCTGGCCGTAGCTTTCCGCGGAAGTCTGCGAAATGCGGATTCGGGGCAGCAGCCCAAGCTGAATGGCCTGGCGCGTCATCGAGAAGGCGCCCGTGATGATCGACTGACTGGCGATGATGGTCGCCAGCGTCGCCAAGCCCACGAGCGCAAGCTGCAACTGTTCCGGGCAAAGGTCGAAGAAAGGGTTGGCGCCGAAAGCAAGGGGCGCGTCGACGATCAGGGCCGTTTGCCCGGCGTAATTGAGCAGCAGCGCAGGAAAGACCAGGCTGAACCAGGCCGCGCGGATCGGGTTGCGGCCGAAGTGCCCCATGTCGGCGTAAAGCGCTTCTGCCCCGGTGGCGCAGAGAAATACGGCGCCGAGCACCAGGAAGCCGGAAAGCCCCTTGCCCGTGAGATAAGCAAGCCCGACGCCGGGATCGAGCGCCCAAAGCACGCTCGGATGCTTGATCACGCCAAGGACGCCAAGGCCGCCGATCACGACGAACCAGAGCGTCATGACGGGGCCGAAGAGGCGAGAAATTGTCGCCGTCCCCTTTGATTGCAAGGTGAAGAGCCCGACGAGCACGACGACCGACAGCGGGACGATATAGGCGGCGATCGCCGGCGCCGGCGTCTTGAGGCCCTCCAATGCGCTCAGCACTGAAATTGCCGGGGTGATGGCGCCGTCTCCAAACAACAATGCGGCGCCGAGCATTCCGATGGCGATGATCAGCGGGCGGCGTCCATGCTTGACGCCGAGCAGGGACATGAGCGCGAGAATGCCGCCCTCGCCGTCGTTGTCGGCGCGCATGATGATCGCGACGTATTTGATCGAGGTAATGATCACGAGGGTCCAGACGATGAGCGAGAGGATGCCGAGCGCGTCCTCCGGCGACACCTCGCCTCCCGCCCAATCGATCGCGGTCTTGATCGTGTAGAGGGGACTTGTTCCGATGTCGCCAAAGACGACCCCGAGCGCGCCGAGCGCAAGCGCCCCGAGCCCTTTGCGCGGATATGCGCCGGCGTCCCGTGTGTCCGTCATCTTATTGGCCTCTCCGCAGATTGAACCGCGCCGGCGAATGCGAGAGCCGCAGTCAAGCCTGGCGGGTCTCCGGGGTGAACTCGTCGCCGAGGAATTTCCACAGCCTATTCAGCAGCCTGCGGGCAAGCTCGTCGCAATCCAGGCGTGCGGTGACATCCTCGACGGCGACGCCGCTGTCCGCACAATCGACCTTGTGCAATGCCTGCTCCCCGACGCCGCTTTCCGTAGGGAAAGCATAGCTCAAGCGTCGAGAGGATTGACCCCCCAAACTTTTCCGTCAAACCCTTCCGCCCAGCGCCAGTGCGACAGCAAGTAATTGATTTCAGGAGATTATATCCTCGTTAACAAATGATGCGAGGTTCGGCCGAATTCCCGGGGAAATGATAAGTCCCAAAAAGCTTCTCGAACGCTTTGCGAAATTTCTCAAAGACGATCCGATCATCACCGTGAAGCTTGCCACGCATTTTGAACGCCCGATCTAGTTTCTGGTGGAGCTGCGTTTGGGAGACTGGTCGGTGATGTGGAGACGTCTCGCCTATTCGATGATCTTGCTGATGTGCTTGAATTCACATGCACTCGCACATGCTTCTCTGCTCGAAGCCGTTCCCGCGCCCGGCGCCGTCGTCGCAGGCGACAACCTTTCGATCGAACTGCGTTTCGACAGCCGTCTCGATTCTCGGTTTTCCAGGTTGGAGCTCTTCAAAGCCGATGGCGGCGCAGCCGCGTTGACGCTGCTCGCGGCGGACACGCCGACCATCCTGAAAGCAAGAGCGACTGCGCTTGAGGAGGGAGCCTACGTTCTTCGTTGGCGCGTTCTGAGCGTCGATGGGCACGCCAATCAAGGCGAGATCAAATTCTACATCGGACGGTGAACCATGCAGGCGTTTCTTTCCATCTACACGATGATCGACTGGATTCTGCGCGGCGTTTCGGTGGCTGCGCAGACGCTAGCCGTCGGCGGGATCGCCTATTTCCTGTTCGCTTTGGCGCCAATGAAGTTGGGGGACGAGCGCGCGGTTCTCGAGAGGTTCTGCGCGCGGATGATATTCTGGGCGGCCTTGGCGGCCTGTGCGTCCCAACTGCTGGCGGCGGCTGCATTGATCGCGTTTCTTGTCGGTTCGACCGGAGCGGAGCTCAAGACCGCAATCAGCGCCGAGGCTGCGTCTTTTCACTTCCTCTCGGCCGGCGCAGCCTGCGCGCTCGCCCTTGCCGCCCGCAGGCGCGGCTTGTCGGCGGCTGTGGCTCCGATGCTCGTCGCATTGTCCTTGCTTCTTGTCGGGGCGCATCTGGGCGTATCCCACGCCGCGAGCAGGTCGGAGCCGTCCCCATTGCTGCTCACGGCCGAGACGCTTCATCTCTTGGCTCTGGCGACGTGGATTGGCGGCATCCCTTTCTTTATCGCCTCATTGCGCATGATCGGCGACGGCACGGAGCGCCGGGTCGTCTCTCGACGCTTTTCCGTGACATCGCTGATTTCGGTTGCGGTCCTGGCCGCAACGGGCGTCCTCATGGCGGTACCTTATACGGGGTCGCTCGCGGGGCTCTACCAAACGCAATACGGGCTCCTGCTCAGCTCCAAGGTCGTGCTGCTGATCATGCTGCTTTGTCTCGGCGCCAGCAATTTTTTGATCATTCGCACCCGACGCCGCGACGGTCTGAAGGACGTGCGCGTGTTCGCGGAAATCGAAGCCGGCGTCGGCCTCATCGCGATCTTGTGCGCCGTCGCGCTCGCATCGTCGCCTTTGGCCGCCACAACGGAAGCCGCGCGCCCTGGGACGGCCGAAATCGCAGCGCGTCTGCAGCCCGCGTGGCCGCGCCTGGAAAGCCCGGCGCTGGCTCAACTCTCGTCAGCGCAGGCCGATACGGCCATCGGGACGGATCTCGAATCCAATCGCAACGAAGCTGACGTCGCCTGGTCCGAATCGCATCATCACTATGCGGCGCTCGTCATCATCCTGGTGGGGCTCGTCGCGCTTCTGGCGCAAAGCCGTCGGTTCAAAATTGCTCGACACTGGCCGCTGCTCGTTCTTGGTCTTGCGGGCTATCTCGTCGTCACGGCCGACGAAGAAGTTTGGCCGCTCGGCAAGATCGGCTTTCTCGAAAGCCTGGCGACGCCTCAAATCGCGCAGCACAAGCTGATGATCGCGCTGATCGCGGGCTTCGCGGCCTGCGAGTGGGGCGTGCAGTCGAAGCGATTCCGCGCCGCCTGGCCCTCATACGTGTTTCCGGTGACGATCGCCGCGGCGGCGGCGTTTCTATTGACTCATTACGGCCATACCGGCCGCAAGGAGGAGGTGCTGATCGAAATCAGCCACACGCCCATTGCGCTGATCGGCGTGATCGTGGCCGGCGCGCGCTGGATGGAATTGCGCCTCGAGCCGACGCCCGTAAGCCGGATCGCGGGATTGGCGTGGCCGATCGCCATGATCAGCGCAGGAGCGTTCCTGCTGATGTATCGTGAGGCTGTGCCGACGTGAGGCGGCGGGAGCGCCGGCGAGCCAGCCAGAGCGGATTCTCGAATGCATATGTAGTTGAAATCTCTCACCGGAAAGGCGTGGGTCAGCTGCTGACCTTGCGGAGCTGGTCTCGCTGTTGACGTCCCTCACGGCAAAACGCTTGGGTTGAATTGAGTGGGTGCGGTCAGCTGGCGAGGAAGGAACAGGTCGCGAAAAGGCGCTGCCTATTGACGCTCCATGGGCTGCTTGCGTTTCAGCTTATCCAAAGTGTCGTTGGCTCTGCGGACTTGGCGCTCCGTCTCGACCTCGAGGCATTCGCGATAGCGGAACACGTTGGCAAGGTAAGCCCTGACACGGCGCTCGCAGTTCTCGTAATCCGATTTTGCGGGCGCGTCCACGCAGTCGGGCGGTTGGGCGGCCACACAAAGATTGAAGCCAGACGAAGGCTCGTTTGCGCCAGGCGGGGCGAATAGGTTCACAGCAACAAGAAGACCGGCGCCGAGCGCGCCCCGAGAGCATGTCCCGGAAAAGTGCAAAGCGGTTTTCCGGTCAGGACATGCTCTAAGTTTTTGATTTGGAGCGAGTCCTTTTCGATCGCGTGATTCCACGCGATCGGGACGCGCTCTAGAGCGCGATGCGAAGAACCCTCGTTGGTTTCCGTAGGGCGAACAAAACGGCGCGGACGGCGTCAGCGGGAAAGCCCTAAGCCAACTTTCAAGGCGTCGTTACTCGTTTTAGCTTCCTCGTGGGAAGACTCGATCAATATCGTTTTCGTCTCAGGGCCGTCGCCGGCCTGATTCAACTCGTCGTCGAACTTCGACAGGTCCTTGGCGACGATCCACAGGAAGCCGAAGAAGCTCATGAGCCAAAGGACGCCGATGACCGCGTCGAGCGCCCGATAGCCATGGAAAGGCGCACGGATGAACCCCGGACCGGCCCAGAGAGCGAACAGCGCCCAGCAAATGATCATCAGCCTCATTTCCGTGGCGCCCATGCCGCCGTAGGAGAGGTTGTGCCGGCGCAGGATGAAGACCTTCAGATAGGTGTAAGAACTCATGAGAAGATACATGGAGAGCACGAAGAGCGCCGAAGGCAGCGTGAAATAGGGGGACAGGCCCAGGCCGAGGAATGTCAAGGTCTGCGCGATGAGATCGCAAGAATGATCGACGAAATAGCCAAACCGCGGCCGCTCAATGTTACGATAGCGAGCGAGAGTGCCGTCGAGCGAGTCGCCGAACCAATTGAGCAACACGCCCAACAGGGCGGGAACAAGAAACCAGGGCGACCAGCGACAGGCGACAAATCCGACTAATGTCAACACACCGCCGATCAATCCGAGGATGGTCAGGTGATCGGGAGAAACGAAAGAAGGCGTTCTCGCCGCGAGCCAAAGCAAAACTTGGCGCTCTTTCTCGGCAAGAACACCACGATTTAATCGCTTATGTCCCATCATTCGATCCCGCGCGCAGTATGAACGCCTAATTTTCTACTAGAACAATCCGTAAGATTTTTGTCAATTCTAAGCCCGTTTGGGGCAATTTGCGGGGAGCCCATTGGCCGCTGCGGAGGATGATGCAGCCGACGCAGGGAATCACGCGACGGACTAAGCTCCCAATCAGAAGTTTGGAGAAGGTCGTGACCGGAAAACCGCTTCGCACTTTTCCGTGGCACGCTCTCGTCGCCGACGCGCCCGGCGCTCAGAAACTGCGCTTGGTGAGCCATTCTTGCGATGCGCGCCTCCACGCCCCTGCCTCACTTTACGGTGGCCGCGATGACGCCGGCCTGCATGCCGGGCTGCGCGACCATGAGGAACATCTGGAAGAACTTGCTGATCTCCGTCAGCGGCGCGTTGGAAACGAACAGAATGTCCTTGTCGCGCATCGCGAATCGCCGCGCCAGGAAGAGCGCTTTCGGATCGCGCATGTTCAGGTGATAGGCGATCGGCACACTGCCTCCATCGAGCAGTCGGGGCGACACCGACGGGTATTCCCGCGCGACGGCAACCGGTTCATAGCGCAGCACGAACACGCCGTCCGGATCCGCGCGCATGTCTTGGAGGCCGCCCGCCCTTGCGACAGCCTCCTCGAGAGTGACCCTGCGTTGCTGGAACGGAATCACGGCGTTGGCGCCGGTGGCTCCGACGACGGTGAAGGTGAGCGGAGCGCGCTCGACGGTCACCATGTCGCCCGGACGCGCAAAGATGTTCTCGCCTGGATTGTCGAGCAGGCTCTGAATGGGCGCACGGGCGGTGCGCCCGTCGCGAGTGAGGCTCACGAAGGTTTCGGGGAGGGGCGAATGAAAGCCGCCGGCCAAGGCGATCACGTCCATGATCCGCTCGCCGCGCTGGGTCAGCGGCACGAGCGCTCCGTTCGCCCCGTCGCCGGAAACTGTAACGGTGTTGCTGACGTTGCGCGTGACGTTGACCAAAACCTGAGGCTCGATCGCCTTGCCTCTGAGGCGATCGACGATCGTAGATTCGACCTCTTGCTGCGTTCGTCCCGCCACCTCGATGCGGCCCGCGTAGGGCACGCTCACTGAGCCGTCGCGACCGACGACTTGATCGGGAATCGCCGCGGAGCGCGATCCGGGGCTCAGACGGTCGACGACCGGGGTCGAGAAGAGTCCCCCCGCCGCCGCTTCCCAGATCGTAATCTGAAGCGTATCGCCGACGCCTATGGGTTGGCGCGCAGGAGGACGCCGATCCCCAAAATAGCCCCGAAGTCCGGGGGCAGGGCGGCGGGCCAGAATGTTGAGCGTGAAAGCGTCGACCTCGATGAAAGCGAAGGGCCTTTCGGTGTCCTCCGACTCCCAAGTTCCTGTCTGGGTGATGATCTCCCGAGAGGGGCCGCTCCCCGGGAGGACGGAACAGGCCTCAAGGCTTAAAGCCGCTATGAAGAACGAGGCTTTGCATATCCGCTTCAACATAAGCCATGTTTCCATTGCAGACGCTACGCGTCGTTTCACTCGAATCGACAGCAGGCTTTCGACCTTGCTCTTCGCGGCAAGGATAATATAGCCGATCGGGGCATTCAATTCGGTCGGAGTTAAAAAAAGCGGCCGTTGCAAATTTGCCACAGTCCAAGTTAAGGTTATTGCATTATTTCTCTCAGGGCTCGGAGGGCGAGGAGCTGCGCCACATTCGCGAAAGCCCTGATATTACTGGAGTTTATCGAAGAGCGCCTATGGGCGCGTTCAAATCTGTGACGAGGAAATCTTTCGTCCATCCAGAATTATATTAATGACGAGACTAATAATAGCGACGATCGAAAGCATGAGGATGGCGAAATCCATCCTTTCGAAGCCAGTCGCGCTGGAATGTTTCAAACCGAGCGCCACGGCGAGGAACGGCCAAGCTCCCGCGACAATGCGGAATTCCATGGCCCCTATGCCCAGCAAGGCCGTTTGCACCGCGCGCCCCGCCGCGGCCCGAAGGAAGCTATATGCCGAGAACAGCAGGAAGCACGCCATGATGAGGAGCGACGAGACTAAAGACAAGAAAGGGGAAAAGCCGTAGGCGACGATGACGATGAGCAGCGATACGAGGTCTGCGAGGTGCTCCATCCAACGCCGCTTGCTTCCTTGCTCGCCGCGATGGGCGCTGAGCGGTCCATCCACGGCTGCGCCAAACCAGTTCAGGGCGACGCCCAGCGGAACGAGCGCCACCGTCCAGGCGGAGAAGCGGCATCCCACGAGGCCCGAGGCGGCGAGCAAAGCCCCCGCCAGGCTCAGCTTGGTCAGGAGCTCGGCGGAAACGCGCTGAGGAAGGAGCGTGACGATCCGCTGCACCGCGCGAGCCTCCCAGCTCGCCAAAAAGCTTCCGCTCGGCGGGTCCTCGGGATCGAAGAGCCCAGTCAGGAGCTTGGCGAATTTCATTGAGACCCTATCCTACGCCGCGAAAAGAGAATTAACACGAAGATCGCAGCGGGCGCCAGCCTCCGCCCCGTTTCGATAGGCCCGACCCAAGAGCGCAGAGAGGCGCTTGACTGACGCTTCGGTGTTAAGCGCGAAGACCGCCAACGCCAAAGGCTGCAGCGGGGGGCCGACGTGCGCGTGGTGACTGTCTCGTTTTCAGACGCCAACTCGATCCTCGAGTCGCACTGCCTCAGCATGCAGGTTTGGAGGCGGCCTCCCAAGTTCGGAAACTCTTACCAAACAAAAAAGACTCACCCAATAATTCGTAATTCATTGATTTTTGGCGACCCCGGCAGGATTCGAACCTGCGACCTACTGCTTCGAAGGCAGTTGCTCTATCCAGCTGAGCTACGGAGTCGTTTTATTTTCAGTCAGTTGCGAAGGCGCGCGTTCGACGCTCGGCGCACGTTCGGCGCGCCACTATCGCTTCGGGCATGCCGGAAAACAAGTCCGCTCGCGTAACCTTCTTTGCGCGCTTTTCATATCGCATTGGCGCCGACGGCGCGAGAGAGGCGCCCTCCCGCGAGGTTGCGAGCAATCACGATCCGGAACACATCCGGGGTAGAAATAGAACAAAAATGAAAACTTAGCGAAACTGACATTGTTGCCGAAATGTAAACAAATTTGTCGCGCCCCGTGCCTCGGTCAAGCTTGCGCGTGAGTTTAGTCGTGGCCCGAGGCGCCATCCCATTATTCGGCATCGTTGCGGGGTTGTGCGTGGAGCCCGCCGCCGCCGGCGCTCTGCTGATGGACGAAGGCGCGGGCCAGATCATCGTCACGTCGACCTTCGCCGAAGCGAACAAAGCCTATGACCGGCGCGGCCACCTGATCCGAACCCCGTCCTACGGCAAGTTCGAGGCGGCCGGCTATGTCGAATATGGCGTCACGAATTGGCTCACCGTCATCGGGGAGGGCAGCGCCTTCGATTTCAACGGCTCCGCCTCCGCTTATTCTCTCGAGCCGGCTCCGCATTACGCCGGGGCGGGGCTCGGCGCGATCGGGGGTCGGATCCCCTTGGGCGAGCTTGCCGGCGTGCATTTTAGCGCGCAAGCGAGCCTTCGCGTGGCCTCACAGGCGGCGGGGCAGTTCCTCGACTTCAAAGTCCCGACCCAGGCCGACTTTCGCGTGCAAGCCCTGCGCGGTTTCGAGATTCTCGGTTGGCCTGGTTTCGTCGAGGCGCAACTCGGCTATCGGACGCGCGGGCAGGGCGGTGACGAGATCCGCGCCGATCTCACGCTCGGCTTGCGCCCGGAGCCCGAGCTGTTGCTCATGGCGCAGAGCTTCTCGGCCTTCACGCCGGGCGCGAGCGCCTTTGGCGGCTACGCCGCGCAGAAGTTCGAGCTCTCCGGCGTCTATGACTTCAACCCGGATTGGTCCTTGCAACTCGGCGCTTTGGCGGCGCCGACCGGGGTGAACTCACCGGCCGAGAAAGGCCTCCTCACCGCAGTGTGGCGGCGGTTCTAGGTCACGCTGAGCTCAAGCTGAGTCCCCGGGAGCAGAACATGCTCCCCCCAAGTCACTCGGCGGCGCGCGCGCCGCCAACTTGCGCTCCGCCAGGAATGAAAGCGTCAAAGGCGGCGAAGAACTGCTCCCGCTGCGGATCGCGCTCCATGAGGATCTCGTGTCGCGCGCCGGGGATGGAGATGAGCTGGGCGAGGTCCAGCCTCTGCGCGAAGCGCTCGGCCGCTCGGCTCGACACCAGGCGGTCGTCGCCGGAGACGACGATCAGCAGCGGCAAGCGCCAGCCATGGACGTAGTCGCGCTGAGTGAAACGCTGCATCTGTCTAAAGGCGCTATTGACCCAGCCGATCGTCGGGTCGCCGACGGCGAGCCCCGGCGCCTTGGCGATCACCGACAGATTGCGCGCGAGCCGGTGGCGGTCGGTGGTCAGGAGATTGCCCTCGAACTCCATCACCGAGGCGGGCTTGCCGCCGGGAATGAACATGGCGCCAAGGCCCAGCATGTCGAGACCATCGGCGAGCCACCGCGCGCCGCGCGGAAAGCGCAGGCCATAGACGTCGACGAGCGGAGCCGTCGCGACGAGCCGCTGGAAAGCGTCGCCGCCATTATGCGCATATTCGAAAAGAATCGACGCGCCTGTCGAATGAGCGAGCGCGAACCAGGGCTGCGGGCACTGGAGCTGAGTCATGCGAGCAATGAGCGCGGCGAGGTCGCGCTGATATTGCGCGAAGTCGTCGACGTGGCTCTTGCGCGGATCGGCGAGCTCGCGCGCCGACCCGCCCTGGCCGCGCCAGTCGAGCGTCGCGACCTCGAAGCCGCGCTCGAGGAGATCGCTGATCGTCTCGAAATATTTCTCGATGAACTCGGCCCGGCCCTGAAAAAGCGCGATCGTGCCGCGCGCCGGCTTTTCGGGCTTGAACACGGCCATGCGGAGCATCGCGCCGTCCGAGGCGCTGATCGCGTAAGTTTGGGCGTTCGGGGGTATTCGATTTTGCGGCGTATCGACGAGTTCGAGCATGACGTTCTTCAGGCTTTGACAGGGCGCTCGGCGCCGACAGGAACGCCTCCCCTTAGCACAATTTTTTGCACGCGACCGCGTTGCGCTACGCCCTTGCGAGCCTGGCGAGCCCTTCCCACATCAACGTCAGCGCGGGCCCCTGGACGCGCGCGCGGATCGCGCCGGATGACCCGGGCGTTCTGCGGTCCCCAATCATGTCGCTTCGACAGGAGGATGTGCAATGCGTGCTTTCGACTTTTCCCCCCTGTTCCGCCAGACCGTCGGTTTCGACCGGCTGTTCGACCATCTCGCCCAGAGCGGCGGGCTCGAGCCTGCGCCGAACTATCCCCCCTACAACATTGAGCGCACCGGCGAGAACGCCTATCGCGTGACGCTGGCCGTCGCCGGCTTCTCGAGGGATGACATCACGATCGAGACACGTGAGAACGCGCTCACGATCCGCGGCGCGCAGCAGAGCGCGCCCGAGGCTCAGAACCGTGAGTTCCTGCATCAAGGCATTGCCGCGCGGGCCTTTGAGCGTCGCTTCCAGCTCGCCGAGCATGTGGTCGCTACCGGCGCGAGCCTCGAGAACGGCTTGCTCTACATCGACCTCGTGCGCGAGATCCCCGAGGCGCAAAAGGCGCGCAGGATCGAAATCGGCGCTGCGCCGCGGCCGGTAGAGACGAAGCCGGTCGAAGTCAAGGCTGCGTAACAACGAGTCAGGCGGAGCGCCCGTGAAAGCGGGCGCCTCCCGCCGCTTAGAGCATGTCACGGAAAAGTGCGAAGCGGTTTTCCGGTCATGGCATGCTCCACCCTTTTGATTTGGCGCGATTCCTTATCGCTCGAACGATTCCGTTCGAGCGGGAAACGCGCGAGTGGCGTCCATCGTCCGCCGACGCGCTTATTTCAGTCAGCTGCCCGGCGACGCGTTCCTGGTAAGCGGGAACTCCACGATTTTTTCCACTCTTCCGTCCCGTTCCTCGCGCGCCAGCGCTTGCCGGCGTTCCTCTATGGTGCGGCGGGTTTGCGTCATGGCGAGCTCCACGAGATGGATGGCCGGCGCGTCGAGCCGTCGCAGATTGGGATCACCCAGCATCTGCGCCACCACGTTGTCGAGTTCTCGCTCGTTTGCGTTCAGGTCCTCGTGCGTTTGCGAATCGCGCGCGCCCTGGAGAATCGTCAGCAGCTTCTCCGTCAGCTTTTCGGCGTCTTCACGCGGGTCCTTGGCGAAGCGGCCCGCGAGCGTCGCGGCGGCGGAGCCCAGGAGCGACAGCAGCATCGCGCCGATGTAGAAGCCGTCGCTATATTTCTCAAAGAAGCTCTTTTCGTTGCCGTCGAGATAATCCACCGCCCCTTGATGTACGGGGATCGTTCCGCTCCGATCGGTCGAGGGCGCCTCGATCGAATTGGCGAGCGGCGCGACGCCCGCGATCGCCCCGCGCGAGGTGAGGAAGACCCGCGTCACCTCCGCTGCGGTGTCGTCTCGCATCGCCGGGCTCGCCATCAGCAGCACATCCACGCCGACCGTCTCGACGGTCTCGGGCGGGCGCGGCGGATCGCCGCCGAAAGCGCCGTGGGGGATCTCCGAGGTCTCGAGCGCGGGATCTCGCTTGGCGATCGGCCCGGCCTCATCGATCGGAATGAAGATCGGCGGCTTGCGCGCTGGACCCATGACGGCGGCGACGATGTCGGCGCCACCCTCATCAAGGGGGCCCGTCGCCGAAAAGATCGCATCGACCTTTTTCGCGGCGATGGCGGCGCCGACTTCTTCGGGCTGCAAAGAAACGAAAGTCACCGCCTCGTGCGGGATATCGTAATGCCGGAGCACCGCTTCCACCAGATGCGCGATCGCATGGGACTGCGGCAGCTGATGCACGACGCCAAGTTTCTTGCCGCGCAGATCGGCGATGCGGCGAAGCTTCGACCCCGCAGGAGCAAGGACGAGCATCGGGTTGCGGTGCAGTATCAGGAGCGTCTGCGCGGTCGCCTGCACGGCGGCGTCGCCGCGCAGCACGGCGAGATCGGCGTCGCCGGAATCGAGTTGCGCCGCGGCGGCGGCCCAGTCCGGTACGGGGAGAAGATGCAAGCGGATCGGCTTGTGTTGCCGCGTGAACACATGCGCGGCCGCCTGCATGACTCGCGTGTCGTCCCCAACCTGCGGAACAGCGACTGTAAGCTCAATGGGACGGTTAAAAAAATGCACGACGGCCACTGTGCCGCCGACTGCGAGCAGGGTCGCGGTGATCAGGGCAGGCAGCAGCTTGCGCATGGCGTCTGGTTTTCCATAACGCCTAGAAAAATTGCACTAGCTTACGGCGACTTCAAGGCGAAAGCCGGAATAATCCCGGCTTAGGCTGCGCCCCAAGCTGTCCGGAGTGAACCGGCGACAGGCGAAGGGGTGCGCGATGCGCACCCTCACCCGACCGCTCCGCCCGAGCGGGCCTTGCGCTTCGCCAGCGTGCGCAGACGGAGCGCGTTGAGCTTGATGAAGCCTTCCGCGTCGCGGTGGTCGTAAGCGACGGCGCCCTCTTCGAAGGTCACGAGCTCCTGATCGTAGAGAGAGTAGGGGCTCTCGCGCCCGACGAGGATCGCGGAGCCCTTATAGAGCTTCAGCCGCACGCGCCCGGTCACGAGCTCCTGGCTCTTGTCGATTGCGGCCTGCAGCATCTCGCGCTCGGGCGCGAACCAGAAGCCGTTGTATATGAGCTCCGCATAGCGCGGCATCAGCTCATCCTTCAGATGCGCGGCGCCGCGGTCGAGAGTGAGGCTCTCGATTCCGCGATGCGCAACGATCAGGATGGCGCCGCCCGGCGTCTCATACATGCCGCGCGATTTCATGCCGACGAAGCGATTCTCGACGAGATCGAGGCGGCCGATCCCATGCAGGCGGCCAAGCGCGTTGAGCTTCGTCAAAAGCGCCGCCGGCGTGAGCTTCTCGCCGTCCACGGCCACCGCGTCTCCGCGCTCGAAGTCGATCGTCACATATTGCGGCTGGTCTGGCGCCTGCTCCGGGTCGTTGGTGCGCGAGTAAACATAGTCGGGAACCTCCTGAGACGGGTCCTCGAGGACCTTTCCTTCGGAGGAGACGTGCAGCAGATTGGCGTCGGTCGAGAAGGGCGCGTCGCCGCGCTTGTCCTTGGCGATCGGGATCTGGTTTTTCTCGGCGAAGTCGATCAGGGCCGTGCGCGAGGCGAGATCCCACTCGCGCCAGGGAGCGATAACCGTAATATCGGGCTCGAGCGCGTAATAGCCGAGCTCAAAGCGCACCTGATCATTGCCTTTTCCAGTGGCGCCGTGACAGACGGCGTCGGCGCCGACCTTGCGCGCGATCTCGATTTGCTTCTTGGCGATGAGCGGGCGCGCGATGGAGGTGCCGAGCAGATAGAGCCCCTCATATTGGGCGTTGGCGCGAAACATCGGGAAGACGTAATCGCGCACGAATTCCTCGCGCAGGTCCTCGATGAAAATATGCTCGGGCTTGACGCCGAGAAGCGCCGCCTTGGCGCGCGCGGGCTCCAGCTCCTCACCCTGTCCGAGGTCCGCGGTGAAGGTGACGACTTCCGCGCCATATGCGGTCTGCAACCATTTCAGGATGATCGACGTGTCGAGTCCCCCCGAATAGGCGAGGACGACGCGCTTGATGTCTTTCTTGTGCTTTCCCGAACGCGACTGAATCTGCGACACGATTTCCCCCAGCTATGCCCATGCCATCGGCACGCGGCGCTCTAGATCACGCCGCGTTCAAGCGGAATCGCCTGAACGCGGAAAGCGTGATCGCTTCTAAAAGCTTAGAGCGCGATTTGTGCGAAAAACCGGTTTCCACTTTTTCGCATCGCACTCTAGATCACGCCGCGTTCAGGCGGGATCGCCTGAATGCGGAAAACGTGATCGTTTCTAAAAGCTTAGAGCGCGATTTGTGCGAAAAACCGGTTTCCACTTTTTCGCATCGCGCTCTAGATCACGCCGCGTTCAGGCGGGATCGCCTGAATGCGGAAAACGTGATCGTTTCTAAAAGCTTAGAGCGCGATTTGTGCGAAAAACCGGTTTCCACTTTTTCGCATCGCGCTCTAGAGCATGTCCCGGAAAGGCGCCAAGCGGTTTTCCGGTCAGGACAGGCTCCAAGTTTTGAGTTGGAGCTTAGCCCTTTTCGATAGCCTGATCGAAAAGGTCTCGCTCTAGTGCGATCTCTGCTCAAACGGATTCATTCGAGCGAAGAGAAACCGCGCCAAGTTAGACGCGGAACGAATGCGGGTCGTAAAGTCTCTGTCGCTTGCGGGCTCGCTCTAAGTTCCAGGCGGCGAAGATGGCGACCGCTCGACCTTTGTCAAGGACGGCTTAGTGGTCTGGGGCTGAGGAGTGATCTTGGGCGCGGCTATTTGCCCTGCGGGCCCTGAGTTATCCCCGCAAAAAACGAGAAGGGCAGTAGTGAATATAAAGGTATGAATTTAAAACATAAATCAAGTATTGCTGACTATGGCTGTTTCCTAGGGGACCGTTTCGGCAGGGCGGCGGGTTGACTTGATTCGGGCTGATGGGGTCATGTGATTCGTGAGCGTGGCGAAGCACAGCCCTGGGAGGCGGCGATGCAGGTTCGTTATGTTCAGGATGCGCAGGAGCGCGCCGCCGACCTGAAGAAAAAGCTTGGTCGCGACGCGGGCTTCAATCTGGGCGTCTGCAAGCGCTTTGAAGAACTGGAGACGGCGTCCGGCGCGCCGCTCGATGTGCTTCTGATCGACGCGTCCCGCGCCGACCGGATCGCGCTTGAAGACGACATTCGGACCGCCCGCAAATATACCGACGCGCCCATCGTCTTCGTAACGGGGGGTGAGAACGGCCAGATTCGGGCGCGCGCTCTCAAGGCCGGCGCCGAGGCTGTGCTGCCGCGCGAGTCGATCACTTCCTCTCTGATTCGAGAGGTTGTCGAGCGGGCCGCGACGCGCCGCCGAGCCGGCAAGACGAAGCGGCGCAGCGTTGCGAAGACGAAAGCTGGGTCTTCGGGATCGGGGGCCTGTGTCGACGCGCCGAACACCGCGCTGAAAGCTTCGCTGGCTTATGTAGAGCAGGGCCTGGCGCGGCTCGATCTCAACGGCGGGACGCCCCTGCCTTTGTCCTCGGATCCGCCCGCCGCGGATCTGTTGACGATCATCGGCTACGCTCGCAAACTCATAGGCCGCGAGCCTGGCTCTTCTCTCGAATGCGACGGCGCCGCGCTTCTTTCCGCCCTTCAAGACGATCTCATCGACGCTGCCGCCGAGGCGGGCGTGGCCCTGCTCATTGAAGCGCCGGCGCCTGCGAGGTTTTTCGTTGTGGGCGCGCCGGACAACGCGCGTCTCGGCCTCGAAGCGATCGTGATCGGCTTGCTGCGAGCCTGCGACAAGGGAAGCCGGTTGCGCATCGAACTGCGCACTGAGGGCGAGGAGACGCGCCTTCGCGCCAGGGCTGACGCGCCACTTGTGGGAAATCTTTGCGCTTTCTTCGCGCCCGAGGGCGAGGAGTCGGCATTCGATTATTCGACGAGCTCGCTTCGCTGTGGCGCGGCGCTTTTGGGCCTGCGCCCAGAGCAGATTGATCTTTCGGAGGAAGGTCGGGGCGTTATCCAGATCTATCTTTAGAGCGAATTCTCATCGCAAAAGTCCGGCGGCTTTTGCGATGAGAATTCGCTCCACGCTTTCGATTTGGCGCGATCCCCTATCGCTCGAGCGATAACCTTGATCCAGACCGCGAGCCTCAAGGCTTGCGCAAACGCTGAACCCGTTGAGCCGGGAGGCTCGCGCCGCGCAAGCCGGCGTTAGGCTTAACGGTGACATTTACGACGGCGCCCGTGAATAAGGTCGCTCGGGGGTGGGGCTTTTTCGCAATTCTTTACCGCCGAGGCCGTCTCATGCGCAAAAGCAGGAAGGCGGCGCGCATGACGGCCCGATCGGCACGGATAATCTTATGGCTCGAGCTGAAAGAGGTCTTTCGCCTCGTCACGCCTTTGGAGCTTTCGCTCGTTCTCTCGACGCTCGCTCTGGTCTTCCTTGTGGCCGCGGGGAACAACGGCGAGCTGATGTGAGCCGGCTCGGAGCGCGCTTTTTCTTCGGAGATTGGTGCGGGTGGAGGGACTCGAACCCCCATGCCTTGTGGGCAACGCATTTTGAGTGCGCCGCGTCTACCGGTTCCGCCACACCCGCATGAGCGACAGCAGATAGCCTTTGCGGCCGCCCTGTTCAATGCCCTTGTCGCGTCGCGTGATCCCCGGCGCGCTTGTCTGGCGCTCGACGGCCTATGCGGCGCGCTGAGTTTTCCTGAGGACCCGGCCGGTGCAGGACTCTCGGATCGCGAGGCGCGGCGGGTCGAACGGCGTGGTCCCACCTCTTGAGCAAAGAAGAGCAGCGGTGATTATGCGCGGCCGGGATCGGAAACTCTTTGGATCGGGCGATTCTCGATGTGATTTTCAAAGAGCTTTAACAATATTTCGAACGCAGCGCAGCGAACTTCTCGCGTGACGGCGCCGCAGAGCCCTAGCCGCTCGACAGCTCAGCGGAAAAATGCTTAAATTCCGCCGTTAGGACGGCGAACATAAAGTCGCTTCCAGGAGGATTAGATGGCGGTGGCTCGATCCTATTTCGGCACGGATGGCATTCGCGGCAAGGCTAATGAAAAGATCACGCCCGAACTCGCGCTAAAGGTCGGCCAGTCGGCAGGCTTGATTTTTCAGCGGGGCGAAGGGCGTCATCGCGTCGTGATCGGCAAGGACACCCGTCTTTCCGGCTATATGATTGAAAACGCCTTGGTCGCCGGATTCACCTCTGTCGGCATGGACACGCTGCTCCTAGGCCCGATGCCGACGCCGGCCGTGGCCATGCTGACGCGGTCGATGCGCGCCGACGTCGGCGTGATGATCTCGGCCTCGCACAACGCCTATGAGGATAACGGCATCAAGCTCTTCGGTCCGGACGGACATAAATTGTCCGACGAGATCGAGGCCGAGATCGAGAGCCTGATCGAGAGCGACCTGACCCGCCGACTCTCGCAACCGCAGGATCTCGGCCGCGCGCGGCGCATCGAGGACGTGCGCGCGCGCTACATCGAATTCGCCAAGCGCACGCTGCCGAGAAACATGAGCTTCGAAGGCCTGCGCATCGTGCTGGACTGCGCGAATGGCGCCGCCTATCGCGTCGCGCCGGAAGCGCTTTGGGAGCTTGGCGCGGAAGTCATCGCCATCGGCGTCGATCCGGACGGCTTCAATATCAACCGCGAGTGCGGCTCCACGTCGCCTCAAGCGTTGCGCCAGAAGGTGCGCGAGCTGCGCGCCGACGTGGGCATCGCGCTCGACGGCGACGCCGACCGGGTGATCATGATCGACGAGAACGGCCAGATCATCGATGGCGATCAGCTCATGGCGGTCGTCGCCGAGAGCTGGCGCGCGCAGAACCTCCTGACGCGGCCGGGCATCGTCGCGACCGTCATGTCCAACATCGGGCTCGAGCGCTATCTCGCCTCGCTCAATCTCACGCTGGAGCGCACCGCCGTCGGCGACCGCTATGTGCTGGAGCGGATGCGTGAGGGCGGCTTCAACGTGGGCGGCGAGCAGTCCGGCCATGTGATCTTGTCGGACTATTCGACGACGGGCGACGGTCTTGTCACCGCCATGCAGGTGCTCGCCGAGGTGCAGCGCAAGAATCAGCGCGTCAGCGAGGTCTGCCGGCGTTTCGAGCCCGCGCCGCAAGTGCTGCAAAATGTGCGCGCCGCGCGCGCGCAGCTTGAGAAGGACACTGTCGCGCGCATTATCGCGGCGGCCCATGAGCGTCTCGGCGCGACGGGCCGGCTGGTGATCCGTCCCTCCGGCACCGAGCCCGTCATCCGCGTCATGGGTGAAGGCGACAATCGCGAGCTCGTGGAGGAGATCGTCGCCGAGGTTTGCCACGCGCTGAAGGACGCGGCCATCGCCGCCTAGATCGCGCTGCGTTCGGGTGAACAAAGACTCAAGCTTGCGCAAGTCGGCAGGCTTCGTCAGATGATCGAAGCCGGGTCGTCTCGCTCGCCCGGGCGCGAGATTTCCTCCATAATGCGCCGATGCCTTCGGAGCGCGCGCCTCAGCTCGAGTCAAAGCCCAATCTGACCGGGAACATGCCCGAGCTCACCGTCTCGGAACTCGCCGGCGCGCTGAAGCGCACGGTGGAGGAACGATTCGGCCTCGTCCGAGTGCGCGGCGAAATCGGCTCCTGGCGCGGGCCGGCGGCTTCCGGCCACGCCTACTTCTCGCTGAAGGACGAGGGCGCCCGGCTCGACGCGGTCATCTGGAAAAGCGCGTTGGCGCGGCTGAAGACGAAGCCGGAGGAGGGGCTGCAGGTCATCGCGACCGGAAGGCTAACGACTTTCCCGGGCAAATCCTCCTATCAAATCATCATCGAGGCGCTGGAGCCCGCCGGGGTCGGCGCGCTGATGGCGCTGCTCGACGAGCGCCGCAGACGGCTCGCGGCGGAGGGGCTTTTCGATTCAGCGAGAAAGCGCGCGCCGCCCTTTCTGCCGCGCGTGATTGGCGTCGTGACCTCGCCGACGGGCGCGGTCATTCGCGATATCTTGCATCGTCTGCGCGAGCGCTTTCCACGGCGCGTGCTGGTTTGGCCTGCGCGCGTACAGGGCGAGAGCTGCGCGGCCGAGGTCGCCGCGGGGATCGAGGGCTTCAACGCGCTCGCGCCCGAAGGCGCCATCCCGCGGCCGGACGTCCTCATCGTGGCGCGCGGCGGCGGCTCCTTCGAGGATCTCTGGGGCTTCAACGAGGAGATCGTGGCGCGCGCCGCCGCTGCGAGCGCCATTCCGCTCATCAGCGCCATCGGACATGAGACCGACACGACGCTGATCGACCTCGCGGCGGATTTGCGCGCCCCGACGCCGACCGCAGCGGCAGAGAAGGCGGCGCCCGTCCGCGCCGAACTCGTCGAGCAGATTGCGGTGCTGGCGCGCCGGCTCCAAGCCGCCCAACGCCGGCTCCTGGACGACCGGCGTGCGCGGCTCACGGCGCTCGAGCGCCATCTCGCCTCGCCCGATCGCGCATTGGCCACGCCGCGGCAGCGGCGCGATCTCGTCCAGCAGAAGCTTGCCGCGGCCATGCGCGCCGGGCTCGACGCGCGCAGGCTGCGTCTCGCGCGGGCCTCGGGGCTTTTGGCGCGCCACTCGCCGCAAGCGGAATTCGCGCGCGCTTGCGAGCGGCTGCGCGGCCTCTCGGCGCGGCTCGCTCAAGCGATGCGGGCGCGTCTAGCGCTGGAGGCGGAGCGGGTCGCCTTCTCCCGCAGGAGGGCGGCGCAAGCGGGCGAACGGCTCCTGCGCGCCTTCCGGCATGGTCTGGAGGCGAGGCGAGGCGCTTTGGCGCGCATCGACGCGCTTTCGCGTTCGCTCGGGCCTGAGGCGGCGCTCCAGCGAGGCTTCGTGCTCGCGCGCGACAAATCGGGTCAGATCGTTCGAAGCGCCCATGCGCTCACCTTGGGCGATCAGCTCTCGCTCACCTTCTCGGATGGCGTGGCTCTGGTCCGGGTGCTCGGGGGCGAGGTCTCGGAGTCGACGAGAAAAGAAGAGGCGGCGCCGGCGAGACGGCGTCCCTCCGGCCGCGTCGCGAATAAGGATCAGGGCCAGCTTTTCTGAGAAGAAGCGCGCCCGGCGGCCTGTTTACCGATTGTTCGCCGTAATTTCGCCCGATAAACAGCGTGGAAAGGCGTTCGAGACGCGGGTCCGGCGCTTTCTGGCGATGGGATGCGACGCGCTCGGCCGGCGCCGGAGGCGGCGCTAGGACTCTTAAGGAGAGATCCCGATGCTTCGATTCATATTCAAGCTGTTCACGACGGCCTTTGTCGCCGCGGTCGGCTTCGGACTGGGCGTTCACTACGGCACCAATGAAAAGGTTGCGAAACTCGAGGGAGCCGTCGAGGAGCGCCTTGCTTCCGCGGTGTCGGCCCTCGAGACGAAAATGAAGTCCAGCAAGGCGGCGCCGTCGGATCAGGCCGCCGCGGAATCGGCGTCGCAGGCCGCCGCTGAGCCCGCTCAGGCTGCCGACGTTGCGGTCGCCGCCCCGGAACAGGACCAGAGGCCTGCCGAGCAGACCGCCTCAGCGGCTGAGCTTGCTGCCCCGGCCGCCGAGCAGACCGTGAGCGACGCTTCGCCCGCTCCCGCGGCCTCCGGCCAGCAGATCGCCGCGAACCAGACCGATTCCGTTGCGGCTCCGGTCGCCGACGACCACGCCGGCATGATGAAGACCGCGCAAGCCGCCGAGCCGGCTGCGCCTCCGGCCGAAGAGGCCAAGGCCAAGGGCGGCGAGAAGAAGAAGAAGAAGAAGGCCAAGGCCAAGGCTGCTAAGGCCGACGCCGGCGCCGACAAGCCCGCCGATCCGCAGTAAACTTCGCGCGACGCTTCGCCGCGCTCCTTACCGCCGCTCCCGAAAGCCGCGTCGCTTTCGGGAGCGTTTTCGTTGCGCAAGCGAAATTTTTTCTCCGCCAGATCACGCTGCGCTCAGCTGAAATCGCCTGAGCGCAGCGTGATCGATTCTTTTCGATCGACTCCACGCGATCGGGACGCGCTCTAACCGAAATTTTTCTGGCGCCGGGCGAAGCGGCTTGCCTCGACGCGGCGTTCGGCCAATGATCGGGCATGTCGCTCGATGTCGTGGATCTCAGAGCCTTTTATGATTCGCCGCTCGGCTTCGTCGCGCAGCGGCTCGTTTCTCGCGTGCTGCGCCTCCGCTGGGACTCTCGCTTCACCGGCTTGAGCCTGATGGGGCTCGGCTATGCGACGCCCTATCTGCCCGATTTCGCCAAGGAGGCGCAGCGCACGCTCGCCTTCATGCCGGCCGAGCAAGGCGTCGTGCATTGGCCGACGGATGGCCGTCCCGCCGCCGCGCTCGTCGATTTGACGATGATGCCGCTACCCGATGCGGCGATCGACCGAATTCTCGTCGTCCATGCGCTGGAGACCAGCGAGCATCCGCGCGATCTGATGGAGGAGATTTGGCGCGTGATGGCGCCGGGCGGTCGCGCCATCTTCGTCGTTCCGAGCCGCTCGGGCCTTTGGGCGCGGCTCGACACGACTCCTTTTGGCCAGGGCCATCCTTATTCGCGGCTGCAGCTGCGCCACCTGCTGCAAGAAACCCTGTTTCTGCCGATCTTCTGGGGCGAGGCGCTCTATGTGCCGCCCTTCGAGAGTCCCTGGCTCTTGCGCTCGGCTCCGGCCTTCGAGCGCATTGCGGGACGCTGGTCGCTGCCCGGCGGCGGCGTGCTCGTCGTCGAGGCGACGAAGCAGCTCTACAAGCCGATCAGCCTGCGCCGGGCGGTTCGGCGCGCGATCCCGCAGCTCGAACCGGCGCTGGAGCCCGTCGGCGCGGCTTGAACGCCCGAGACCCGCTAGCGCGTCTCCCGCTCGAACGGAATCGTTCGAGCGATAAGGAATCGCGCCAAATCAAAAGGTTGGAGCATGTCTTGACCGGAAAACCGCTTCGCACTTTTCCGTGACATGCTCTACCGCGCCGGCGCGGGGGGGCGCGTCTTGAACTCGACCGCGACGCCAAAGCTCTGGGCGAGAAATAGTCCGCCGTGCAAGAGGCCGGCGTTGTCGATGCCGTGACCGAGCCCCGGCGACATGTGCCACTGCGCCGAAAGACCCGCCTCGGCCAGGAGGTCGGTGGAAAGCAGCAGGGCGTCGATCGGAATCAGCTGATCTTCCTCGCCGTGGACGAGCAGGATCGCGGGCGGGGGCCGCTGGCCCGCCATATCGCCCGGAGGGGTTCCGTCCGGCGGCGTCACCAGCAGGCCCGAATAGCCGAGAATGGCGCGCGGAGCCTTTTTGCGCCGAAGCCCGACGTGAAGCGCGAGCATGGTGCCCTGGCTGAAGCCGACGAGCGCCAAGGCGCTCTCGTCGAGGCCAAGGTTCGCGAGCTCCGCGTCGAGAAAGGCGTCGATCGTGGGGCGCGCCGCCAGAACCCCGTCCCAGCGCTCATTGGGGTCGCGCATCGTCAAGGGGAACCACTGCCGCCCGCCCGGCGACATGGCGCAGCGCTCGGGCGCGTTGGGCGCGACGAACTCCGCGTCGGGCAGGATCTGCCGCCATTGCCGACCGATCTCGATCAAGTCGGCGCCGTCGGCGCCATAGCCGTGAAGGAAGACGACGAGCTGCTTGGCTACGCCGGATTTGGCTTTCACCCTGGGACCGTCGATGAGCGCCGTCATGAGCCTCGCCTTTGAAGTTCCGCCTTTCGGTTCGGTTTCGAGCCTTTGGCGCCAAAGGTCAAGCGCTTGGGAGGGCGATCCGGCGGCCGCAGAAGTTGACCCCATCAATCAAAGACGGGTCACCGCGGCGTCGAATCCGGCTAGAACTGCGGCTTCGCCACCATCAGCCAGAAGATCGCGATCATAGCGGTGAAGGCCGGCCAGCCGAGGGCGAACCACCAGCGAAAATACGTGCTGTAAACGGGCGGCAGCGGCGCGCCGCTCGCAAGACATTTTTCGGCGATGCGCGCCATTTTAATCTGCAGCCAGACGACGGGCAGCCAACATGCGCCGACGAAGAGATAGAGGCCGATCGAGGCGACGAGCCAAGGCGAGTCGAGCGGCCAGCCTTCGTCCTGCGCGAGCAGCACTCCGGTCACAGGCTGAATCAGCACGGCGGGAGTCGTGAACAGCCAATCGGCGAGCACGACGTTCTTGTCGCCGACGACGATCGCCTTGAGATCGCCGCGCAGATTGGCGGCGAGCCCGTGAAAGGCGGTGCCGAGGCCTGTGCCGAAGAGAACGGTCGATGAGAGGACATGCGCGGTTTTGAGAATCAGCGGATCAATCATTTAAGGCTCCATGGCGATCATGACGAGGAGCGCCGCGGCGAGCGGCAGATTCTTGAGCAGCGGCGCGAAAGGATGAAGCCAGTAGTCGGCGGGCAGGAACGCGGCGAAGCCGGAGAAGGCGACCATGGAGGCAAGCATCAGCCAACCCGTGAGTCGGCGTCGTGGAGCAAGGAGCAGCGCCAAGCCGAGCAACAGGTCCAGCGCCGCCCCGCCAAAAAGCGCGACTAGAGCCGGGAGCCCGCGGAGGCCGATCTCGCTGAGCAGCGCTTCGCTCTTCGCTTGCGAATAGAGGCCGAAGGAGAGGACGCCGGTTGCAATCCACAAGAGCCCAAGGCTCCATCGCAACGCCGGTCGCCATAGGAAGAGCCGCGCCGCCAGCCGGTCCGGCTCGCAGGCGGGCTCGAGCGCCAGCGCTGTCTCGAGAGCGCGTGGCGCGCGCCCGAGCGCCGCGGCCATCGGGCCGGGATCGGAAACATTGCCGCGCTCGAGAAGCGTCACGATCTCACGATTGAGCGGCCCGCTGGCGACGCGTCCCATGATCGAGGCCGCAAGAAGCAGCAGGCGATCTGGCACGTGGAAAAATTGCGTGGGCGCCAGACCCAACCATTCGCGCAAGCAGAGCAGCAACCCATCCATGTCCATCGGCGCGGGGCCAACGACGTCGAGTCGGCGCTGCGACGGCGCGCCTTCGGCAAGACGCGAGATAAGCTCGGCGACATCCGCGACGTGCACGGGTTGAAAACGCCAGCGGCCGTCGCCGAGGCGCGGTAGCATCGGCAGCGCGGCGGCGGCGCAAAGCCAGTTCGAGCTCGCCCCGCCGCGGCCGACGACGAGCGAAGGTCGCAGAATGCGCCAGTCGAGACGCTTACTAGTGGGATCGAGAGCAGCCAGAGCCTCCTCGGCGACGGCCTTCGTCTGCTGGTAGGCCGTCTCGCCGCAAGCTTCCACGCCGAGCGCCGACACGTGAATGAGTCGCTTCACATCCGCCGTCATCGCGGCGCGAAACAGCCGGCTCGCGCCCGCTGCGTGCACCTCGGCCATGCTGGATTCTCCGGCGTCGCGCACGAGGCCGGCACAATTGACGACGATCTCGAAGGTCTCGAGCTTGTCGCGCAGCAGCGCTTCGCCGTCGCGCGCAAGATCAATGGCTAGGCGCGACGACGCGACGACGTAATGGCCGCGCGCGCGCAAGGCCGCCGCCGCATGCCGGCCAATGAAGCCGGTCCCGCCGATAACGAGAATGCGCGCCATGCGTTCGTCTCCCGTGGAAGCGGCGAGAAGCCCTCGCCACGCCCACCGAAGCGCAACGACCATGCCGGAGACCATGTGATTGTTTTATAAAGATCGCTTTTCTCTTGCTGATAACGAAGGATACGAATCTGGCTGGCGTCTCTATAAACTTTGGATATACTCGCGCTCATGTCGGCGAGTCATCTCTTCCTCGCCTCGGCGATCCTCACCGCCTCGAGCAGCGTCGCGCTTGCGGCCTTTCTGCTGACGCGCGCCGGGGTGGCGCCGGGCGCGCGCTCGCTCGCGGCCTTCGTCCTCATCGTCGGGCTCTATGCGTTGGGGATCTCGGCGCCGGCGCCTTTGGGCCAAGGCTTGTTGGCGCTGGCGCCGCTCGGCTCGGCCGTCTCCGTCGATTTCATCATCGCGCTCACAGGCCGCGCCAAAGTGGCGCGCCCCTTCGTTTATATGATCGGCGTGGCTGCGACGCTCCTTGCGCTCTTCATGGGGGCTGGAGAATTTTTTGAAACGAGCGAGGGGTTGCGCGGCTTTCGTTACGAGGGGGCGGGGCTTCTCGCCGTCGCCGCGGCCATCGCGCTCGCGGCTTTCGGAAACGGGCTCCTCGTCGATGCGCTACGCGACGCTAAGGGCAAGCGGCGCCGCGAAATCGCGATCGTGCTCGCCTCCTCGCTCATCGGCCTTTCGACTGTCGTCTCCTTCGCCCCGCCGATCTTCGGACATTTCGTCGCGCCCTGGTCGATCCTCGCGCTGCCGATCTATCCGGCGATCCTCGTCTACGCGATCCTGCGCTATGAGCTGATGGCTGCGAATGTCTGGGCGCGACGCGCGGCGGGCTATGCGCTGCTCCTTCTCGCCGCTGCCGTCCTCGCGGGTCTGCTTGCGGCGGCGCCGCTGAGCCTTATTGCGCCGGCGACGGGGTTCTTCTCGTTGTGGCTCGTCGTCGCTAGCGCGATGACCTGCGCCTTTGCGTTAGGCTCGCCGATTCGGCGCCTCGCCGACCGGATCGTCTTTGCCGAAGCCGAGATTTCGGCCGAGACAATGGCCAATTGGCGGGCTGCCCTGCTGCAGGTCGATTCGCCGCAGGAAGCGATGAGCGTCGCGAGCCGCCATTTACGGAATGCGATGCGGCTTCCGGTCGAGGCGCGGCTCGGTACGAGCGGCCCGGAGCCGGCGCTTTGCTGCGAGAAGACCGCGCGAGGATGGGTTGCGCGAATTCAGGGCTTCGACGACGCTCCGCCGGGCGCGCGCCGCATCGCGATCGTCTATGGCGACCTCCTGGCGCAAGCGCTCGAAGAAGCGCAGCGTCGCCGTCGGCGCGCAGAGCAGGAGCGGCTCGCGGAGCTCGGCCTCCTCGCCTCGACCATCGCGCATGATCTGCGCAATCCGCTCAACATCGTCAATATGGCGGCGGCCGGCGCGCCGAAGGCCGTGCGGACCGAGATCTTAGAGCAGACGCGACGCATGAACCGGCTCGTCGCCGAGCTTCTCGACTACGCCAAGCCTTGGACGCTCGAGCCCGTCGCGATCGACCTCGCGCAGGCGCTCTCAGGCGTTGAGGCGCATATGGAAGCGGGAGCGACTCTAAATGCGGACCCGCTGCGCCTCGCCCAGGCGCTCGAAAATCTTCTCGCAAATGCGCGCGCGGCGGGCGCGCGGACGCAGGTCTTCGTCGAGCGTGCTGACGGCGCGACGCTGATCCATGTCTGCGACGACGGGCCGGGCGTTCCGGAGGATCTCAAGGATCGCCTCTTTCAGCCTTTCATCTCACGCTCCAACGAGGGCACTGGCCTGGGACTGGCTATCGTCGCGAAGATCATGACCGCGCATGGCGGAACGGCTGCGCTCGGCCGGCGGCCAGGCTTCTCGACATGCATTACGCTGAGGTTTCCGCCATGAGCGGCGAGACGATCCTCATCGTCGATGACGAGGCGGCGTTCCTGCGTGTTGCGGGCGCCTTTCTTTCTGGCGAGGGCTATCGCGTGGTCACGGCGATGGACGACGCCTCAGCACGCAGGGCCTTCGCTGAGGCGAAGCCCGATCTCGTGCTGCTCGATCTGGTCATGCCGCCGGCGCGCACGCCTGAGGCCGGCCTTTCGCTCGTCGCGCCCTTCGCCTCGGCGATCGTGATCGTGCTCACCGCGCATGGCGATCATGAGTTCGCATTGCGCGCCATCAGCGCCGGCGCCTGGGATTTTCTGGCGAAGCCCGTCGAGCCGGAGCTCCTGCGATTTGCTCTCTCGCGCGCGCTGGCGAAGCGTTCCTTGGAGCACGAGGTCGCGCGCCTCAAATCCGAGCGCAACCAGACAGGGGACGCGCTCATCGGCGCCTCGCCGGCGATGACGCGGCTGAAGGAAATGATCCGCCGCATTGGCGCGGCCGAAATCCCGGTGATCGTGCTGGGGCCGACGGGCTCCGGCAAGGAGCGCGTCGCCCAGGCGCTACATCGGGCGAGCGCAAGGCGCGACCGCCCGCTTGTGCCCATCCATTGCGGCGCCATTCCCGCCGAGCTCCTCGAGAGCGAGCTCTTTGGCCATTTGAGGGGGAGCTTCACCGGCGCTCACACGGATCGCGCCGGGCTCGTCGCGAGCGCGAACGGCGGAACGCTATTTCTCGACGAAATCGGCGAGATGCCGGTCGCGATGCAGGTGAAGCTTCTGCGCTTTCTCCAGGAAGGGATCTACATGCCCGTCGGCGCCCGCGAGCCGCGCCATGCCGACGCGCGCATCATCTGTGCGACGCATCGCGAGCTCGAGGCGATGATTGCCGCCGGAACCTTCCGTGAAGACCTCTATTATCGCCTGCGCGGCGTGATCCTGCGCGCGCCTCCCTTGGAGGCGCGGCGCGAGGACATTCCTGTCCTTGCCGCGCATTTCCTCGCGACGGCAGTGAAGAAGCGAAAACTTAAATTCTCGCCCGAGGCGCTCGCCTGGCTTTCGGCGCAGCCCTGGCCCGGCAATGTGCGTGAGCTGAAGGCGACGGTGGAATGCGCCGCGGCGCTCACCGATCCGTCGCATCCGGCGATCTCGATCGAGGACCTAAGCTTCGCTGGCCGCGGAAGGGCTTCGCCCGAGGCAAGCGACGAAACGCTCCCGGAGGCCACAGCGAAGCTCGAGCGGCGTATGATCGGCGCGGCGCTCGTCGCGACCGACAACAATCACAGCGCCGCCGCGCGGCGGCTTGGCGTTTCGCGCGTCGGACTGTTGAAGATGATGACGCGGCTCGGATTGCGATGAGACCGGCGCCCCGAAAAAAACGTCATGAGATTCAGCGAGCTTGGGGCTGGGATTTCGGAGCACATTAGAGCCGCAGCGAAACGCGGACCGCCTTCGGCTTGTCAAAGGCGGAGAATCCGGGGAAAACGGCTTACGATTGAGGGGAACCATCTGCCGATTCTGTGTCGCTAGAAACTCTCAACGGCGGCTCCATAACTGGAGAAAAAGTCATGGTCTATCGTAATAAGCTAACGTATCGTAATATGCGTTCGTTGTTCTTCCTATTTGCTGTAATATCTTTAGGTATTTGCTGCGAGAGAGAAGCTTACGCCTATCAGCAGACTTTCATTATCACAAACGCTTTTTCGAGGGAACCCATAATTGTCGCGCTAGAGTCAAATTCTGGCGGAGAAGGCCAAATACAAAAAATGACTCTTAGCGCCGGTCAAGCAAATTGCCGCCAACAGCCGGATGGGAGCTGGCTGATCACAGCTCAAGGCGGCTCCTGCACTCTACAATCCGTGAACAATATTAACGGCATGTGGCGCATGTGCGCCGACTATATACCAAGTTTTTATCAATGGGTACGGTTATCCCAACAGCAAACGAGCATAAACTGTTTTGACGGCAAACACACCCGAATAGAGGTTTCAGCATCTAGCCCGGGCACAAATCTCGATATCAGTGTTATTCCCGCCGGGGGCAATGCGGGGGTTTTCTGTAACGACCCACAATGGGGAAATTGTTCATACAACAACGCTGACAAGACTGTTTATGTAGCGAGCATGGGCGGAAATGTATGGTGTAGCCAATTGAATCCGAGTCAGCCAGAAGCATCCCAATGCACGGGCGGCGCCACGGTGAGTCAACAATATTGTGGTGGTTCTGGGTTGAAAGCGGCCTATAACATCGGTGTCACCGCATCATGCAATACTGTCACCAATGCCTACAACAGGACCATCACCTTAACGTGCAAAGGAACTCCTACGTTAGGGACGGCCGGATATCCTTCGAATTGCGGTTTCACGAGCCTGTCTAGCCCGCCGAGCGCAACTTGTATCGGCAATGGTGGGGTAAACTGCTATCAGGCGTTTTTTTCGCCAATGTCGGCCGGCGGGACCTACACTCAAAACGGGAAATATTACTGTGGCTTTACCGGCGCATTTGAGCAGCCAGACATAACCTGCTCAAGCCCGACGACACCGATAAGCATAACTTTTTCTGACCCAAGAAGCTGAGCATCGTCCAGTAAATCAAGAGACGAGCCTCCGCATGCGTGGGGGCTCGAGGGTGCAATTGTCTCTGGCTGGCGGCGAGGCCCTCGTGGCGCCGCATGACGCTTCGCTGTTTCTCCGCCCCTCAATTCCCCGTCGGCGTGCTCGGGAAGATCGGGCCGTCCTTCACCTGCTCGAAGTGCAGCGAGGGGTCGTAGATGTCGACGGCGAGCGCAAGGCGCTCGGCTGAAAGCGCCCCGACCGCGCCGAGCACGGCGTAAGAAGCGACAACCCGGTCTCGTTGTGCGGAAAGCAGCGCGAGCCTGGCGTTCAAAAGCTCGAGCTGCGCGTTGAGGATCTCGATCGTCGTGCGCTGGCCGGCCTTAGCCTCCTCGCGCACGCCATTGAGCGCTTTCTCGGCGGCCTTGATCTGCGTCTCCGCCGCGGACGCTTGCGTTTTGGCCGCCACCCACGCGCCCCAGTTGGCGCGGACCAGAGCCCGAACCTCGGCGCGCGCGGCGTCGGCGTCCCGTTGCTTCTGTCCGGCGACCTCCTTGGCCTGGCGCACGCGCGACGGCGTCAAGCCGCCATCGTAGAAGGGCACGGAGAGCTTGCCGACTACCGAAGCACCGAGGAGACGGTTGCCGCGAGCGATGAGATCTGTTTGTGTGAACAGATTGCCTACAACCGACAGCTTCGGCATGAAGTCGCCCTCGGCGACGTGGATGTTGAGATCGGCGGCGTCGGCGTCGTGCAGCGCCGCGACGACGACCGGATTCTCGACGAGCGCGATTTCTTCAGCTTCCTCGCGCGTCCTGGGCAAGAGCCCGTCGATGGATCGCGCCGGCACGAGCCGCTTGGGCTCGTCGCCGATCGTCTTACGGTATTGTCCAAGGCTTGCCTCCAGCACCGCACGAGCGGCGCTTTCCTGCGCGCGGCCGGCGGCGAGCCGCGACTCGGCCTGCGCGATGTCCGTCGGGGTGATTTGTCCATATTGGAAGCGTTCTCGGGTCTGCCGCAACTGCTCCGTCAGGATCTGGACGTTGTTTTGCTGCAATCGCACAGCGGCGCTCTCGCGCAGGACGTCCATGTAAGCCGTGACGGCCTCGAGCAACACGCGCTGCTCGAGAAGGCGCAACCTTTGACGTGCTGCGAGGACGCCGCTTTGCGCCGAGCGGGTCGCATTCTGTGTCTTGAACCCGTCAAACACCGGCTGCTCGACCGAGAGCAAGCCCGCGCGCGGATAGGCGCGGCCCGACTGCACCGAATGCTGCGTGCCAAGAGTCGTCGGATCGTTGTTTGTGGTCTCCATTGTGTCGGAGACGCTGCGGCTGTCGAGCACGCCGAGCTGCGCGTCGCCGCCCACCCGCGGGCGGAGCCCAGCGAGCGCCTGCGGCACGCTTTCGTCGATGGCGCGCACGCCGGCCCGTCCGGCCGCGAGGTTGGGATTGGCGGCATAGGCGCGCGCCAGCGCGCCATCGAGCGTTTCGGCGCGCGCGAAGGGCGCCGTCACGAGGCAGGCGAGAAGAACGGTGGCGCGCCAGGCGCTCACGCCCGGATCTCCTCGGCTTCCGCCAGTTCCGCCTCCGTCGCGTGAGGCTCGCCTCCACTCACCAGCGTGTAGAGGGCTGGGAGCACGAGGAGCGTGAGCAGCGTCGCGCTGATCAGCCCGCCGATGACGACGGTGGCGATGGGTCTTTGCACCTCGGCGCCGGTGCCCGTCGCGAGCGCCATCGGCAGGAAGCCGAGAGAGGCGACGAGCGCTGTCATCGCGACGGGGCGCAAGCGCGTCATGGCGCCCTTGAAGATCGCCACGCGGGGCGACAGGCCCCGGTCGATCAATTGCCGAATATAGGTGCGCATCACGAGGCCGTTGAGCACGGCGACGCCGGAGAGCGCGATGAACCCCACCGCTCCCGAGACCGACATTGGCATGCCGCGCAGCCAAAGCGCCGCGACGCCGCCCGAAAGCGCCAGCGGCACGGCGCTGAAGACGAGGACTGCGTCGAGCGCGCTGCCCAGCGCCGAATAGAGGAGCAGGAAGATCAAGGCGAAGCACGCCGGCACGACCACCGCGAGCCGTGCGCGCGCCGCCGCGAGATTCTCGAATTGTCCGCCCCAGGCCACCCAATAGCCGGAAGGCAGGGCGACCTTAGCAGCGACCTTCGCTTGCGCATCGGTGACGACGGAGGCGATATCGCGTCCGCGCACATTGGCGGTGACGACGACGCGGCGCCTGCCGTTCTCGCGCGAGATTTGGTTCTGCCCCTCGGCGACCGAGATCTTGGCGATCTGCTTGAGCAGGATCGACGACGGCGCGCCGCCGCCAGACGCGGGCAGGGGCACGGGTATGTTCTCGAGCGACTGGATTTCGGAGCGCTGCTGGTCGCCGAGGCGGATGGTGATTGGAAAGCGCCGGTCGCCCTCGAAGATGAGGCCGGCCACCTGTCCGCCGATCGCGGCGCCGATGACGTCTTGCACGGCCGCGAGGCTCAGTCCCAATCGCGAGACCGCGTCCTTGTCGATCTTGATGTCGAGGATGGGAAGGCCCGCGATCTGCTCGACCTTGACATCGGTCGCGCCGGGCACCCGTTGCAAGATCGCAGCGATTTGATTGGCGGCCTTCAACATCACGTCGAAATTCTCGCCGAAGACTTTCACGGCGATGTCGCCGCGCACGCCCGCGAGCAGCTCGTTGAAGCGCAATTGGATCGGCTGCGTGAACTCATAAAGATTGCCCGGAAGCTGACTGACGCGCGCGCGCAATTCGGCGATCAGCTCGTCCTTGGACATATGCGGGTCGGGCCACTGGTCTTGCGGCTTGAGCAAGATGAAGGTGTCGGTCAGGTTTGGCGGCATCGGGTCGGTCGCGACCTCCGCCGTGCCCGTCTTCGAGAACACATAAGCGACCTGCGGCGCGCCTTTGAGCATCCTCTCGACGTCCTTCTGCATGGCCTGCGACTGGGTCAAGGACGTGCTGGGAATGCGATTCGCCTGCATCGCAAGGTTTTTTTCGTCGAGCGTCGGGATGAATTCCTGGCCGAGCCGCGTGTAGAGCAGGGCGGCGAGAACGAAGACCGCGAAGCCGACGGCTACGGTGCGCAGCGGCGCATCCATGGCGCGCCGCAGCGCCGGCCCGTAAAGCTGCTTAAGCTTGCGGATGATCGCGTTTTCTTTCTCTTCGACGCGGCCGGTGATCAGCAGCGCGATCATCGCCGGGACGAAGGTCAGCGACAGCACGAATGCCGAAAGCAGCGCGATGATGACCGTCATCGACATCGGCTGGAACATCTTGCCTTCGACGCCGGTGAAGGTGAGCATCGGAACATAGACCAGCATGATGATTGCCTGCCCGTAGACGGTCGGCTTGATCATCTCGTCAGCCGAGACAATGATCGTCTCGATGCGCTCATCCTGTAGAAGCGGTCGGCCGAGCGCATGCTGGCGCTCGGCCAGGTGACGCAGGCAGTTTTCCGCGATGATGACGGCGCCGTCGGCGATGAGGCCGAAATCGAGAGCGCCGAGGCTCATCAGATTGGCGCTGATGTGCGCTTCGGTCATGCCGATCCCGAGGAACAACATCGTGATGGGAATGACGAGCGCGGTGATCAGCGCGGCGCGAACGTTCCCCAAAAGGGCAAAGAGCACGAAAACGACAAGCGCCGCGCCCTCTGTCAAATTCTTTGCGACAGTCTTGATCGTCGCATCGACGAGCACCGTGCGGTTGAGGATGCTCTTGATCTCGACGTCGGGCGGCAGTCTTTTGGCGATCTCGCCAATCTTCTCGTCGACCGCCGCCGAGACGGTTCGGCTGTTGCCGCCAATTAGCATCAGCGAGGTGCCGATGACGATCTCCTCGCCATTCATGCTGGCGCTGCCCGTGCGCAGCTCGCGGCCGATGCCGACCTTGGCGATGTCGCCGATGCGCACCGGCACGCCGTTCTTGGAGATGAGCACCACCTTACGGATGTCGTCGACGGTCTCCAGCCGGCCGCCGCTGCGAACGACCAGGCCGTCGCCATAGCGCTCGATATAGCCGGCGCCGCGCGACACATTGTTGCGTTCGATGGCGCTCGCGACATCGCCGAAGGATAGGCCCAGAGCAAGGAGCTTCGCCGGATCGGGCTCGACTTGGAACTGCTTGACGTAGCCGCCGAGCGAGTCGACGCTCGCCACTCCCGGCACGGTCCGGACCTGCGGGCGGACGACCCAATCCTGCAGCGTGCGCAGATAAGCGGCTTTCTCGATATCGTTGCGTAAAAGCTCGCCTTCGGGCGTGAGATAATCGCCGTTGCTCTGGAAGCCGGGCTCGCCGTCGGTTCGACGCGCGTCGGCGCCGGGCTTGTAGCGCAGCGACCACATGTAGATCTCGGAAAGACCCGTGGCGACCGGCCCCATTCGCACCTCGACGCCGGGCGGAAAATCCGCCTTTGCGTCATTGAGGCGTTCCGTCACCTGCTGGCGCGCGAAGTAGAGATCGACCTTGTCGCTGAAGATCGCCGTGACCTGCGCGAAGCCGCTGCGCGAAAGCGACCGCGTCGATTCGAGTCCCGGTATCCCCGCGAGCGCGTTTTCTATGGGAAAAGTGATCTGCTTCTCGATCTCCGTCGCCGAAAGGGCCGGCGCTCGCGCATTGATCTGAACCTGATTATTCGTGATATCGGGGACAGCGTCGATCGGCACGCTCATGAGCGAGAAGACGCCGACCGCGCCGGCGACGACGACGAGCAGCAGGACCAGCCATCGCCGATGGACGGAAAAGGCGATTATTTTCTGGATCATCTCGCGTCGTCACTCTTCGGGAATGTCGTTCTTGCCGAGCTCCGCCTTGAGCACGAAACTATTGTCCACCGCCACGATCTCTCCCGGCTTGACGCCGGCCTCGATCTGAATGTTCTCGTCGTCTCTCGCGCCGGTCTTCACGATGCGCTTGTCGAAGCCCTCCGGATTGCGCACGAAGAGGACGGGTTCATTGGCGACCGTCTGGATCGCCGCGCGCGGCGCCATCGCCCGGACCTTTTGCTCCTCGAGGACCACGCGCGCGGTCAGGAGACTCCCCGGGCGCAAGGCCTGATTTTGATTGGGGAAGGAGGCGATGACATGGCCGGTCCGCGTCTCGGGGGTCAGCATCGCATTGACGAAGATCACGCTTCCCGCAACCTCCCGACCTTCGGGCGTGAGGATCGTGACGCGCTGCTTTTCCTTGATGAATGGCATGTCGGCGACCGGGACCGCGAGGTCGGCCTCGACGGTTGAGACGTCGGTGACGATGTAGATTTCCTTGGACTGTCCTTCGCCGCCGACGGGTTGTCCGATGGCCACCAGTCGCTCAGACACCCGTCCGGCGACCGGCGAGCGGATCTCTTTCTCGCGCAGCGCGGATATCGGCTGATTCGGCAGCGCCGCGATCTCTGCGTCGGATAGATCGAGCGCGGCGAGCTTTTGTCGTGCGAGATCGAGACGAAGTTTGGCTTCGGTAAAGGCCGCGCGCGATTTCAAGAAGAGCTGCTCGGCGATGATCTGCTTGGCGTATAAGCCCTTGTCCCGCTGGAACAGCGTGTTTTGCAGATCGTAGTTTGTCGTCGCGGCGAGATATTCGCTTTTGGCGTCAGCCACCTCCCGCGAATCGAGAACAGCCACGACCTCGCCTTTGGCGATGGGGTCGCCGAGCCTCTTGCGCAATTGGGCGACTGTGCCCGCGACTTTTGCGGCGACATGCCCAACGAGCTCCGGATCGGGAGTGACGGAGGCCGGAATCGAAATTCGGCGCCGAATGACGCCAGGCTGGATCTCCGCGGTCGTGATTTTGGTGGCTTGGATTTGCGCCTCGCTGAGACGGATGAGATTGTCGTTCGTTCTGGCGGCGTTGCTCGTTGCGTCCTGCTGCTTCGAGTCCGGCTGAACGGGCTTGAGGGCGGTCATCAGGCGTGGGAGCTGGGCGCCGACGAGCGCCGCAAGCAGCAGCGCCAGAACGAGCTGAAGCCTTTTGGACATGGGGTCTCGGCAGAAACGTAGCCGGACGTCCGGCTTCTTCGTGCGGTATAGGATTTAAGAGTCTCGGCGCCAAGGGTCGCTCCGGTTCTCCCCGCCCGCTTTCTTTATAAGTCGACAGGAAAACGACAGCCTTCTCGACATGTAAACCCGCGGTCGTCTATGCTGTGGCTCGCGCCCTCTCGTTCGTGCGAGCGGAGCGGAGCTGCGCGGCAGTCGGAATCAACCGAGATGCATTGGACTCACGACTTCATTGAAGCGCTGGGCTATCTGGCGGCGGCGGCGAACGCTTACGCTTATGTCTCGAACACGATGATCCCGTTGCGCATCGCGGCGATTCTCGCCAATGCTCTGTTCGCCGGTTATTTCTTCCTCAAGGGCGTTTATCCGCTCTTCGCCTTCAACGCTTTGCTCCTGCCCTTGAACGTTTGGCGGCTCTTGCAGATGAAGCGCCTCATCACCGCCGTGCGGCTCGCCACGGAGGATGAGTTTCACTCCGATTGGCTGCGTCCCTACATGCGTCCAAAGAAGGTGCCGGAAGGCGTCACGCTCTATCGCAAGGACGCCGCCGCAGACGCCGCCTATGTGATCGTCAAGGGCAGGATCCGCGTTCCCGAGAAAGATGTGTCGCTTGGGCCGGGCGCGATGTTTGGCGAGCTTGGACTTTTTGCTGACGGTCAGAAGCGCACCGCCAGCGCCGTCGCCGAGACCGACGTCGAGCTGTTGTCGCTGCGATACTCGGACCTGATGCAGCTCGTGACGCAAAATCCGCAGTTCGGCTTCTACCTCATGCGCTTGATGGTGCGTCGCATGCAGCACAATGTTGCGCTCGCGGCCCTCGGCCGCGGCTAGAGCGCAATGCAAAAGCGAAATCCGATTTTCGCATAAATCGCGCTCCAAACTTCAAGAATCGCTCACGTTTTCTACATTCAGGGGATTGCGCCTGAAGGCAGCGTGATCTTGCCGGCGTCGAATCGCCCCTGGAAGATCGACGTCATCGGCCCCCCCCCGGCTCAAACGCCGCTCGGCGACCAATTTTGCTCGATAAATTGAGACGAAAAGGATTTCAGGACCGATATTGCAAAAAAAATTGGCAGTCGAGCTGCCCGCGAGAAGTGGTCTTTGCGCTGGGTTTGCTGCGGATATTGCAGGAACTTCCTGGATGGAGAGCGGGGTAGGGCTGCTCGCGCCACGCTTGGGCGCGCCCCTGGACAGCGCTCGCGTTTGTGCTAACCTGACGACGGTCGTCTCACGACCCACAAGGGGAAAGAGCTAACGCGTCGGCAAAGCACGATAACAAGGCGCGAAGCTCAGCCAAAGAAAGAAGGAGAGGAATAATGGCTTCCAAAGAACTCGAACTCACGCCGAACGTTTACATCTTCGCTGGCGTCGGCGCCCTCATTCTCGGCGGCCTCGCTTCTTTTGCCCTGGGCGGCCTCACGAACACCGTCGCTGCCGGCGTTGTCGGCGGTTTGGCGGGCGGCGCTCTCGGCCTGTTTATCTAATACGCGTCCTTATCGGACTGACACTGGCCGCGCCGGCAGCCGTCCTACGGTTGCTGGCGTAGCTTTTTGCGCCTTACTACTTCCTTCTATTCCTGACTACTTTGCTCAGAGTTTGCGCGCGCGATCTCTGAGTTCAAATTTCTTAATCTTGCCGGTCGACGTCCGCGGTAGTTCTCCAAAAACCACACGGCGGGGGCATTTGAAATGCGCCAAATTGTCGCGGGCGAAAGCGATGAGCTCCTCTGCAGTCGCGCTTGCTCCCTCCTTGAGCTCGACGAAGGCGCAAGGCGTCTCGCCCCACTTGTCGTCGGGCGCTGCGACGACCGCTGCCGCCCGAACCTTGGGATGCTTGAACAGCGCGTCCTCGACCTCGATCGATGAAATGTTTTCTCCGCCGGAGATGATGATGTCCTTCGAGCGGTCCTTGAGCTGAATGTAGCCGTCCGGGTGCATGACTCCGAGATCGCCGGAGTGGAACCAACCGCCTGCGAAGGCCGCCTCGGTCGCCCGCTTGTTCTTTAGATAGCCCTTCATGACGATGTTGCCGCGGAACATCACCTCGCCCATCGTCTCGCCGTCGCGCGGGGTCGGCTGCATGGAGTCGGGGTCGATGACCTCGAGCGCGTCGAGCACAACGTAGGACGCTCCTTGTCGCGCCATCTTCGCGGCGCGCGCCTCGGGCTCGAGCGCGTCCCACTCGCCCTTCCACTCATTGACGGCGGCGGGACCGTAGGTTTCCGTCAGGCCGTAAAGGTGAGTCACGTCGAAGCCTGCAGTCTTCATCGCCGCCAGCACGGCTTGCGGCGGCGGCGCGGCCGCTGTGAAGAAGCGGACCGTCGTCTTCAGCGGGCGCTTTTCCTTCTCCGACGCCCCGAGCAGAGTCGACATGACGATCGGCGCCCCGCAAAGATGCGTGACGCCATGCTCGGCCATGAGCTCGTACATGTGCTCGGCGCGCACCTGACGCAAGCAGACATGCACGCCAGCGACAACGGAGAGCGCCCAGGTGAAGCACCAGCCGTTGCAATGGAACATCGGCAGCGTCCAGAGATAAACCGGATGGCGGCCCATATCGCCCGTCAGCACATTGCCGAGCGCGAGAAGATAGGCGCCGCGATGGTGGTAGACGACGCCTTTGGGATCGCCGGTCGTTCCCGAAGTGTAGTTGAGCGATATCGCGTCCCATTCGTCGGCGGGGCCGGCGTAGGCGAACTCAGGGTCGCCGCTCGCGAGGAGCGCTTCGTAATCGATCTCCCCTAGCGCCTCGCCCTCACCCTCGAAGACCGGGTCGTCATAGTCGATGATGAGAGGCTTCGTCTGCGCGAGGCTCAGCGCGCGGCGGATCGCTCCCGAGAACTCGCGATCGACGATCAGCACCTTGGCTTCGGCGTGATCGAGCATGAAGGCGAGCACGGGCGGGTCGAGACGCGTGTTGAGCGTGTTCAACACCGCGCCGATCATCGGCACGCCATAATGGCATTCGAGCATGGCCGGCGTGTTGGCGAGCATCACCGAGACAGTGTCGCCGGGCTCCACGCCATGGCGTGCGAGCGCGCTCGCGAGCCTTCGGCTGCGCGCGTAAAATTCAGCGTAGCTTCGGCGCAGAGGCCCATGGATGATGGCTGTCTTCTCAGGGAAGACGGCCGCGGCGCGCGCGAGCAAAGTGATTGGCGTCAGCGGCTGGAAATTGGCCGCATTGCGGTCGAGATCGCAGTCATAAGCCGATGTTGTCAAAGCCAAAGCGGCGCCCCCAAAATTTGCCGGTCACGCGGCGCTTGTTCGGACGGAACAGCTTGAACGCATAGAACACGATCGCATGAATGCGTCAGAGCGCGCTCCTCAGGGATGCTTCCCTCGAGCGCGCCGCGTTTTCGTCTTGCGCAAGCCGGCCGCGGTAGCGGAAAGCCGGTCCTCAGTGATCCAGATCGATGTCCTTCAGGCGGCCGAAGACGCGTTCGGCGTCGAAATGATCCTCATCCTCCGCCGGCGCGGCGGGGACCACACGCTTGCCGAAGACTTCCTCCTCCGTGTGGTCGGGCTCGTAATAAGGTTGCACGGTCTCCTCCGGCGGGGCCAGCATCGGGCCGTGGTCCACGACCTGCTGAGGCCTTTCTTTGGCCGCGCGCTGAACCTCGAAATCGAGATCGATCTGCGAGCACAGGCCGAGCGTCACCGGATCCATCGGCGCCAGCGCCGCGGAATTCCAATGGGTGCGGTCGCGGATGGCCTTGACCGTCGTCTTGGTCGTGCCGACGAGTCTCATGATTTGCGCATCCTTGAGCTCGGGGTGGTTGCGCAAGAGCCAGAGGATCGCGTTTGGGCGATCCTGGCGGCGCGACAGCGGCGTGTAGCGCGGCCCGCGCTGGCGTTTGACCTCGGGGACCTTGATCTTCGAGACGAAGAGGTTGAGCCGATGATTCGCGTCGGCCTCGCCCTTCGCGATCTCCTCGCGCGAGAGCTGCCCGGAGGTGACGGGGTCCTGCCCGCGGATCCCGGCTGCGACCTCGCCATCGGCTATGCCCTTGACCTCGAGCGGATGCAATTTGCAAAAATCAGCGATCTGATCGAAGGTGAGGGACGTGTTCTCGACGAGCCACACGGCCGTGGCCTTCGGCATCAGCGGTGCGTTGCTCATAGCAAAACTCCTTAGCCTCCATGGCCCCCGGTTGGGGCCTGCGCCGCACGGAAGTGAAAAGCTACGCGCCGTCCGAGACGGGCGGAAGCGAACTGCGACCATGCGGGGATCGCCCCCTATATCTTGGTCCTTCGGCGAGCGCAATGATTTTGGAGCCGGAATTCGGGCATCAAAAGTCGCCTCGGCGCGCTGCGGCAAGAGGCGGGTGGAGCAAACTGACTCGATAAATTCTCCGCCTCGAAAAGA
The DNA here is from genome assembly GCF_027925445.1 of Methylocystis bryophila. Lineage (NCBI taxonomy): Bacteria > Pseudomonadati > Pseudomonadota > Alphaproteobacteria > Hyphomicrobiales > Methylocystaceae > Methylocystis > Methylocystis bryophila. The sequence continues at coordinate 2,572,643 of NZ_AP027149.1, forward strand.
GGAGGACCCGGCGGCGCGCCCGGCCCTTTCTCATCGTGGCGTTCGGGGTCTTGTTTCGTCCTTGATCAATATTTAGCGATGACAGCCGGCGGAGCGCTCCAGCTTAGGCGGTAGTTCAAGCCGACGCGGACGAGATTGAGCGTCGCGTGCTGGCTAACGCCGCCGCCCCACGCCCAATTCCCATTCGCTGAACTGCTTCCGAAGTCGGTGAACAAATATTCGATTTTGGCGGTCCACCGCGAATCCGGGAGGAACGACCATTCCGCGCCGCCGCCGGCGGTCCAGCCGGTGCGCGTGCGGCTAACGTTGAACGCCGTCACGTCGCCGTAGGCGAAGCCGGCGGTTCCATAGAGAAGGAGCGTCGGCGCGAGGATGTAGCCGAGCCGCCCGCGGACAGAGCCGAACCAATTCAAGCCGACGTTGTAGCCGCTGCTCGCAACCAGCGGGGTCAGGATTCCACCGCTCGGGGCGAAGGGGCTCGGATAGAAGGTCGCGAGATTTCCCTGATTGCTGCCGCCGATAATCCCGCCTTGAAAATCGGTCTCGGCGCCGACCAGATACTTCGACGCAACCACAAAATTATAGCCGATCTGTCCGCCGCCGAGCGCGCCGCCTTGGTTGCCGCTCGGCGATGATTGGCTGGCGGGCAGGAGGAGAAAGTTTGCTAGAGAACCGCCACCGGGATTGGAGAAAAGTCCATATCTTGGATCGGAATAGGGGATGTAGGAGACGCTCCCCACCCCGTTGATCCACCCGCCGCTCACATTTACGCCGGCGTAGAACCCGTTCCATGCAGGTGGAGGGGGCGGCGCGACAGCGGGCGCTTTTGCTGAGGGAAGATCGGCGGCGACAGCGGTCGTCGTCGCGATCGTCAGCAGGGTGGCGGAAATGAAAACCTTTCTCATGGCGACTGCCCTTCACGCTGCGTGCGGCATAACAACATACCGCATTAGTATGATTTAAACATAGGCATAGGGGATCGCCTCCGACAAGCGATTCGTCGCGAATCGACGCGGGATCGCGTCGATTCTTCTGAGGTGTTGCAATTGGATCACACCCCGCTGACGCGAAATTTTCGACCGCGGCGTTCGAACGTCTGCGTTATTGCGCGCCGGGCGAGGGTCGCGCGCCCGGCGTCTCTTCGGTGAGCGCCAGCGCCTTGCCGACGAAAACGCCGTATTTATGCAGGCACGGGTCGGTGAGGTGCACACCGTCCGCCGTATAGCAGCTCTCATGACTTCTATAGCGTGGAATGAAATCGTCGAAGTCGATCACGCGCAGCTCGGGATGGTCACGGTATAAGGCGATTCGATAGACGTCATTGGCCTGCATCTCGCAGTTGTCCCAAAAGCACATCAGAATCTTACGCTTGATCCGGCTGAACAGGTTAGGCGATTTGTAGCTGCGCTCGTTGACGCGCGGCACCGAGATAAGCTCTACATCCTCCACTCGCGTAAAATACTCCATGAGCTTCTTCGTGTATTCGACATAAGCGGCGGGGCCGATGTGCTGGATTTCATCATTGACGCCGGTCATCAGCACGACGGAGTCGGGCTTTTTCTCATCCCAAAGGCCGTAGAGCTTTTCGAGCGGAAACTTTTCGAGGAGCTCGTAGTAGAGAAGCTTCGAGTTCCGGCCCGAAAAGCCGATCGCGCAGGCTTCGACGCCACGCCCCCCGAGCCGGCGCGAGACGGTCTCCGGCAACTCGGGGAAGAATTTCCCTCCGGTCGCCCAGGATTCGCCGACGACAAGAACCCTGTAATTGTTGCGTCCGCCGTTGACGGTCTCGCAGGTGACGACGGGCTCGTCCGGCCGCTTCAGGAAGAAAGCGACCAGAGAAAAAAGCATCGCGGCCGTGAAGGCCAGACGGAGCGCCGATCGCAGCATTAAGGACTCGTTTTTTCGCCGGCGCCGCGCATCGCGGCGCGTCCCTGTCACGCGCCGGGCGCAGCCTTAGCAGATTGCGGCTCGCGCCGCACGGGCCGTGCGCCGGCTGGCTCGAGGTTGCGAAGCGTCGCTTATCTTCTCTCTTATATCTTCTCTCTTGTTCGCTCTTGGCGGCGCGTTTTTACACGTCGCGGCATTTGACAGCGCCCTGCCCATTCCCCATGAACGCTGAGAGGGCGGGACCCTCGTTCTCCAGCTCGGGCCGAAGAATGCAAGGCAAAGGAAACGGCCTCACTTACGCAGAGGCAGGCGTCGACATTGACGCCGGCAATCGCCTCGTCGAGCTGATCCGCCCCGCCGTGCGCGCGACGCGAAGAAGCGGCGCCGACGGCGAGATCGGCGGCTTCGGCGGCGTCTTCGACCTCAAGGCCGCGGGCTTCGCCGATCCGCTGCTGGTGGCCGCCAACGACGGGGTCGGCACCAAGGTCAAGATCGCCATCGATTCGGGGCGTCATTCGACGATCGGAATCGATCTCGTGGCCATGTGCGTCAACGATCTCGTCGTGCAGGGGGCGGAGCCCCTGTTCTTCCTGGACTATTACGCGACCGGCAAGCTTACCCCCGAGGAGGCGGCGAGCGTCGTCAAGGGGATCGCCGCGGGCTGCGTCGAGGCGGGCTGCGCGCTGCTCGGCGGTGAAACGGCGGAAATGCCGGGGCTTTACGCCGAAGGCGATTATGATCTCGCGGGCTTCGCGGTCGGCGCGGTCGAGCGCGGCGCGCTGCTGCCGAAGCCCATTGCCGCGGGCGACGTGCTGCTCGGCCTGAAATCCTCAGGCGTCCACTCCAATGGCTTCTCGCTCGTGCGCCGCATCCTTGCGCGCGCGGGGCTCGCTTATGACGCGCCCGCGCCCTTCGGCGCGAATGTGACGCTCGCCGAAGCGCTGCTCGAGCCAACGCGCATCTATGTGAAGCCGCTGCTTGCGGCGTTGAGACGCGCGCCGCAAATCCTCGCCCTGGCGCATATCACGGGCGGCGGCTTTCCCGACAATATTCCACGCGCGCTGCCGAAAGGTCTCGGCGCGGCGCTCGACCTGTCCGTGATCGACGTGCCCGAGGTTTTCCGTTGGCTCGCGCGAGAGGGCGGCGTTACAGAGCCCGAGATGCTGCGCACGTTCAATTGCGGGATCGGCATGGTCGTCGCCGTTGCGAGGGATGGCGCGGACGACGCGATCGGCGCGCTGCGGGATGCGGGAGAGGCGCCCGTCATCATCGGCGAGGTCGTCGCGATCGAGAGCGGGTCCCGCGTCGCCTATCGCGGAAAGCTCGCGCTGTGACGCGCGACAGCGACGAGTCTCTCGGCAGGCGAATAGTCGCATGAGCCGCCTGCGCACCGCCATTCTCATTTCCGGGCGTGGCTCCAACATGGACGCGTTGATCGCGGCGGCGCGCGCGCCGGATTATCCCGCCGAGGTCGCGCTCGTGCTGTCGAACCGCCCGGACGCGCCCGGACTCTCGCGCGCCAAGGCGATGGGGATGGCGACGGCCGCTGTGGATCACAAGATCTACGCCGGCCGCGAAGAGTTCGAGCGCTCGCTGCAGCTGCTGCTCGAGGCGCATCGTATCGAGTTTCTGTGCCTCGCGGGCTTCATGCGGATGCTCACGCCTTGGTTCGTCTCGCGCTGGTCGGGGCGCATGTTGAACATCCATCCCTCGCTCTTGCCCGCCTATCGCGGCCTCGACACGCACGAGCGCGCGCTGAAGGACGGCGTGAAGATTCACGGCTGCACTGCGCATTTCGTCGTCCCGCAACTGGATGAGGGACCGATCGTCGCGCAGGCCGCCGTGCGTGTCGCGGACGACGACACGCCGGAGAGCCTTGCCGCCCGCGTGCTGCAGGAAGAGCACAGAATCTATCCGCTCGCGCTGCGGCTCGTGGCCTCGGGCAGGGTGCGGGTGGAGGGCAATCGCGTGCTCGGCGCATTGCGCGATGCGGGGCAGGGGATGCGGGCGCCGGAGGAACAGGTTTAGAGGCCATTGTCACCTCCCGCCAGGCTAGACTGGCGGGAGGTGTCGAATATGCCTTAGGAACAGACTGTAACCCATGTCTCGAGACGCACCATGTAAGATGCTGAATTTGCTTGAACGGGGGTGGAAGCCGCAGCCGTCACCTTCCCGCGCCCAGCGCGCGCAGCTCCTTTGCCGCCTGGGCGTCGCCCGCGTCCGCTGCTGCCTTGAACCAGCGCAGCGCTTGGTAAAGGTCCCGCGCCACGCCATATCGGCCGTCCCTGTATATCACGGCGAGAGAAAGCATCGCCGTCTTCTGGCCTCGTTCGGCCGATCTTTTCAAAAGTTCAAGCCCGCGGTCCACCTCTTGCCGAACGCCGTCGCCCATAATCTTCATCACACCGAGATTGGCCTCCGCGACGCGATAGCCGACCTCCGCAGCGCGTTTATAGAGATCCGCTGCTTTGGCTTTGTTCTGCGCGACACCGTCTCCTTTCCTGTAAAGATCGCCGAGTTGCTCCATCGCCACCGGGGAGCCGAGACTCGCCGCCCTCTCATAATAGCGGATTGCCAGGCTCATGTCCTTTGGCCTGAGTTCTCCAAGTTCGTAGATGCGCCCCAAACGAAAGGTCGCGACGGCGTCGTTCATGTCCGCCGCCGATTCGTAGAAGCGTAGCGCCTCCTCCTGATCCTTCGGAAGGCACACGCCACTGTCGTAATTCTCCCCCATCACCTCGCGCGCCCAGCTCCCGCCGACCTCGATCGCCTTCTCGAAGAGCTGTCGGGAACGACGTTCGTCCTTTTCGACCCCCGCGCCCAATACATATTTGCAGCCGAGCGCGAACATCGCCAAACCATCGCCGCTCTCTGCGGCTTCGGTTAATAGGCGCCAGCTTGTCTCGGCGTCGGCCTCCACGCCGCGCCCTTGTGTATACAGCTGCGCCAGCAGGAGTTTGTAGCGCGCTTCGCCCGCGCCGTCGCCCTTGCGAATGATCGGCAGGGCTTCTTCATATTTCTTGCCTGCGACGAGCGCGCGCGCGAGCTGATATTCGAATCTCTTGGTATTAGGCGATGCGGAAAATGCGCGTCGGCATGCGGGGACGGCGAGCGCGCTATCGATATCTGCCTCTGAATAGGCCCAGCCTCCGACCGACTGCGAGGAAGCGCCATAGGCGGGATTGCCGGCCAGTAGGTCGCATTGCCGCGCCGCGATGGTCTCGCCGAGCGAGGGCGACACGCTTTCCGCGACGAATGCGCAAACCGCTGCAACAAGGCGGATCCGCAATGGACGCATCGAGACCCCCACAAGAAATTATCGACCAGCGTTCCGATCGAGGCCGGAAAGAAAGGCAGGATCGCCTCGCTACTTTTTTGACCAGCGTCAGCGAGAGCGAATCTTTGCAAGAGTCGACAGATCTTTGCAAACAGAACTCACTCCAGCAGTTTGATTTTAGATCATGTGAGCCTGGAGACTCGCAATCCGCATCACTCCTCCATCAGGCGGCCGGCGAGCTCGTCGCCCGCATCTTGAGCGAGGGGGGTGAAGAACAGCACGCTGGCTGCCGAGACGGCCGCCACCGCCAGGAAGGCCACAGCGAAATCCTCGGTCCGCAGCGCCCCGCCACCATGCGCCGCGCGTGACAGCTCCAATCCCACCGCCCCGATCGCGACCCCGAAGGATTGCGACAATTGCTGGCCCACGGCCGAAAAGCTCGTCGCACGGCTCATGTCACGCTGGTCGATATCGGCGAAACCGATCGCATTGAGCGAGGTGAATTCGAGCGAGCGGAAGAATCCCCCGACGAGCAGCACCGTCATCATGATCCAATGCGGCGTCGACGCTTTGAAGAAGATATTGGCGATCAGAAACAGAGAACAGAGCAGGGCGTTGAGGATCAGCACGCGACGAAAGCCAAAAGCGCGCAGGATCGGCTTCGCCGTCGTTTTCATGGCCATCGCGCCGGCCGCGGCGACGAAGGTCAGCGAACCGGACTGAAAGGCGCTAAGGTCGAAGCCGAGCTGCAAGAGAAGCGGCAACAGAAAGGGAATCGCGCCGACCCCGATGCGAAAAAGAAAGCCGCCGATGAGCGCGGCGCGAAACGTCGGGATGTTCAAGAGACCGAGATCGAGGATCGGCGTCGCCGTGCGTCGCGCATGTCCCCAATAGAGCAGGAGAGCGACGGCCCCGACCGCGAGCAGAGGGACGACGACGACGAAGGAAGACTCGACCTCGCCCCCCACGAGGCTGAAGCCGAGGACGGTCGCCGAGAGGCCGACGCCGCTGAGCAAGGCGCCGCGAACATCGAGCGGCCAGACCTCTTCCTCTTTGAGATCGGGGATGAAGAGCGCCGCGAGGATCACGCCGAGCAGCCCGATGGGCGCATTGATCCAGAAGATATAGCGCCAATGGTAATAGGTCGCGATGAAGCCGCCGACCGGCGGTCCGATCAGGGGGCCGATCAGCGCCGGGATCGTCAGCCAGGCCATCGCGGTGACAAGCTCCGCCTTTGGGGCGGTGCGCAGGATCACCAGGCGTCCGACCGGCACCATCATCGCGCCGCCCGCGCCCTGCACGACGCGCGACAACACCACGGAGAGAAGCGTCGTCGAGAGTCCGCAGAGGACCGAGCCCAGCGTGAAGACGATAATCGCGGCCGAAAACACCTTGCGCGCGCCGAATTTGTCGGCCGCCCAGCCTGAGAGCGGAATGAACACGGCGAGCGCCAGAAGATAGGAGGTGAGCGCTAGTTTCAGCGCCACCGGGTCTTCATGCAGATCCGCCGCCATCGCGGGCAGGGCGGTCGAGAGCACCGTGCCGTCGAGATTCTCCATGAAGAGCGCCGTGGCGACGATGAGCGGCGTGAGCACCGTGAAGGAAGTCAAGGGCGCGAGGCTTTCGGGGCACGATGGGAGCTACAGGTAAAGCTTTGCTCTCCCGAGTCCTCACCCTGAGGAGCCCGCGAAGCGGACGTCTCGAAGGGTGGTCACGCCGGGAAGCTTGCAAGATTTTGCGAGCCCGCGTCCTACGAGACGGCTCCTGCGGAGCCTCATCAGGACGAGGGCATGGAAGACGCCGCTTCACCCGATAGCCTTAGGAATGGAGCCACTCGCTTGCACAGATTTGCGAGGCGATGCAAGCGCGCTCCGCAGACATCGAACGCGTGCTGGACCTCGGGTCGGGGGCGTCTGCGCCGGCCCCCGCTGGCGCCCAGGCTCTCGATGAATTAGGTTCTTGCCACGCTTCGACCGGAGCGCGTGGGAGCGCGCCGCTCGAGCGCGCCTAGCAGCAGGAGGAGCGCGTGAAGAACCTGGGCCGCTACATTCTCGCGCCGGCTCTTTTCGCCACGGCGATCGGCGCGGCGCACGCGCAGCCGACGCAAGCGGATCCCATCGCCGCAGGGCGCGACATCGCGCTCAAGATCTGCGCCAATTGCCATGTGGTCGCCAGCGATCAAGAGACTCCTCCCTTGTTGAAGCCCCCGGCGCCGAGCTTCGCGGAGATCGCGGCAAAACCTGAAACAACCGAGGCTTCGCTGCGCGACTTTCTGGCTAACGCGCACGGCGGCGCGCGCCGGAGCAGCAAGATGCCGGCCTTCATGCTGGGTGAATTCCAGATCGCGCCGCTCGTCGCCTATCTGCAGAGCCTGCGGCCCGCCTCGACCCCTCCGCGCTGAAGAGGAGCGAGCGTTCGGCTGGCATAAGCTTGGAGAAATGCGTGACGCAGGGCGAGAGCGCGCCGGTAAGGCGGAGAATCGAGGAGGCGCCCGGCGCCCCAGCCGACATCTGGTTCGCGCGCGGCGCCGTGCTCGTCATCGTCGCGTTGCAGTTTCTGTTCGTGAATGAGGTCACCATTCTCCCGCGCTGGGTGATGCCGACATTGGAGCTCGCTCTTCTTCTGCCTTTGTCGGTCGCGACCGTCTGGACGCTCGGCGTCGAAAGAAAGCGAGCCGCCGGCGAGATCGAGGGCGATTTGTGGATCCGCCTCGCCCGGCGCCGAAGAATGATCCACACCGCTTTCTTCTTGCTGACGGCGCTGGTGAGCGTCGCCAATCTGTTCGCGCTCGCGGGACTGGTTCATGAGATCATGCACGGACACGCGAATAGCGGCAAGTCGCTGCTCGCCGACGCGCTGAACATCTGGGCGACGAACGTCATCATTTTTTCGCTCTGGTACTGGAACCTCGACAAGAAGTTGCCGGGCGCGCCGTCGGAAGCCGGCCCCCACTTCATCTTCACGCAGCAGACGGTTCCCGTGAGCTTCACGCGCCGCATCCGAGCGCCGGGCTACATTGATTATCTGTTCCTGGCCTTTACCAATGCGACCGCCTTCTCGCCCTCAGACACCTTTCCGCTCACGCCGCGCGCGAAGCTGCTGATGATGACGGAGGCGATCATCTCGCTCGTGACGATCGTGCTCGTCGCTGCAAGGGCCGTGGGAATGCTGGCGTGAGGGCAGGCGGCTTTCCAAGCGTTGCAAGAGCGATCGGCGAACTCAGTCGCTCTCGTGTGGCGCTTCTGCCTTGCGCTTTTCCGGCGAGCGATGCGTGAAGAGAAGCTCCGGCAGGTCTCCAAACACCAGCGCGAGGCGCCGGAAGGCGAGGTAGGGAAGCAAGACGAGAAAAACCAGGATCGCCGCGGCAAGCGACTGCAACGCCCGGTTTCCGCCAAACTCGCTCAAAACTTCCGCAACCTTTCGTCCATGGATGTAGCCCACGACAACTTCCTCGACGATCGTGAGCGCGAACAGGGCGAGTGTAAACAGCAAAGCCTTCTTGAGAATGCCGACGATCAGGAGATCGCTTCTTTGGTCCTTCTCGCCAATTTTGAAGGCTTCCAGAACGAGGATGAATTTGCCCAGTATCAGCGCTTTCACCGCAGCGAGGGCGAAGGGCGCAAACTCGATCCCGACGCTGCGCAAGACTGTCGACTTGTAGAATAGGACGGCGCTGAACCACACCATGAGATAGGCAGACACCGAGAGATAGGCGATGAGCTCGTGCCGCGCGCGTTGCGCCAGCTTTTGCTCCGTGATGGTCTGACGCCCTTTCGCAACGGCCCGCTGCGCCGCTGGCAGAAGCGTCGCGGGCGGCCATTTCGACCGAAGCCTCGCAGAAAATTCCGGCGCTTCCTGCGCGAGCGTCCATTCGGCCATGCCCTCTCTCCAGATATAGAGGGCCTCGTCGCCGCTTCGTCCGATGCGCTCGCGCATTTCATCGCCTGAGAGCGGACCAAAGCTTTCGCCGTTTTTGGCGTAGTACCATTCATTCGCCATCGCTTGCGGCTCCGCGTGATTTGCTCTCAGGCTAGCAGAAGCGGCGCTTCCGAGCACGGCTCAGGAATCTTAGCTGTTGGCGGCCCGCGGAATAGGGGCCGCGTCGGCAGAGTTGAAGAACCGGCCTGCCTTGACGGACGTTGCGCCGCGAATTTCTTTTATTTCAAGCGCGCTCGTCATATTTGCTATAATCTCCTTCCATAGGCTTAAGCTCGTTGATTGCATGATAAACGTGAGAATTATTTGAGAAAGCCATTCGCGCAAGGAACCATGAAAGCGGAGGGAACATGCCGACTGCGCCAACTGTTGCGTCCTTGGGCTCCATCGAGGAATCCGTCCCTGTGGACGAGGCGGTAGACGCCGTGCTGGCGCGGCGTGGGAGCGATCCGACCCTTCTTTTACAGATACTGATCGAGACCCAAGAGCGGCTGGCGTGGCTGCCGCCGCTAGCCTTGTCGCGCATCGCCGCGGCTCTGGGTTTGTCGCACGCTCATGTCGAAGGGGTCGCAAGCTTTTACAGCTTCCTCTCCTTGCGCCCGGTCGGTCGCTACCGCCTGCTTTTCGCCGACAATATCATCGAGGAGATGCAGCGCGGCCGGACGCTGATGCTCGATCTGTGCCGGAAGCTGTGGATTGAGCCCGGCAAGCTCTCCGAAGATCATCTCGTTAGCGTCGACGTCACCTCCTGTATCGGCATGAGCGACCAGGGGCCGTCGCTGCTCGTCAACGGCATGCCGATCACGAGCCTCACGCCGGAGCGCATCGGCGAAATCGCAACCCTGGTCCGCGACCAGATTCCTCTGGATCGTTGGCCGCAAGAGTTTTTCGTCGTGGCCGACAATGTGCGACGACGCGACATCCTGCTTTCGAGTAATCTCGAGCCGGGCGAGGCGCTGCGCAGGGCCCTTGCGCAAGGGCCGGATGCCTTGCTTGCCGAGGTCGCGCGGTCGGGTCTTCGCGGGCGCGGCGGCGCCGGCTTCTCCACGGCGCGCAAATGGGAGTTCTGCCGAAACGCGCCCGTTCGGGAGTCTGGCGGAAGGGTCGTCGTCTGCAACGCCGATGAGGGAGAGCCCGGAACCTTCAAGGATCGCGTGCTGCTGACGCTCATGCCGGACCATGTGTTCGAAGGCATGACGCTTGCGGCCTTCACCCTCGGCGCAAAACATGGTTTTCTCTACCTGCGTGGCGAATATCGCTATCTACGCGACGATCTCGAAGCGGTGCTCGCGCGGCGGCGGCGGGAAGGTCTGCTGGGGCGCTCGATCCTCGGGGTCGAGGGCTTCGACTTCGACATCGATATTCATCTCGGCGCCGGCGCCTATGTCTGCGGCGAGGAGACGGCGCTGATCGAGTCGCTTGAAGGCAAGCGCGGCGTGCCGCGCATACGCCCGCCCTTCCCAGTGACGCAGGGCTATCTGGGCCGGCCCACGAGCGTGAACAACGTCGAGACGCTGGCGCTCGCGACTCTCGTCGCAGCCCATGGCGGCGAAGCCTTCGCAAAAGTCGGGACGGCGCAATCGACGGGAACCAAGCTCCTCTCCGTGTCGGGCGATTGCGCGGCGCCCGGCGTCTATGAATTTCCCTTCGGCGTCACCTTCAGCGAAGTGCTGGCCGCCTGCGGCGCCGAACGTCCCAAGGCTGTGCAGCACGGCGGCGCGGCAGGGATCACGATCGCCGAGCGCGAATTCGAACGCCGCGTGGCGTTCGAGGACGCGCCGACGGCCGGCGCCTTCATGGTCTTCGGTCCGAGCCGCGACATGTTCGAGGCCGCGCGTAATTTCGTGCGTTTCTTCGCGCATGAAAGCTGCGGCTTCTGCACGCCCTGCCGCATCGGCACCACGCTGCTGCGCGATCTCATGCAGAAGCTCGAAGCCGGTCACGGCTCTCCGCTCGATCTGGCGGAGATCGAGCGTCTCAACCATCTTCTCCACGCCACGAGTCATTGCGGCCTCGGCCAAGCCGCCGCCAATCCCATTCTCGACGGCATGCGCAAGTTCCGCCCGGCCTTCGACGCCCGCATGATGCATGAGGACTTCCAGCCGGCCTTCGACCTGGACGCGTCGCTTGCGCTCGCGCGCCAGATGACCGGGCGCGACGACGCGCTGGCGCATTTGACCGAGGAAACACCATGAGCAAGGCTTTTCTCCTTGACGGCGCGTCCGTGCCCTTCGAGGACGGCGAGACCGTGCTCGCAGCGGCGCGCAGGGCCGGGCATTTCATCCCGCATCTTTGCTGGGACGAGCGCTTCCCTCCGCACGGCAGCTGCAAGCTCTGCGTCGTCGAGATCGACGGCCGGCAGGTTTCCGCCTGCGCGACGCCTGCGCGAGAGGGTCTCGTCGTCCGAAGCGCGACTGAGGAGATCTCGGACGAGCGTCGCGAGCTCATCACCATGCTGTTCTCGGAGGGCAATCACTTCTGCCCTTGTTGCGAGAAGAGCGGGAATTGCCAGCTTCAGGCGCTCGCCTATGAGCTCGAGATTCTTGCGCCGCGTCACAACCGTTTCTTTCCGGACCGGCCCGTGGACGCGTCTCATCCCGACATTCTCCTCGACTTCAACCGCTGCATCTTCTGCGAGCTGTGCATCCGCGCGAGCCGTGATGTGGACAAAAAGAACGTCTTCGCCCTCGGCGGGCGCGGCATCAACAAGCATCTCGTCGTCAACGCGCCCTCAGCGCGGCTCGTCGACACCAATCTCGACAAGGACGATCTTGCCGCCAACATCTGTCCCGTGGGCGTGATCCTGCACAAAGGCCGGGGCTTTGCCGTTCCAATTGGCGAACGGCTCTATGATCAGGAGTCGATCAGCGCGCGCGATCTCGCGGCGGCCGAGGAGGAGCATTGATGAGCGCGAAGCCCAAACTGCGCGTCGCGACAGTCTCGCTCGCTGGCTGCTTTGGCTGTCACACCTCTTTTCTCGACATTGACGAACGTTTTTTCGAGCTGCTCGAACATGTCGAGTTCGATCGCTCCCCTCTGACTGACGTGAAGGAGGTTGGACCCTGCGACATCGGTCTCGTCGAGGGCGGAGTCTGCAACGCCGAGAACGTCCATGTGCTGCGCGCGTTCCGCAAGCACTGCAAGGTGCTCGTCGCCATCGGGGCCTGCGCGATCAACGGGGGTCTGCCGGCGCAGCGCAACCATCTCGATCTCGACCACATTCTGCTCGAGGTCTATCAGACGGGCTACGCGCTCGATCGCGAGCGCGCCTTCGTCCCGAACGACCCGGAGCTGCCTCTTCTGCTCGATAAGGTTCGTCCGATCCGCGAGATCGTGCACGTCGACCATTATCTTTGCGGCTGTCCGCCATCCGCCGACGCGATCTGGAAATTTCTGACCGATCTCATCGGCGGCGCGACGCCTTATCTTCCCTATCCGCTCCGTCACTTCGACTAAAGGCGAATCATGGCCTTCGAACTCGAAACCGCCGCCGATCCGAAAAAGCTGCGCCGCATCGCCATCGATCCGATCTCCCGCGTCGAAGGGCACGGCAAGATCACGCTGCTTTTGGACGATGAGGGACACGTCCAACAGGCGCGGTTGCATATCGTGGAATTTCGCGGCTTCGAGAAATTCGTGCAGGGGCGGCCCTACTGGGAGGCCCCGGTGATGGTGCAGCGCCTCTGCGGCATCTGCCCGGTCTCGCACCAGATCGCCGCGGCCAAGGCGCTCGATCATGTCGTCGGCGCGACGCCGCCGCCGCCGAGCGCGGAGAAAATGCGCCGGCTCATGCATTACGGGCAGATCGTGCAGTCGCACGCGCTGCATTTTTACATGCTCGGTTCCCCGGACCTGCTTTTTGGTTTCGACGCCGACCTTCATCGGCGCAACATCGTCGCGGTGGCCGAGAAATATCCGGAGGTGGCGCGTCAGGGCGTGGCGATGCGCCGCTGGGGGCAGGAGGTCATTCGTCACACCTCCGGCAAGCGCGTGCACGGAACCGGCGCGGTCCCGGGCGGTATCAACAAGTTGCTCACGGAAACGGAGCGCGACGCGCTTCTTGCCGAAGCCGACCAAATGGTCGCGTGGTCCAAGGCGGCGGTCGATCTCGTCAAGGAGCTCGCCGCCGCCAATGAACGGGAATTTGCGGAATTCGGCCTGTTCCGCTCGTGCCTGATGTCGCTGGTCCGCCCCGACGGCGGTTTCGAGTTCTACGACGGCGTATTGCGCGTGCGCGACGAGGACGGCGCGATCCTCTTCGACCAGATCCCCGACCGGGATTACGACAAGCTCATCCGGGAAGAGGTCAAGTCCTGGAGCTATCTGAAATTTCCCTATCTGCAGACGCGAGGACGCGAGGACGGCAGCTACAAGGTTGGGCCGCTCGCGCGCGTGCAGAATTGCGATTTCATGCCGACGCCGCTCGCTGAAGCCGAACGCCGCGCTTTCGTCGCGGCGAGCGGAGGCAAGGTCAATCATGCGCCGCTCGCCTATCACTGGACCCGCATGATCGAAATGCTGCATGGGGCCGAGCTCATTCGCGAGCTGCTCGTCGATCCCGATCTCCTTTCCGGCGAGCGCATGGCTTCCGGGCCTCGCGCCCGCAGCGGGGTCGGGATCATCGAGGCGCCGCGCGGCACGCTGATCCATCACTATGAGGTCGGCGAGGACGATCTCATCGTGATGTGCAATCTGATCGTCAGCACGACGCATAATAATCAGGCGATGAACGAAGGCGTGCGCGCCGTGGCGCGACGCGATCTCGACGGCAAGCACATCACCGAGGGCCTGCTCAACCATCTGGAGGTGGTGGTCCGCGCCTTCGACCCCTGTCTTTCCTGCGCGACTCACGCGCTCGGCAAGATGCCGCTCGTCGTCGAGCTTTGCGAAGCCGACGGAAGGCTAATCGATCGTCGCGTGCGCAACTGACGAGGTCGCAGCGGCTCGTCGAGCTTGAGAGATTTGCGCAGCGTGCGGCTCAGCGGGTTCACAAGGTCAAGCGCGCCGTCATTGGCGGGCTGGGAACATGAGATCGGGGAGAGGGTGATGGTAGAGACGCGCAAGATCGGCGTTGTAGGCGCTGGGACGATGGGAAATGGTGTCGCGCAGACCTTTGCGGTGGCGGGGTTTCCAGTCGTGATGCGCGATCTGACCCAGGCCGCCCTGGACCGCGGAATGAAGACGATCAAGAAGAGTCTCGACCGCATGGTCTCGAAAGAAAAAATCTCGGCGCAGGACGCGGAGCAGGCGCTGGCGCGGATTCATACGACGACCAGCACGAGCGATCTCAAAGACAGCGATGTGGTCGTGGAAGCCATCCTCGAGGATCCCGAGATCAAAGCCAAGCTGATCCAAGAGCTCGATGGAATTTGTCGCCCCGATGCGATTTTTGCGACCAATACGTCGTCCATATCCGTCACGCGCATCGCCGCCTCCTCCTCCTCGCCCCAGCGCGTCATCGGCATGCATTTCTTCAATCCTGTTCCGCTGATGCAGCTGGTGGAGATCATCCGCGCGCTGCAAACCAGCGACGAGGTTTGCGAGACCATCGTGAAATTGACGGAGACGATCGGCAAGAAAGCGCGCGTCTCGAAGGACAGCTACGGCTTCGTGGTCAACCGGGTTCTCGTCCCGATGATCAACGAGGGCATCAATTGCGTCTACGAGGGCCTCGCCACGCCTGAGGACGTGGACGCGATGATGAAGCTCGGGGCCAATCATCCGATGGGTCCTCTGTCTCTCGCCGATTTGATCGGCCTCGACATCGTCCTCGACATCATGCAGACGCTCTACAATGGTTTCGACGATCCCAAATATCGTCCGAGCCCTCTCCTGAAGCAGATGTGCGATGCGGGTTATCTCGGCCGCAAGAGCGGCAGGGGCTTCTTCTCCTACGAGGCGCACGCCTGAGGTCAGGCCAGGGCTGTAAGCCGCCGTCAGCAGGCTTAGGGGCGGATCGCTTCGAGCCGCCCCGTCTCAAGGCTTGCGCAAAGATAGGCGAAAGCGTCATCCAGCGTCGATCGGGCTTCGGCGCTCAGGGGCGCCCCGAGCTCGAAGTCCCGGCCCGGCATGGACAAGAGCCAAGCCTGCGGCAAGTTTTGCCCGAGCTGCGCCGCGACGGCGAGCACGCAGGCGGGCGACAGGGCGTGCGTGCTATGGCTGGCGTCGAATTGGGGCGCCAACGGCGCCGTCTCGAAGGACGCGTCGCCGCGCACGCTTGCGTCGGCGAAGATGGCGACGTCGATGTTTTTCAGATCGAGCGCATTGTCGATTTGCCATTGGAAGTCCGTCAGCAAGACAAGATCCATAGGCAAGGCGCCCGCCGTAGCAAGCCACTGCTCGAGCTGGTCGATGAGCATAGGGCCCAAGGCGTCGTCGCCGCGGCTGGGATTGCCGACGGCGAAGATGAGCCAGCGCGGGCGCGCGTCATCGTTCAAATTCATCCTCTTCGGCATGGTCACGCGGGATCTAGACGGGGAGGGGCTCCTTTACAAGACGGGCTGTCGGGCGTCTGTCTTGTGGAGGCTCGAAGAAAATCGGGTCAGCTCACCCGCGCGTCCCCCATGGCTTTCGCCGCTCGTTGGCGCGCGGCGAGCGCCGTGACGAAGCAGGCGTAGCTCCATGTGAGATTGTCGGCGGAGGTCGGGGCGCCGTCCAGTTGGCTGAATTGTTCCGAGAGTTCTCGTGAGGCCGGCGTGAAGCGGCGCACTGTGGCGAGATACATGTCGCCGCGCCGAAGCGCCGCCTCGGCCAAAGCCTCACCGATTTTTCCAGCCTGCGGGAGCGCGGCGGCGGGCGTCTGCAATATCGCTGCGAGCGGCGCGCGACTTTCCTTGGTGACTGCGATCTCCTCGCCTTCCGCTGCGGCCTGCGCGAGGAGAAAGCAAAATTGCGCGGCGCCCAGGGTTGAGAAATAATAGGCGCCGCCGCTGAAATAGCTGTCGCCGGCATAGCGCCCGAGCGCCGGCGCGCGGTCCGCAGGCCGCCCCTGATTGATCGGATATTCCTCCTCGAACAGCCGCTCCAGCGCAAAAAAGGTCGCCAGCATTTTGGGATCCGTGACGCTGTGGGGCCCCGCCCGCCGGCCTGCATGGATCGCCGCGAGAACGACGGCGATGTCGAGTCGCCGCAGCGCCGATGCGTTCAGCCCGTCTTCGGGGAGGCGCGGGCGATAGACGCCGTCTTCCGCATCGAAGTGAGAATCGAGCGCGGCGAGCAAAGCACTGGCCGCCTTGGCGCAGGCGCTCGCTCGCTTCGCGTCGCCCGCTGCGGCCAAAAACGCCGCGCCTTCGGCGAGCGCCGCCTGCTGAACGAGGCGCGTGTGGTAATGGAAGCCGATGTTTTCTTCCCAGAGGTCGCAGCAAGGCAGACGCCAATGCGAGAGCGTATAGTCGAGATCGTAGCGCAAGAGCGTCAGCGCCGCCTCCGCCGCCCGGGCGCGAAAGGCGTCGAGCGCGAAGAAACGCATAACGGCGAGCGCGCGCAGCGCCGGGCCGTCGTTTTGGGGGCGACCCCATTTCATCACATCGAGTCCGCCATCGGCGTTGTGGCGGGCTTCGCCGAGTATCTTGTCGCCGACGATTGCGCCAATTTCCGCGCGTGGGCGCAAATGCTGTTGGAAAGATTGCTCGACGGCCTCGGGATAGCCGCCCTGTCGCAGGAAGGTAGGGCCGTCCAGGCGACAGAGTTTCAGGCTGAAAGCGACGAAATCGACGAGATGCTCGACACCAGAAGGCTCCAGCGTTTCATCCTCGATCGCCTCCCGAAGCGCGTCGGCGACAAGGGCGGAGTCGCGCAGCCAGTGGAAGAAATAATCCGGCTTGGGGTCGTAGGACGCCATTTCGGGCGAGGCGAGTATCGAGCCGCGCACGGGGCGAATGGTCTGCCCGAGTCCGGGCCGATGCTTCACGAGGGTCGTCGCAGAGACGGCGCGCAGCATCGCGCTCACGCAAAAGCGTTTCTGCTCGCTGGCCCAGTCGAGCTGTTCCTGAGGCTGCACCTTCTTCATCCTGCGGCTCCAAGTGCGAATTGCGCAAAAATTGCCAGACTTTGGACTAGAATGCGCTTCCGATTTCGTAGCCCCCAGGCTACGCGCTATCCGAAGGGCGCCGCGTCCATGCCGTCAATGCGAAAACATTTGGCCGCCCTCGCGCTTTTTGTCGCGATCTGGGCGTCGTCCTTCGCCCATGGTTGGGCGAAGGAAAGAGGCCCTGCTGTTGTGGCGCGAGGGCCGGCAAGAAGCGAACTGACAGCCGCCGGCCCAGGCTGGGTGAAGGTCTGTTTCGAGGATCCTCGCACGCGCCGTCAGACCTGCTACACGACCCGCGACTTCGCCGAAGAAGGGGGAACGCCGATACTCTCTCTCGAGGTCTTTGAGACCAAGGGAGAAGAGTCGATGCTGCTCCGCGCTTTTCTGCCGCTCGGCCTTGCGCTGAAGCCTGGCGTCAGGATCGGCCTCGAACGGGGCGAGCAGGAGAATGGCGCTTTCGACGCTTGCTTTCCTGCTGGCTGTTACGCCTCGAGCAATGTTGCCCCCGCCCTGGTCGATGCGATGAAGCGGGGCGGCCGGATCAGGCTCTCCGTCAAGAAGCTCTCGGGAGAGGAATTGGACTTTTTTCTTCCGCTGGAGGGCTTTGGCAAGGCCTTCGACGGTCCGGGCGCAGCGGCGGAGGAGATCGGTCCCGAGCCGCGCAAACGCCTACAGGACGAGCTTGTGGGGAGGGCCGCCGCGGAACGGCGAAGACTCGAAGGCGAGGGCGGGCCAAAGCCCCCGACGCCTCCGGCTGAAGCGTCGGGGGGGTAACGCGTTCAGCGCCGGTAATTCACCGTCGCGGGGCGGCGCTCTCGCTCGCTCGGCGGGCCTTGGGCTTCGCCGCCGCTTCGCTTTCGAGGCGCTGGCTCTCCTCCAGCCCCAAAAGCTCCGTGAGGCGGTTGCGGGCGCGGTTGACCCGGCTCTTCATCGTGCCTGGCGCGCAACCGCAGATTTCAGCCGCCTCGTCATAGGAGAGACCCGACGCGCCGATCAGGATCAACGCTTCGCGCTGATCGGCCGGCAGCTTCTGCAACGCCTCGCGGAAGTCCAGAAGATCCATATGGCCTGGCTGCGCGGCAGGAGCTTCGAGCCGAGCCGCCAGCGCGCCATCGGGGTCTGCGGTCTCGCGCCGGCGCTTCCGATAATCGCTGTAGTAGGCGTTGCGCAGGATCGTAAACAACCATGCGGTTAGGTTGGTCCCCTCGGTGAAGGAGTCCATGCTGCCTAAGGCCTTCAGCAAAGTATCGTGGACGAGATCGTCGGCGCGATCCGGATTGCCGCTCAAGGACACCGCAAAAGCGCGCAAAGAGGGGATGGCGGCGACGATGTCCGCCTTCATGCCCTCTGAACCGGCGCCTAACGAAGAGCCTTCCGCTATTGTCAATCCATCTCCCCGGGCCTACCCGCCGTCTGAGCGGCCGATATTGCGCCGGCGTCCAATTTATTCAAGAGCGCAAGGAACCGATCGGGGACCGGCTGCGCCAGCACGTCATCATAAATTTCCCGCAGTTCGCGGCCGATATATTCGCTCACGCCCGATTTCCCATTTGCAGGGGGGCGGCAGCTTGGCGCGCCCGGCTCCCGGTGAAGGGGGCTCATCGATCGGCCCCCGTGGTGCGGCTTGAAAGAAGTCTCTTCTCTACGTGCAGTGAGCTTAGCTCTGGGCTCGTCTTGTGTGGTAGGCGTATCGGAAGGGCTTACGGACGCGGATCGGATTCCATTGGTCCGGTTGGCTTTTACCATGGAGACCTCTAAGCTGTGGAGACATCTTTTTGTTTCGACGCCAGACAGTGGCTATGCTAAACAGTCACAGTGGTCAGACAACGCGTGGAAGGGGAATTGGTTCCATGGATTAACCTTGGGCATTTTCCGTAATCTCCATATTGGCTTAGGAAATGGCAGGCATTAGGCAAAGGGCGTCGCAGTCTAAAATGACCCTCTCACAGCAAATAGCGCGCCATATACCGTTCTTGAGGCGATTCTCTCGCGCGCTCACCGGCAGCCAGGAAGGCGGGGACGCTTACGCACTGGCGACGCTCGAAACCCTGGTCGCGGAACAGGGAGAAAAATCAGGCGGAAGCCGCCTTCGCCCCGGGGAAGACCCCAAGATCGCACTCTTTCGTTTGCTGCTCGATATTTGGTCTGCGGCTCCGATCAACGCGCATACGGAAGTCGCAAGCGAGCTCGAGCTCGGCGCGAGACGCAATCTCGAGGCGATTTCGCTGCGACCGCGCATCGCCTTCCTGCTCAGCGCGCTCGAAGGCTTCGCGCTTGAGGAGGTCGCCTCCACCCTCGACGTCTCCGTTGAGGAGGCGGGTGATCTCGTTGCGGCGGCGAATGCGGAAATCGCTGGCCAGATCGCCACCGAGGTGCTGATCATCGAGGACGAGCCATTGATTGCGCTCGATCTTCGGGAAGTGGTGGAGGAGCTCGGCCACAGCGTCGTCGGTGTGGCGCGCACGCATACGGAAGCGCTGGTTGAGATCGCCAAGGCGAGACCTGGCCTCATCCTCGCGGACATCCAGCTCGCCGACGGCAGCTCGGGCCTCGAGGCGGTCAACGAAATCCTATCAGACTTTTCGATTCCCGTGATTTTTATCACGGCTTATCCTGAGCGGTTCCTCCTTGGAGAGGCGCCGGAGCCAGCCTTTTTGATCGCCAAGCCCTTCGCCGTCGACGCGCTCAAAGCGGTCATCAGTCAGGCGCTGTTCTTCGATCGTCGCTCGCGGCCGGGCGTTTCCGGAACGGCCTGAACCGAATGGGTTCGGAAGGGACGCGCCCGGGCTTGGAGCGCGTTCGGATCGCGTGGAAACACGCGATCAAAAAGGATTAAGCTCCAAAACCGCTCTCGGCATGCTCTAGATCACGCTGCCTTCAGGGGGAATCGCCTGAAGGCAAAAAACGTGATTGATTCTTGAAGTCTAGAGCGAGAATTATGCGAAATGCGGATTTCCGCCTTTTCGCATCGCGCGCAAGGCCGGGACGAACGCCGAGCGCGTCTTTCCACGCTCAATTTTTGAAAACCAAGCCCGTACGTGGCTGAATGTCGCATGCCGAGGGAAACTTTGTCTCGGCGCGGGCGTTAGTTCTTTTAGTCGAGGAGGAGCGACGGGTCGAGAGAGGTGACAAGCATGAACACACTGCAGCAACCCCGCAAGTCGAACCGTGGATTCGCGTCGATGGACCCCGAAAAGCAGAGGCTCATCGCGCGAAAGGGCGGGCAAAGCGTTCCGGACGAGAAGCGCAGCTTTTCGCAAAATCCGGAATTGGCCGCCAAGGCCGGCCGAAAAGGCGGGCAGTCGGTTAATCCGGACAAGCGCAGCTTTTCGCGCGATCACGCGCTGGCGTCCGAGGCCGGACGTAAGGGCGGTCACGCCGCCCACGTGGGCGTGGTCAAGCAAACATCGACGAGGCACTAGAGCGCGACCCGATCGCGTGGAGTCACGCGATCGAAAAAGAATCGCGCTAAATCAACAGCTTGGAGCGAATGCTCATCGCAAAAGTCTTTGCGGAATTCGCTCTAACGCCATCCGTGTCGACCAGCGCGGGGCTCCCGTCGGCGCCGGCGTCGCAGCCTTTGTCCGCCGCAGGGACGCCGGGTCGACGCGGAAAAACGTCGACTTGGCGGCGGGAGGATTAAGCTGCTTCGTTCTGCGAACGGCCGGCGATCAGCTCGTAGATCGCAATGGGGTCGCGCGTTTTGCGCAGCGCCGCGACGGTGACTGGATCGCGGAGCATGCGCGCCGCGCAGGCCAACGACTTGAGGTGGTCGGCGCCGGCGCTCTCAGGCGTGATCAGCATGAAGATCAAATCGACGGGCGCGCCGTCGAGCGCGTCGAAGTCGATGGGCCGCTCTGAGCGCGCGAAAACCCCGTAGATGGTCGAGAGCTTCGACAGCTTTCCATGGGGGATGGCGACGCCGTCCCCGATGCCGGTCGATCCCAAGCGCTCGCGCTGCAGCACCGAATCGTAAATCTCGCGCGCCGACTGGCCAGAAAGCTCGGAGGCCCTTTGCGCGAGCTCAAGCAGGGCGTCCTTCTTTGTCGTTGCGACGAGAGGGGACACAATGGCGTGCGGGCCGAGCAGATCGGTAAGTCGCATGGGTTGACGTTCCTTCGCTCGGCTGATGGGGGTGACGGCCGGGTCACTGAAAGGTCGGCGCATTCACTTGGTTTCCTGCACAAGCGCAAAACGATCGCGGCGCGTCTTAGGGCGTAGATGCAAGCGTCGCGCCGCCGCCGCCGCGCGACGCACGCCTTACACGCTCTCCGGCGCGTCGATCCATCCGATATGGTGATCGTTGCGGCGATAAACCACGTTTATTCGTCCCGTCGAGGCGTGCCGAAAGACGACGACGGGAGCGCCCGAAAGGTCGAGATCGAGCACGGCCTGTGAGACGGAGCGGCGGCGCAGCTGCGTCGTGGTCTCGGCGATAACTGCCGCATTGAACTCATTGGGCGCCTCGGACTCCTGGTCGGGCGCCTCCAACAGATAGCTCGGCACGAGCTCGACCTTGGCGGCGTCGTGATCGTGGTGGCTCTTCAAGCGGCTCTTGTAACGTCGCAGACGCTTTTCGATCCGCGCGGCGGATTGGTCGAAGGCTGCGTAAGGATCCTGCGCGCGCCCGTCCGCCTGCAGCAAGATTCCGGAGGTCAGGTGCAGGCTGCAATCCGTGCGATATCCCGCGCCTTCGGGCTCGATCGTCACGTGACCCGACACCCCGCCGTCAAAATATTTTCCGGTGAGCGCTTGAATGCGGTCAGTCACATGAGCGCGCAAAGCTTCGCCAATGTTGATGTTCTTTCCGGAAACCCGCAATGCCATCTCGCGTCAAACCTCGCCCATCATGTGTCGTCCGAACTCTTGCTCAACCATGAATCGCGTCGTCCTCGTGGGTGAGGCGCTCCTAATTCATGCTCCAGGATTTTGGCGAAGTCGGGTCGAATGGCCAAGACGACGCTGTTGCGAGGCGATCGAGCCGGACGCCCTCGATCCGCCGAGCGGCGGGAAGCGATAGAAGCCTGCGTGAGCGAAGTCAATGGGCGGGCGCGCTGAGGCGAGCCTCACGCATGCTGGCGCGCCGAGAGCTTCTGACGGCGCCGATCGACCGAGGAGGGGATACGCAGGCTGTCTCGATATTTGGCCACGGTGCGGCGCGCGATGTCGATGTCGAGCTCCTTGAGGCGCGCGACGATAGCATCGTCCGACAGCACGTCATTCGGGCTTTCCTTGTCGATCATTTGCTTGATCTTGAAGCGCACGGCTTCCGCCGAATGCGCTTCGGCGCCGCTCGCCGCGGCAATCGAGGCGGAGAAGAAATATTTCAGCTCGAATAGCCCCCGCGGCGTCATCATATATTTATTGGACGTGACGCGTGACACCGTCGATTCGTGCATGGAGATCGCATCAGCGACGGCGCGGAGATTGAGCGGGCGGAGATGCTCGACGCCCTTTTCGAAGAATGCGTCCTGCAGCCGCACGATCTCGGAGGCGACCTTGAGGATCGTGCGCTGCCGCTGCTCCAGGCTCTTGACGAGCCAATTGGCGTTCTGAAGACAGTTGGAGACGAAGCTCTTGTCGGCGTCGCCCTTCGCTGAGGCGTTCACGCGCGCCACGTACGAATTGTTGATGAGAACGCGCGGCAGCGCATCGGTGTTGAGCTCGACGCGCCAGCTTCCGTCGCCGGCCGCCGTGACGATCACATCGGCGATGATCGCGGGCGCGTCGCCGCCGCTAAAGGCGCGGCCGGGCTTGGGGTCGAGGCCGCGAAGCTCTGCCGCCATGTCTCTCACATCTTCTTCGTCGACGCCGCATAGTCGCGACAGCTGTGCGAAGTCGGCCTTGGCGACGAGCGGAAGATTGGCGACGAAGATCTGCATGGCCGGATCGAATCGATCGCGCTCGCGAAGCTGGATAGCGAGGCATTCGGCCAGGTCTCTGGCCCCGACGCCCGATGGCTCGAAGCGCTGCACGACGTCGAGCACGGCCTGCGTCTCTTCGAGGCTCGCGCCAAGCCGTTCCGCGATCGCTTCGATCGTTTCGCGGAGGTAGCCGTTTTCGTCGATCGCGTCGATTATCGAGAGCCCGATCAGGCGCTGGCGCGGGTCCGCGCAGGCTAGAGAGAGCTGTTCCTCGAGTGTGTCGCGCAGGCTCTTGGCGGTGGCGACATAGGCCTCGAGATTTGGCGTCTCGCCGTCCGCAGATCCGCCGCCGCCGAGCGTTCCGCTCCAGGATGACGCCGAAAGCCCCATAGCCTCCGCGGCGCCCAGCGCTTCGGTCCGGGACTGGGACGGCTCCTCGGAGTCGTAAAGGTTCGATACGTCCGCGCCGAGATTGGCGGCGTATTCGCCAGCGTCTGTTGACAGGGACTCCTTGGCCCAGTCGCCCTCAACGCGCTCGCTCGCACCCTCCTGCGGGCTTTCCTCCGAGGGCCGCTCGGCCCCGGCCGGCTCGCCGACCTCGCTCGGGCCCTCCGACTCGAGGAGCGGATTGCGCTCCATCTCATCTTGGAGAAAGGCGGTAAGCTCGATGCTCGAAAATTGCAGAAGCTTGATGGCTTGTAGCAGCTGAGGCGTCATCACCAGGGATTGGCCCTGCCGCATCATCAGCTTTTGAGAGATCGCCATGGAGATTTTGCCTTATGGGCGCTCGGCCCGTTTTTTGCTTACCGAAGCTTATCGCACGAGGGCGGCCTATGCAACGTTAACGGCAATTCTCTCCTGGCGGGCGCGATCCTAGAGCGCGATGCGAAAAAGTGGAAACCGGATTTTTCGTAAAAATCGCGCTTCAAACTTTTAGAATCGATCATGCTTTCTGCGTTCAAGCGATGGTGCCTGAACGCAGCGTGACCTTGAGCATGTTTCGGAAAAGCGCGAAGCGGTTTTCCGGTCAAGACATGCTCTAAGTTTTTGATTTGGAGCTTAGTCCTTTTCGAACCGAACTCATCGCGCCGGGGCGTCGACGAAGCGACGCGTGATTCTCCAGCTGATGCGCCGGCGAGACGTGCGCCGCATTCAACTCCGTCGGCTTCGCGGATCGGCGCTTCTGCAACACTCTCGTCAAGCTCTCGCTTAATGCGGCGTAATTCCGCGGCGCCTTCACTTTGAACTGCGTGACCGTTTCATCGACAAGGACGAAGGCTCGTCACCCCCAAAGACCCTGCGGCGCTGCAGCTCCAACAAGATCATGTCCTGCGCCTCGACGAGGCTGGAACATGGAAGGGCAGGGCGTAGTCTCGATGCAGGATCTCGCCAAAACAGTCTTCGCATGCGGCCCGAGCGCAGCCTGTCGGCTAGGCGCCGGAAGCGCGGCCGTCAATCTGCTGCAAGCCGCGATCCGGCTTCAAGCAACTCGTGACTGCATTCGTGCAGACTGATTTGCGCGCCAGTGAGGCGCGCCTTGCCTATGTCGGCGCAGGAATTCCGTATTCTATGCATGACGGAAGCGGAATGAATGGCGGCGGGCGGCGGCGCCGAAGCTCACCGCGCGCATGATCGTGTTCTTACATCCAGTTCTGCTTGTCGTGGCGATCGCGCCGGCGATCATCCGGATGATCGCTTTTGGCGTCCAAGGCGAGAGGCCGGATTGCGCCGTTTGACGCCCCGAGGCGCCGGGCCTAAGAAGAGCGTGACGGTTCTTCGTAAGAAGTGAATAGGGAACGCGGTGAGGAGTCTTCCGATTCCGCGGCTGCCCCCGCAACTGTGACCGGCGAGGCCGCGCCAAGCGCCACTGCGGATATAACGCCGCGGGAAGGCGGCGTGAGCCTTTGACCCGTAAGCCAGGAGACCTGCCGTCACTAGCCTGTTAGACGCCGCCGGCGGGGCGGCAAGGAGACGATCATGAAGCCTTTTCTACCTCCTCCCGCTTGGACTGCGCGCCTCGCGCGCGAGTTGGCTTGCAGCTTGCGCCGTTAATATGAGCGAGAGAATCGCGGCCACAATCGTCACGGGCTTTTTGGGCGCCGGAAAGACCACGCTCATTCGCCATCTCGTCGAGGCGACGCGGGATCGGCGCCTTGCGCTCCTCATCAACGAATTCGGCGACGTCGGGGTCGACGGCGAGATTCTGCGCGCCTGCGGCGACGAGGATTGCGAAAGACCGCATATCGTCGAGCTTGCCAATGGATGTCTATGCTGCACGGTCGCCGAGGACTTCGCCCCAGCGATCGAAGCCTTGCTCGCGCTCGACTCGCCCCCAGAGCATGTCATCATCGAAACCTCGGGCCTCGCTCTCCCGAAGCCCTTGGTCAAGGCCTTCGACTGGCCGCGGATTCGCTCGCGCCTCTTCGTCGACGGCGTTGTCGCGGTGGTGGACGGTCCGGCGGTGGCCGAGGGGCGGTTCGCCGATGATCTCGAGGCGCTGGCGCGTGAGCGCGCCGACGACGCAAGCCTCGATCACGACAATCCCCTTGAAGAAGTCTTCGAGGACCAGATCGCTTGCGCCGACATCATCGTCTTGAACAAGACCGACCTGCTCGATCCGCAAGAGGAAGCGCGGGTGATGGAGATCCTGCGCGCCGGCGTCGGACGGGCCAGCATTCTGCGCGCGCGCCACGGCGTCGTCGATCCTCGCGTCGCGCTGGGCCTCGGCGCGACCATTCAAGCGGATCTCGCCAATCGTCCGACGCATCACGATGCGGAGGAGGAACACGACCACGACGATTTCGAGAGCTTCGTCCTCGATCTTGCGCCCGCCGACGATCCCGAGCGGCTCGTGGCGCTCCTGTCGGAAGTCGCGGCGGCGCATGATGTCCTGCGGATGAAGGGCTTCGTCGAGGTCACGGGAAAGCCGATGCGGCTGCTCGTCCAGGGAGTGGGCGCGCGCTTCCTGCACCACTACGACCGCCCTTGGAAGATCGGTGAACCGCGCGCCAGTCGTCTCGTCGTGATCGGACGCAAGGGCCTCGATCGCGCCAAGGTCGCGCAACGTCTGTCCGGGCGCTAACTCCATGCATTTGGCCCCGCGTGATCTGCATCGACTAGAGGAAGGCGAGGCCGCGATCGACCTCGAGCAGACGCCTGCGGAGGTCGTGTTTCTCTCGCTTTCGGATTCCGAGCTGCGTCTCCTCGCGGCGCTCCGCGAGGAGCGGGGCGAGGGCGGCGCGAGCCTGCGCTGCGCCTCGATCGCGCAGCTGAAGCATCCTTTTTCCGTCGATCTCTATCTCGAGAAGGTGGTGGGCCACGCGCGTCTCGTCGTCGCGCGACTGCTCGGCGGCAAGGACTACTGGCCTTACGGCGTCGACGAGCTGGCCCGCTTGGCGCGCATGAAAAACATCGCGCTCGCGCTTGTGCCCGGCGACTCCGTCGACGATCCGAGGCTCAGGCGAGCGTCGACGCTCGACGCGGGAAGCTGCGACCGAATCTGGGCTTATTTCGATCGCGGCGGACCGGAAAACCTCACGCGCTTCCTGGACTACGCAGACACCATCGTTGCAGGCGGGACCTGCGGGCGCGAGCCCGTCGCTGTGCCCGCCGCGGGCCGTTATGAAGCCGCGCGGCGCGACGGCGGCGAGGCGCGGGCGCTCATCGTCTTTTATCGCTCCGCCTATCTTTCCGGCGACGCGGCGCCGATCCTCGCGCTTGCCGATGCGCTCGCAAGCGAAGGCCTCTCGGTCGAAGCGATCTATGTGACGAGCCTCAAGGAAAGCGAGAGCGAGGCATTCGTGCGCGCGACGCTGAAAACCGTCGCGCCCGACGTCATCTTGAACACGACGGCTTTCTCTGCTCGGGGCTCAGAGGGCGGCGTCCTCGATCTCGCCGACGCGCCAGTGTTGCAAGCGGCGCTGGCGATCTCGACGAAGGAGGCCTGGGAGCGATCGCCACGCGGCGCCAGCGGCGCGGATCTCGCGATGAATATTGTGCTTCCCGAGGTCGACGGCCGCATTTTCACGCGCGCGATATCCTTCAAGGAGATGGCGCAAGCCTTTGGGAGAAGCGAATTCGACGCGCCACGCCATGCGCCGGAAGCTTCGCGCGTCTCTTTCGTCGCCGCGCTCGCCGCGAACTGGGCGCGACTGCGCCGTAAGCCCAACGTCGAAAAATCCATCGCGCTGATCCTTTCCGACTACCCCGCCCGGCGCGGTCGCGGCGGCTATGCGATTGGCCTCGACGCCGAGGCGAGCGCCTATGCGATCGTCGAAGCGCTCGCGGGCGAGGGCTATGACGTCGGCGGCGCCGAGCCGCTGCGCGAGGGACAGGGATTGGTCAGAAGGCTCGAGGAGAGCCAGAGTTTCGTCGAGCTGACGCTCGACGACTATCGCGCGCGCTTTGCGGCGCTTCCCGAAAATTTCAGGCGTCGCGTCGAGGCGCGATGGGGCGCGCCACAAGACGATTCGGCCTGCGCTCATGAGGCGTTCCGCTTTTCCTGCATCGAGAGCGGCAAGCTCGTCGTGGCCTTCCAGCCCGATCGCGGCGCACGCGCCGAGCGGCGCGAAAGCTATCATGACGGCGAATCTGCGCCGCGGCACGCCTATGTCGCGTTCTATCTTTGGTTGCGCAGCGTGCGCCGCATCGATGCGATGATCCATCTTGGCGCGCATGGCACGCTCGAGTTCCTCCCCGGAAAATCCGTGATGCTTGCGCCGGACTGCGCTCCGGAAGCGCTGCTTGGGCCGACGCCGATGGTCTATCCCTTCATCGTCAATAATCCTGGCGAGGCGGCGCAGGCGAAGCGTCGCCTTGCAGCCGTCACGATCGGTCATATGACGCCGCCGCTTGAAGAGGCCCAGCTCTATGACGACGCCGCCCGGCTGGAGCAGATGCTCGACGAATACGCCCAAGCCGCGGCGCTCGATCCCCGTCGCGCCCGGCGCATCGCCGGCGCCGTCCTGGACGAGGCGCAGCGCAGCGGCCTCGCCCAGGAATGCGGGCTCAAGCGCGACGCGGACGAGCTCGAAGCGCTGGCGCGTCTCGACGCCTGGCTCTGCGATGTGAAGGAGTTGCGCATCGGCGTCGGGCTGCATGTCTTCGGCCGCGCCGAGAACGAGGATCCGATGCGGGCGGCTTGCGCGCGGGCGGAAAGGGCCGCGTTGCTCGGAGCGCTCGCAGGACGTTTTATCGAACCCGGTCCGGCCGGCGCGCCGTCGCGCGGCCGACGCGACGTGTTGCCCACCGGCCGCAATCTCTTTTGCATCGATCCGCGACATGCACCGACGCGCAGCGCCTATGACATCGGGCGCCGCGCCGCAGAGGAGGTCATGACGCGCCATGCGCGCGAGCATGGCGATTGGCCGCGCGCCCTGGTGCTCGATCTCTGGGGCAGCGCGACGATCCGCACCGGCGGCGAGGATTTCGCGCAGGCGCTGGCGCTTTTGGGAGTCGAGCCGCTCTGGGACGACGCCACGGGGCGAGTTTCCGGCTTCGAGATCATTTCCGCGGCGCGGCGCGAGTTTCCGCGCGTCGACGTGACGCTGCATGTCTCTGGCGTGTTCCGCGACATGTTCCCCGCGCTCGTCGCGCTTTTTCATGACGCCGTCCACGCTGTCGCGGCTCTCGACGAGGACGAGGCTTTCAATCCGCTGACGGGCGTTCGGGGAAGCGCGCTGGAGCGGGTCTTCGGCGCGGCGCAGGGAGTCTATGGCCTCGGCCTGAGCGAAACGCTGCAGCGCGGCGCCTGGGAAAAGCGGGAAGAACTTGGCGCAGCCTTCCTCGACGCCGCAGGTTTCGCTTACGACAGAGCTGGCGAAAGCCGTCCGGCGCGCGAGAGCTTCGCGGCGCGGGTCGCTGGGGCCGACGCGTTGGTGCATGTTCAGGATATGGCTGAAACCGATGTTCTCGCCGGCTCCGCCTTTGCCGAGTTCGAAGGCGGCTTTTGCGCCGCCAACCGCGCGCTGGGCGGCGCGGCGTCGCTCACCCATCTCGATCTCACGGATCCCACGCGGCCGCGTCCCCGCAGCTTGAAGAGCGAGGTCGCCCGCGTCACGCGTGGCCGGCTCGCCAATCCGCGCTGGCTGTCTGGACAGATGCGGCACGGCCATCGCGGCGCTGCGGAGATCGCCGAGGCGATCGACAATCTTTACGCCTTCGCGGCGTTCGGCGATCTCGTGAGCGACGAACAATTCGATCTGGCGCATCGGGCGACGCTGGGCGACGAGGAGGTTTCGGCCTTCCTCGCGCGTGAGAATCCGCGCGCGCTCGAAGCGATCGCACGCGTCTTCGCTGAAGCGCTGGCGCGCGGTTTGTGGCGCAGCCGACGCAATAGCGCGCATTTTTTCAATGAGGCGGCAGATGACACATATCGCTGAATTTGGCGCGCGCGATTGCAGCGCGCCACAAATCAAGGGCTGGTGCCCCGGGGCTCTGCAGCCCATGCTAAGCGGCGACGGCCTGCTGATGCGCCCGAAAATTCTGGGATCGCGGCTGTCGCTTTCGCAAGCGAGCGAGGTTGCGGGCGTCGCGCGGGATTGCGGCAATGGCCTGATTGATCTCTCGCAGCGCGCGCAACTGCAATTGCGCGGGTTAAGTGAAAAATGCTTCGCGCAGGCTATCATGCGCCTCGCATGCGCAGGACTGACCGCACGGGACATGCGCCTCGAGGCCGCGCTGAATATTCTGTCCTCACCTCTGCCAGGAAACGCCGACGCCGTGGTCGAGTCTTTGGCGCAGGCCTTCCCCAGCGACCAGGCGCTCGGCTCCTTGCCGGGGAAATTCCTCTTCCTCGTCGATGATGGCTCGCCGGGGCTAGACGACGTTTTGGCCGACGTTCGTATCGAGATCAGCGGCGACGCCGTCTGTGTCGTCGCCGAAGGAGCGCGAGACGTCGCCGCGCGCGTGAGCCCCACGGAAGCCGCTGAAGCGGCGATGGCCTTGGCGCGCGCCTTCGTTCGTCTGCGAACCGCTGCGCCCTTTGAGCGCCGCCGCATGCGCGCTCTCACAGCTGAGCTCGGCGTCGAGGCGGTGTTCCGGGAGGCGGGATTGCGGGCAGAGCCACATCGCGATGCTTGGCCTCGGGCGAATCCCGGCGGCCTTATCGGCGCCGGGACGATCGGCGAAACGCATTTTGCGTGCCTTGGGGTCGGCTATGCCCGGCTCGACGCCGCCCAACTTTCTCGCCTCGTCCTTGAGGCGGAAGATTGCGGCGCGACCGAGCTGCGGCTCTCCCCCTGGCGCATGATCCTCGTGCCGCTGCCCTCGCGCGCCGACGCCGAGCATCTCGTGAACGCAGCCGGCGCTTTGGGATTTGTCGTCGATGAAACGGATCCTCGTCTGACGGTGCTCGCCTGCTCGGGCGCGCCGGATTGTCCCCAGGCGCTCAGCGCCACGCGCGTCGCGCTCGATGAGCTCGCGCCCCTCGCCGCGCGACTGGGCGCTGGTGGGGTCGGCCTGCATGTCTCGGGCTGCGTCAAAGGCTGCGCGCGACCGGCCCCTGCGCCCGCGACTCTCGTCGCGCGAGGCGATAATCTTTTCGACCTCATCTTCGACGGCGACGTCAATGGCGAGCCCTTCGCACGGGGCGTCAATCCCGTGACGGCGGCCCGACTGATGGCGCAACGCGCCGAGGAGACGGGTCGGTGAGTCGTCCTTACGAATACATCCATGACGGCGCCGGGATTTATGCGCGCTCCTTCGCGATCATTCGGTCAGAGGCGAAGCTCGGGCGTTTCTCGCCGCAAGAAGAGCGCGTCGCGGTGCGCATCATCCATGCCTGCGGCATGGTGGAGGTCGCCGACGACATCATCTTTTCGCCGGGCGCCGTCGCCGCGGCGGAAGGGGCGCTTCGCGAGGGCGCGCCGGTTCTCTGCGACGCCAATATGGTCGCGCATGGCGTGACGCGCGCGCGGCTCCCCGCGGGGAACGCCGTCGTCTGCGCGCTGAGCGACCCTGGCGTCGGAGAGCTCGCGCAAAAGCTCGGCACGACGCGAAGCGCCGCGGCGCTGGAGCTGTGGGGCGAACGGCTCGGCGGCGCCGTCGTCGCGATCGGCAATGCGCCAACGGCGCTTTTTCATCTGCTCGAAATGCTGGACAATGGCGCGCCGAAACCGGCCGCAATTCTCGGCATGCCGGTCGGCTTCGTCGGCGCGGCGGAATCGAAGGAGGCGCTGTGCGCGCAAGAGGCCGTCCCCTTCATCGTGGTCAGGGGCCGCAAAGGCGGTAGCGCCATGGCGGCGGCGGCGGTGAACGCGCTGGCGAGCGAGCACGAATGACGGGCGCGGGCGTACTGCACGGCGTCGGCCTTGGGCCGGGCGATCCGGAGCTCATCACGGTGAAGGCCGCGCGTCTCGTGGGCTCCGCCCGCTTCGTCGCCTATTTCGCAAAGGCGGGGCGCAACAGCCACGCGCGCACCATCGCGCGCCCCTATCTTCGACCGGATTGCCAGGAAATCGCGCTCGCCTACCCAATGACGACGGAGCGGCCATTCTATTCGGTTGATTACGTCGAGGCGCTGCGCCGCTTCTACGAGGAGAGCGCCGAGCGCCTTGCCAATCTTCTCGCTCAGGGACGCGACGTGGCGTTGCTATGCGAGGGCGATCCGATGTTTTACGGCTCGTTTATGCATATTTTCGTGCGACTCGAGCAGCGGTTCCGCATCGAGATATGCGCTGGCGTCTCGGGCATGTCCGGCTGCTTCGCCGCCGCGCGCGCGCCGATGACCTGGGGCGACGACACGCTGACGGTGGTGCCCGCGACGCTCGACGAAGCGGGCCTCGAACGCCGCCTCGCCGAGGCGGACGCCGCCGTCGTGATGAAGCTCGGCGGAAATTTTGCAAAGCTCAGGCGCGTGCTGACAAGACTCGGACTCGTTCACCGCGCCATCTATGTCGAACGCGGCACAATGGCGGGCGAGAGGATCATTCCTTTTTGCGAGAAGCTCGACGACACGGCGCCTTATTTCGCGATGGTGCTCGCGCCCGGGAAGGGGCGACGCCCATGAGCGGGCGCAGCGGTCGTCTCGTTGTCGTGGGGCTTGGTCCTGGCGGCCCCGGCTATCTGACGGAAGACTCGCGCGCGGCGCTCGAGTCGGCGCAGGATCTGATCGGCTATGCTCCTTATCTTGCGCGCCTGCCCGAGCGCGAAGGACAGACGCGGCTCGCGAGCGACAACCGCGTGGAGCTGGAGCGCGCGCGCGAGGCGTTGCGGCGCGCGGCGGAGGGTCGCCGCGTTGCGCTCGTCTCGGGAGGCGATCCCGGCGTGTTCGCGATGGCGGCGGCCGTGTTCGAAGCCATGGAGACGGGAGAGCCCGCTTGGCGCGGGCTCGACGTCGAAGTGCTGCCGGGCGTTTCGGCGATGCTCGCTGCGGCCGCGCGTCTCGGCGCTCCTCTCGGAGGCGATTTTTGCGCGATCTCGCTCTCCGACAATCTGAAGCCATGGGACACGATCACGAGGCGTCTCGAATGCGCCGCGCGCGGCGATTTCGTCATCGCGCTTTACAACCCCGCGTCGCGCGCGCGGCCCAGCCGCATCCTCGACGCTTTCGCCATTCTGAGCGCTGCGCTTCCCCCTGAGACGCTCGTCGTCTTCGCCAAATCGGTCGGGCGCGCCGAGGAGCAGATCATCATCGCCGATCTCGCAAACGCCGATCTCTCGCAGGTCGACATGGCGACGCTCGTCATCATCGGCGCCAAAGGCACAAGGCTGATCGAGCGGCCCGGCGCGCGACCCTTCGTCTACACCTTGCGACGCGTCTCATGACCGGGCGCTGGCTCACGATCCTCGGGGTCGGGGAGGATGGCGCATTGTCATCGGCCGCGCGCGCCTCGATCGACGCGGCGACGGCGATCTTCGGCGGCGCGCGGCATCTCGCGCTCCTCGGTCCGACAAAGGCCGCGCAGCGCCCATGGCCCTCACCCTTTGCGCTGGGCGTCGCAGAAGTGATGGAGCGTCGCGGCGCGCCGACCGTCGTGCTGGCCTCCGGCGATCCCTTCTTTTACGGCGTCGGCTCGACGCTCGCCGAAAAAATCGCCCGCGACGAAATCTTCTGCCTGCCGGCGCCCTCTACCTTCGCGCTCGTTGCCGCGCGGCTCGCCTGGAGCCAGCAAGACTGCGTGCTCCTGTCGCTGCATGGCCGCGCCTTCGAGCGTGTGACGCCGCATTTGCAGCCGGGAAGGCGGCTCATCGCGCTCTCCTGGGACGAGACGACGCCGGCGCGCCTCGCAGAGCATCTCATTGCGAGAGGGTTTGGGCGCTCCGTCCTGCATGTGCTCGAAAATCTCGGCGGGCCGCGCGAACGCATCCGCTCGGCGGCGGCGGCGGAGTTCGCGTTTCAGGACATCTCGCCGCTCAACGCCGTCGCGGTGGAGCTGATCGCTGACGCGGACGCGCGCGTCATTCCGTTGACGCCGGGGCTTCCCGACGAATGGTTCGAGCATGACGGACAGCTCACCAAGCGCGAGGTGCGCGCCGTGACGCTCTCGGGGCTCGCGCCGAAGAAAGGCGAGCGGTTGTGGGACATTGGCGCGGGCGCGGGCTCCATCGCAATCGAATGGATGCTGGCCGATCCCGCCAATCGCGCGGTCGCGATCGAGCGCGACGAGACGCGCGCCTCGCGCATCGCGAGAAACGCCGCCGCGCTCGGAGTCCCCGATCTCGAAATTCTACGCGGCGCGGCGCCGGCGGCGCTCGCCGGGCTCGAGCCTCCCGACGCGATCTTCATCGGCGGGGGAGGGCGCGATGCAATCGAGGCCGCCTGGGCGGCGTTGCCAGGAGGCGGACGCATCGTCGTCAATGCGGTGACGCTCGAGACGCAGGCGCTGCTCTCCGACCTATTCGCCGCTCGGGGCGGCGATCTCGTCGAGGTGCGGATCGCCAAGGCGCGCGCGGTCGGAGGTTTCCATGCGCTCGATCCGGCCATGGCCGTGTTGCAATGGCGGGGGCAAAAGCCGTGACCGCGCGATTGGCAATCGGCGTCGGCGGCCGAAGAGGGGTCGACCCAATCGCGCTCGCTGCGCTTGCGCGCGAGGCCGCTGCGCGTTGCGGCGTGGTCGTCGAGGGCGCCGTCTGCGCCGCGCTTGCCGGGCGCGAGGACGAAGCCGAGTTCCGTGCGGCGTCGGGGCTGCTGAGCGCAAGCTTCGTGCTTCTGCCGCTCGAAGCGTTGCGCAAGCGCGACGCCGAGCTGCTCACGCGCTCCCCGCTCGTTGCGGCGATGTTTGGCGTCGGCAGCCTCGTCGAGGCTTTGGCGCTCGCGGGGGCGGGCGAGGGAAGCCGGCTGCTCGCCCCGCGCTTTTCAACCGACCGCCTCGCTTGCGCGATTGCCGAGGGGGCCGCATGACCGTGCATTTCATCGGCGCGGGTCCCGGCGCCGCCGATCTCTTGACGTTGCGCGGCCGCGATCTCATCGCGCGCTCGCCGGTCTGTCTCTATGCCGGCTCGCTCGTCCCGCAGGGCGTGCTCGCATTTTGTCCGCAGGGCGCGCGCATCGTCGACACGGCGCCTCTGTCGCTCGACGCGATCCTCGCCGAGATGGAGAACGCGCACGCCCAAGGGATGGACGTGGCGCGGCTGCACTCTGGCGATCTCTCGATCTGGAGCGCTGCGGGAGAGCAAATGCGTCGTCTCGATCGCCTCGGCATTCCCTATACGATGACGCCGGGGGTTCCGGCCTTCGCCGCCGCCGCTGCAGCTCTGAAGCGCGAATTGACGCTGCCGGAGGTTGCGCAATCCTTGGTGCTGACTCGCACGAGTGGGCGCGCCTCGGCGATGCCGCCGACCGAAACCTTGGAGGTCTTCGCAAGATCCCGCGCGACGCTCGCGATCCATCTCTCGATCCATGCGCTCGCGCGCGTGGTCGCTGAGCTTACGCCACACTACGGCGCTGATTGTCCGGTCGCGATCGTTTTCCGCGCGTCGTGGCCCGATGAGCGCATCTTGCGCGCGACGTTGGGAAGGATAGAGGCGCTTGTCGCCGCGGAGCCGATGGAGCGCACCGCGCTCATTCTCGTCGGCGCCGCGCTTGCCGCTGAGGAATTCCGCGAAAGCGCATTGTATGACGCGGGCTACGACCGGCGCTTTCGGCCGCGGGGAGGGGATTAGGCGCGGCGCCTTCGAACGGCTATCCCTATTGGCGAAGCTGTTCCAGCTTTGCATAAATTTCGGCTAGCCTGGTCCTGGCGTCAATGTCCTGGAGCTGTTCGAGGGTCGTCTTCAAATCCCACAAAATTGCGTCGAGCTTCCATCGGGCGGCGCCTTCTCTTGCGACCTCTCTCGCCAGCTCAGCGGCTTTCCGCCAATCGCCGTCGTCGAAAGCGATCGTTAGCAGCGTGGCGCGGAGCCATTCGTCGGCGACCCCGAGACTCTTCGCGCGCTCGCAGGCGGCAATGACGATGTTCGAAACCGCATGCGCACGAGCGGCGTCCCCTTCGCCATTTCGCAGACGATAGAGCCGCGGCAAATTGCAGGAACAGTAATATTCGTTGAGATTGAGCTGCATGCCACGCTCATAGCTGTCAATGCATCTGTCGAGGTAAAATGATTTGTCGGCAGCTTTGGCGCCAGCGAAGAGCCGCTTGTACCTTCCACCCAATATTCCGAGCCTTTCAGGCGTGGGGCCGGACGCTGCGATCAGCGCTTCGAGCTTGGCGATCGCCTCGATAGGCTTCCCCGCGTTGGAGAGCGCAAAGGCCTCGAGCTCGCGCGCTTCTTCTTGTTCCCTGAATTCGTCGGGCAATTTCTCGATGAAGTTGCTTACCCATGTCCAATCGCCGGCGGTGTCGGCGCAGTCCTTCAGCATGCGCAACAGCGCCAGCGCGGTTGGCGACGTGACCGGCGGCGTCCAATATTTTGCGACGATTTGTTTCGCGGCCTCCATGCGGCCCGATGGAGGAAGGCTCCGGACCACGCGGATTTCTCCCTCGAAGGACGCGAAATCTCGCATCTGGTCCTTCATGGTCGAGGCGGCCGCAGGGTCGACATGCGTTGGATAGCCTCTGATCGAAGCATGCACGGGCGAGGAGCCTCCCGCGAGCGTCACGATCTTGCTCTTGATCGCCGCGACGATCGTTTCCACCGTTGACTCGATGATTTCGCCTTCGGGGAGGGGATAACGCAGAGCACGCATCTGGGCGACGTCGAAAAGCGGTTTGGACCAATCGGCGGCGAGCAGCACGCAGCCTGTTCCCCGCGACGCCTGGCGCACGCCCACCTCGTAATAAACATTCCCATTGGGGATCGTCATGTCCGCGAGCACCAGATCGGCGAAATACAGCCGCTCGATCATCTGATTGATGATGAGGGCGCCGGTGTCTTGATCCGCGCGCACCGGCTCGTAGCCGAGCTCATTGATGATCGGCGCGAAAGCGCGATCCCAGAGCGCGTTGAAGTTGATCTCGGCCGGACCCTTGCCCGCCTCGGCCCCGGTGGGCTTGCGGCCATAGGGCATGATCATGAAGCAGAGCGGTCTCGGCATGCCAAATTTCCTTCGTCAGATTTCAGGAGATTCAAAAAAGGCGAAAGGCCACAAATTTTTCTTGCCGCGCGTTCAGGCTTCAACCCCACAAGTCTCGCGTATCCAACCAGATCACGCGGCCGCCCTTTCGGCCCAGCTCTTCCATCATATGTTTCGTGCCTCCGGGGCCGTCGCCGGCCTGTCCGTCCCAAAGACAGATGAATTCGATCTCTCGTGCGCCGTAGGCTTCAGCGATCTCCAGCATCCAAATGTTGTTCTGTTCATAGGGATCACTCCCTGGGAGAGTCTCGCGCTCCCGCGGCAGGATATGCAGGGCGGCGCGCGCCTTGGCTGATAGGAAGCGCTCGCGCCAATTGTCACCGGCGAAGGCGACCGACTTCTCCAAAAACTGCGGCTCCTCAAAGGGGAGATACAACGAGAGCCGCGCCCCACGCGCCAGCGCCGCGTCGGCGAAGAGAAGATCCCCGCCGCAGGCGCCGCCGCAAATGGCGAGATCGCCCGCGCCGACCCCGACATCGTCCAGCGCCTGTCCGATCGCCTGTGCGGCGACGGCTTCCTTGTCGGGCGGAAAGCGCGGGACCTCCCGACCGGGCGCGTCGATCATATGTCCGCTGAACAGCGCCACCTTTCGCGGTGTTTGCGACGCTGTCTGCTCCAAGGCCAGGCTCCCGATCTTCGAGATAGTTTGCTTCGGCATATAACGCAGTCCGGCGCCGGCGCGATTCACACCGTGGGAATATCGAAGGCGCTTGGAAAGTGGCCATCCGACACTTGCCTTTGCGCCGCCTTGCGCCCAATCGCCGCGAGCTCGTCCATGTTCGCGGGATTGTCCATCTGCGATATCTGCGCGAGCTTCTCGGGCGCCGCGTCTATGTCCAGCTCGCTCTTGAGCCATTTCGTGTCGAGCAGGGCGTCATAACGCGCATAGGTCGCAAGCTGCGGTCCCGACTGGCTGTCGAGCTTCATGTCGCCGACGGCGCGATCGATGGTCCAGGGCGTGACACAATGCGTCAGCCATTGCAGCAGCCCGTGGTTCTCGCGGGCGGAATCGTCCATGAGGGACTTCAGCGCCGACAGGCCTTGTCCTGCCGCAAATTTCTGTGGGCTGAATGGCTCCTTATACGTCCCGGTTCCAATGGAGATGAGCAGCAATTCGTCCTTGCCCGTTCGCCATTTGAAGCCGTGGCCTTGCAGGGCGGCGAGCATGAGCAATTGCAAGGCCGGATCATTGAAGGGGCTGACCCCGCCGTCGACGAAAACGCCCTCGACCACGGAGCCGTCGTGAGAGGAAATCTTGATCTCCTCGGGCTCGAAATAGGTGGGGGCCGCCGTGCTCGCGCGAACCACTTGCGTCAGCTTCAAGGCCCCGTCTTGCGCCGCATAGCGGGCGCCCGGGCAATTCGTCAGCGGCCAAGGACTGCCGGTGTCGATCCGCTTGGTCATGATCATGAGGCCCGTTTTGACCCGGTCGCTCGAAAGCGTCGTGTCCGCGCCGAGCTGGGCGTTGAGCGCCTCTTGCAGAGGCTCGGCTGGAAATTTGGGCGAAAATATTCCTTCCAGCTTGGACTTCGTGAATCGGTTGAACAATCGGCTCACGAAACTGCCGCTCGGTTTGAAAACGCCTGCGCCGATCCCGTGATAGAGCGTCTTCAATTCCGCGACCGTCATGCCGCAGGCTAAGCCGGCGGCGATGATCGATCCGGTCGACGTGCCGCCGATGAGATCGAAATAATCGCAAAGCAGCAGGCCGTCGTTCTTGTAGCGGGCGCGAAGCTTCGCCTCGATCGCTTCGAGAAACTCGAGCGTGAGCACGCCGCGGATGCCGCCGCCATCAAGCGACAGAATGCGTTTCGGCCCTCGGGCCGGGTCAAAGTGGTGCTCTCTCGTTGGCGAAGCCATCCCTTGTCTCCTCAAATTTCTTCCAGTTGCGCGATGGGGTTCAAAAGGGCGATCGGGCCGGGTTTTCCACGGCGGAAGAAGAAGGATCGTCGAGTTTCGCGTCTCAGGCAAGACGGGGCTCCCGAGCGGCAGCGCTTCGTTCTGGTCGAGAGAGGCGCTATAGCCTCGAGCCGCCCTCGAAGCAGAAGGTCGAAACCCTTGCCGCCGCCCGTTCCTTCGCAAAGAGCCGCCGTCGCGCCCTTCATGGCGATGGATGTGTTGCGCGAGGCGCGCCGGCTCGAGCGCGAAGGGCGGCGCATCGTCCACATGGAGCTCGGCGAGCCGGGGGCGCCGACGCCACGCCGCATCCTCGACGCGGCCCAACGCGCTCTGGCTGCTGGCGCGCCCGGTTATGGCGAGGCCGCCGGCGATCCGGCGCTGCGGACGCGCATCGCACGGCATTATCAGGAGTATTATGGCGTCGCGCTTTCGCCCGAGCGCGTGATGATCACGACGGGCTCGTCTGGCGCCTTCCTCCTCGCCTTTCTCTCGGCCTTTGACATAGGCGCGCGCATCGGCGTCACGGCGCCCGGTTATCCGGCCTATCTCAACATTCTCGAAGCTTTGGGGCTCGTTCCGGCGCCAATCGAGATCGGCGAGGAGACGCGCTTTGCGCCGACCGCTGCGTTGATCGAAGCGGCGCATCGCAAGGAGCGTCTCGACGGGCTCTTGCTGATGAGTCCCGCCAATCCCACGGGCACGATGATCGCTAGCGGGGAACTGGCCAGGATCGCGGCCTTCTGCGAGGAGGCGGGGGTCACCCTCGTAGCCGACGAAATCTATCACGGGCTCGAATATGAGGAGCGCGCCCCCACCGCCTTGCGCTTCTGGCGAGACGCGATCATCGTGAACTCCTTTTCCAAATATTACGCGATGACAGGTTGGCGGCTGGGCTGGATCGTCGCGCCCGAGAATCTCGCGCGGCCGATCGAACGGCTGCAGCAGTCGCTGGCAATTTGCGCGCCGACGCTCGCGCAACGCGTTGCGCTGGAGGCTTTTGAGGCGCGCGAGGAGCTGGAGGCGATTAAGGCGGGCTATGCGAAGAGCCGCGCGCTGCTGATCGAGCGCTTGCCGAAGATCGGCCTGCCGCGTTTCGCGCCCCCGGACGGGGCCTTCTACATCTATGCGGACGTGACGCATCTGACGCGGGATTCGGCGGCTCTCTGTGCCCGCATGCTGGCGGAGGCGGGTGTGGCCGCGACGCCCGGCGTCGATTTCGACCGTGCTCGGGGCGGGAGGACGCTACGGTTGTCTTACGCCGGCGGCGAGGCGGAGGTCGCGCAGGGGCTCGACCGCCTCGCCGACTGGCTGCGCAAAGACGCCCAAGCCGCGATCGCGGAGCGATGAGCGCGAGCTTGTCAAGAACCCCTCTTTCGAGGATGCTCGCATCCGCTTTGAGGCTGCCCATTCTCTTCGGCCCGACCCGTCAGGGTGCTCGGGCCAGCAAGCTTCGCCCCTGGGAAGGACGCCGCCCTCGATGAAAAGCCATGAAGCTTAAGACCCTCTTCGCCCTGTTTTTCTTGACGCTGCTGCTGTTTGCCGGCGCGAACCTGGTTCTCGCTTTCTTTCTGGGGGAGGCGGACAAGCAAAGAATTGAATCGGAGGCTCGCTCGGCGCAAATAACGACTCTTTCAGATGATCTAACGATTTCCTCCCAATGGGGGACGCGATTTGCGCGAGGATTCGTCGCGACCAAGGACCCCGTCAAGTGGCGCAATTACAATGAGCTCATGGATATTTTCGACGGAAAGATCGCGAGACCGGCGGAATATGGCTGGGAATATTGGGATCTCGTGGGAGCTAATATTTTGGCGGAACCGGCAAGTGACAAGCAAGGAGCTGTTTCACTCGATAGTAAATTCTTGCAGCTGGACTTGACGATTGAAGAGTTCAATATTCTGAAGAAAGCCGAGGATCTCATATTAAAAATGACGATGGCGGAGCGACGCGCCATGCACGCCGCCATCGGCGAGTTCGACGATGGAACCGGCGTCTACATAAAAAAAGGAAAGCCGGATATGGCTCTGGCGGACAAGTTGCTGTACGGAGAGGGTTATTTGAAAGACAATGGCGAGCTAAGCAAGCTCGTTTATGATCTCAAAACGAGGGTGCGGGAGAGATTTAGGAACATTCTTAATCAAAATGAGCAATTCGCGTCTCAGCTCATCAAAACAAACATTTACCTTGGTGGGGCGCTATTTTTGATTGTTGTTGCATATATGATTGTCTTGCAAAAATATTTTTTTCAGCGGACAGGGCGATTGTTGCGCGCCGTCAAGGAGATCAGCAAGGGCAATCTGGACGTAGAAATGTCTGTCGCTGGAAGCGACGAGATTGGCGAGTTGGCTGCGGCCATTGGCTCCATGACCAAGAATTTGAAATGCGCGTTTGAGTCGCTGAAGGAGAAGATATCAATTTCGGAAAAAACCGCTCTTGAATTGGACAATGAGAGAATGCGCTCGGAGAAGCTTTTACATAATATTCTTCCCGCCACGATCGCGCAGAGGCTCCAAGGCGGAGAAGAGGTCATCGCGGAGGTTTTTCCAGAGGTTACCGTGTTTTTCTCTGATATCGTTGGATTCACGGAGCTATCCGCAAGGTTGGGTCCCCATGAAACAGTCAATTTATTGAACGTGCTTTTCGGCAAGTTCGACGATTTGAGCGAAAAGCACGGCGTCGAGAAAATAAAAACCATCGGCGACAGCTATATGGTCGTCGGCGGCATTCCCAATCGCGATGCGCTACACTGCCAGCATGTTGCGGAGTTTGCGCTGGAGGCGATCGCCTTCGTCAAGAATTTCTCTTCCATCTATCCCTGCGCAATAGAGATGAGGATGGGCATTCACACCGGCACGGTGGCGGCAGGCGTCCTCGGCAAGAAGAAGTTCTCGTACGATCTATGGGGTGACGTCGTAAATCTCGCCAGCCGCTATGAAAATTCCTCTACTCCCAATGAAATACAGGTCTCTGAGTCGGTAAAAATTCGCCTGGCCGATGACTTTCTTTTCTCGGAAGGATTCAACGTCGAGTTGAAGGGAAAAGGGATTG
The DNA here is from genome assembly GCF_027925445.1 of Methylocystis bryophila. Taxonomy (NCBI): domain Bacteria; kingdom Pseudomonadati; phylum Pseudomonadota; class Alphaproteobacteria; order Hyphomicrobiales; family Methylocystaceae; genus Methylocystis; species Methylocystis bryophila. The sequence continues at coordinate 2,614,096 of NZ_AP027149.1, forward strand.
TTCCCTGCTTTTATCTGTTGGGCAAGAAGACGACAGGCCACGCATAAAGCGAAGCTGACGCCCGCGGTCCCAACCTGGCGGGACCGCGAGCTGAGTTCTTCTACAGCGGTCTAACCCCCGAATGTCGCCCGGGCGCGCTGCCACCAGCCGCCCTTTTTGGGCGCGGACGGGTCCGCTTCGGTGATGACCACCTCCGAGCGCGCGGCGTGGCTCTGCGCGGGCTGCTCGTCCACCTCTGCGGCGGCGTCGATCTCGATGGGCGCCGACTCTCGGGCTGTCTCGGGCTCGGGCAGGGGCGTCTCGATCGTCTTGACTTCCTGCGGAGCCTCGGGAGCCGACTCTACCGCTATAGCCTCCTGCGCCGGCTCCGCCGCTGCGGCCACCTGCGCAGGCGACTCCAAAGGCTCCTCGCCGCGCGGCTCTTCGGTCACGGCTTCTGCGGCGACGGGCTCACCCTCAGGGAGAGCCTGCGGATTGCGGTACTCGGGGGCTAGCGGCGTGGAGCGGGTCCAGCGCCCGGGGCCGCGGCCGCGCCCGCGCGTGGGCCGGCGGGTCTCGCCGTCTGCGGTGGGCTGACCCGCGAGCTGAGCCATAAAGGCCAGCCCCTCATCGGAAGGTTGCGCCTGTTCATCCCGCTGAAGCTGCTCCGGATAGGCTTCGGGAGCTTCGCCAAGGTTCGCAGCAAAGTCGTCTCGACCGCTGCCGCGTCCCCGTCGTCGGCGTCTCCGGCGCGAGCGGGGCTGAGCGTCGGCGTCCTCTTCGTCGCCCTCGGCGCCGCCCGCCGCGAGCTCGGCCTCCTCGGGCTCTTCAGACGCTCTCGGACGCCCTTCGGCCATGGGGGATCTCGCTTCGGCAAAGTCCACCGTGGTTTCCGCTTCCTCGGCTTCCTCCTGAGCGAGCTCGGGCGGCAGGGAATCGACGCGCAAATGCTGCGGCGAAGGCCTCGCCCGCAAACCGCTGGCCGGTTCGCCGCGCTCCAGCGCATGGTAATTCGCGCCCGTGAGCGAGTCGTCAGCGGCGACCATGATGTGCACGCCGAAGCGGTGCTCCATGGCCTGCAGATGCGCGCGCTTCTGGTTCAAGATGTAGAGTGCGACAGGCGAGCGTGTGCGCAGCACGACGTCATGCGCAGCGCTGCGGACGAGCGCCTCCTCGAGCACGCGCAGCACATGCAGCGCGATCGAGGCCGTCGAGCGAATCGTGCCGGCGCCCGCACAATGCGGGCAGGGCGCGGTGGAACCCTCGACGACACCCGCCCGGATACGCTGGCGCGACATCTCCAGCAGGCCGAAATGCGAGATGCGCCCAACCTGAATGCGCGCGCGATCGTTCTTCAGCGCCTCCTTGATTCTGCGCTCGACCGAACGATTGTTGCGGCTCTCCTCCATGTCGATGAAGTCGACGACGATGAGGCCCGCGAGGTCACGTAAGCGCAGCTGGCGCGCGACCTCGTCGGCGGCCTCGAGATTGGTGCGTAGCGCCGTGTCCTCGATGTTGTGCTCGCGCGTGGAGCGTCCCGAGTTCACGTCGATCGCGACGAGCGCCTCGGTCTGGTTGATGACGAGATAGCCGCCCGACTTCAGCGTGACCTGATTGGAGAACATCGCGTCGAGCTGGGCTTCCACGCCGGCCTCCGCGAAGATCGGCGTCGGCTCGCGGTAGAGCTTGACGTTGCGGGCATGGCTCGGCATCAGCATGCGCATGAAGGCCTGGGCCTCGCGGTGCGCCTCCGCTCCCGCGACGAGAACCTCGTCGATGTCCTGTCCGTAGAGATCGCGCATAGCGCGCTTGATGAGCGAGCCTTCCTCATAGACGAGGTTCGGGGCGCTCGAGCGCAGCGTCAGCTCCCGCACGCTTTCCCACATGCGCAGCAGATATTCGAAGTCGCGCTTGACCTCGGGCTTCGTGCGGGTTGCGCCGGCTGTGCGCAGGATCACGCCCATGCCTTCCGGCACTTCGAGTTCCTGGACGATCTCTTTGAGGCGTCTGCGGTCGGCGCCGTCGGTGATCTTGCGCGAGATGCCGCCGCCGCGCGCCGTGTTGGGCATCAGCACGCAGAAGCGACCGGCGAGCGAAAGATAGGTTGTCAGCGCCGCGCCTTTGTTCCCGCGCTCTTCCTTGACTACCTGCACGAGCAGCACCTGACGCCGCTTGATTACCTCCTGGATCTTGTATTGGCGGCGCATGCGCGGGGCTCGGTAAGGAACCTCCTCCATGGCGTCGCCGCCGATGTGCTCGACGTGCTGCTCCTCGTCTTCCGCCTCTTCCTCTTCCTCTTCCTCTTCACTTTCCGGCTCGTGTCGCGCCTCGCGCAGCCGCTGCGCGGCTTCGTCGCGTTCGTCCTGGCGGCGAGCCTTGGCTTCGTGATCCTGCTCAACCGCTTGAGGCTCGCCCTCGTCGACCGTGCCGAGCTCGATGACGCCGAAGCCCGACGGATCGACCGACAAGGTCTCGTGCTCGGCGGCGGCGGGCTCGGCCTCGGTCAGGGGCCTGTCCTCGGTCGCTTCGACCTGGGCTTCCGGGATCTGCTCGATCTCTGGCGCCGCGGCGATTTCGGCGTCGATGACCGGTTCGGGCGCCGCCGTCTCGAAAGAGGGTATCTCTATGGCCTCTGGCGCCGCTTGGGTTGCGAACTCTTCCGAAAAGGTTGCGAGCGCTTCCGAAGACTCCGTCTCCCGCGCCTCGTTCAAACTCTCGTCTGGCGCCGCCTCGCTCAGCGTCTCGTCCGTGCGCTGGCGCTTCTCGGCTGATTCGAAACGACGGCGCCGAGAGCGCCGGCCGCGGGTCTGCTGTTGCGGCCGCGGCTCCTCGTCTTCGGCCTGAAGATGGGCGCGGTTTTCTTCTTCGAGCAGTGCGAGCCGGTCCGCGACTGGGATCTGGTAATAATCGGGATGGATCTCGGCGAAAGCCAGAAATCCGTGGCGGTTACCGCCGTAATCGACGAAGGCCGCCTGCAAGGACGGCTCGACGCGAGTCACTTTCGCGAGGTAGATATTGCCGCGGAGCGGTTTTTTATCGGCGGCTTCGAAATCGAATTCCTGGACTTTATTCCCACGCAGCACCACGACCCGGGTCTCTTCCGGGTGGGAGGCGTCGATCAGCATTTTGTTGGCCATGGGGGACTCGTTCTCGCCTCGCGCGCGATGGGTCGGGGCAGGGCTGGGCGAGCCTTCGTTTTGGACTCGCGGCCGCTGCCGACCGACGGCGTATCGCGCCGAAGCTGGATAGGAAGGATGGGGAGAGCCTGTCGGGGCCCATCGAGACGCCTCGCGCGCTCGTCCCCGAAACGGCATCGTTCAAGGGATGAGGAACCGCGCTAGAATCACAGACTCGAAGCGAGATTTGACCACAAGAGCTTCTCAACTCTTGCACAATTCGCTCCAGAGCGTTCGGGCCCGAAGGCAGATTGATCAGCGACGACGGGGCGAAGCTATGTGCGTCGTCCGTCGAAGCCGGCGGGAGATGACCGGAGCGAGCTTGCGCCCCCGGTCCGGCGACCTGCTCCGCGCCAGCGAAGCCGATCGACCGCATCGGGCGCGTCGCGGTCCAATCCGCGCGAGCTCGCCGGTAACGCGTCACGAAAGACCTTTCGGGGCGCACAAAACCCCTTCGAAGCGACGATGCCCTCCTAGGGAGTGGCGGTCGTCGGGTGAGCGGCTCGCCGCGCGGCTCCGGGTCTCGCGGGGCGAGGGGCCGGCGCGGCGTCCTTCCCTTTTAATAGCGTCGCCGGTTCCGCGCCGCAAGCGGGCAAGCCCCTCTAACCCCCTAGAATCTGTCGAGAACTGCCAAAAGTCCTGGCGGAGCGCTAATTTTGCCGTTAAGCCTCCCTAAACCTCGGACGGGAAAAGAGCCTTGATTCCAATTCTCGCCCTGGCCCGGCGCCGGGCCGCAGCCGTTCCGGCGATTCTTTTGTCGTTCCTCATCTTCTGCGGCGGCCAGAGCCTCGCCGAAACCGCGGTGCCCGCCGCTCCAGCGGCCGTGGCGGCGGCGGACGCCAAAGTCTCGGCGATCGCCGCCAGGATCGACCGCGACGGCGCAACCACGCGCCTGATCTTCGAGCTGACGGCGCCGACGACCGCTTCAGCCTTCGCCGCGACGGGGCCGCGGATCGTCGTGGACCTTCCGGAAGTCGCCTTTCTGATCGATCCGGCGGTCGGCGCTCCCGCATCCGCTTCGCCACGGCAGCGCGGCGCGACGGCTGATTCTGAGGCCTCGCTGATTCGCTCCTTCCGCTTCGGCCGCTTCGCGCCCGGCCGCTCGCGCATCGTCATCGACCTGACGCGACCGGCGAAGGCGGGGCGCGTCGAAAGCGTCGTGCGGCCGGAGGGCGCGCGGCTGGAAATCGATCTCGTCGCCGAAAATCCCGCTGCTTTCGCTGCCGCGGTCGCCCAACGCGTCAAGGCGGAGGCTGCCGAGGCCGGCGCAGGCCCGGCCCCGGCCGTGCGCGAGCCCGCCGCCGCCGAAATGGGCCAGCTTCCCCTCGTCGTGCTTGATCCGGGGCACGGCGGCGTCGACATGGGCGCGCAGAGCCGGCACGGCGATATGGAGAAAATGGTCGTTTTCGAATTTGCGCGGGCTTTGAAGGCGAAAATCGAGGCGCGCGGGAGGCAGCGGGTCGCGCTCACGCGGGAGGAGGACATCTTTATTCCCTTGAACGACCGCGTGCGCTTCGCGAGGGAACATAGCGCCTCGCTATTCCTCTCCATTCACGCAGACACATTAGGCGAGGCGAGCGTGCGCGGCGCAACCATCTACACGGTCGCGGCCCGCGCTTCGGACGCCGAATCCGCGCGCATCGCCGAGAAGGAGAATCTCGCCGACCAGGCGGCGGGAGTCGAAGTGAACGCCAAAGCCGAGGAGGTCGGCGACATCCTTTTCGATCTCGCACGGCGCGAAACCCGGGCGCTGGGCCGCGAGTTCGGGCAGACGTTGCTCTCGAAATGGCGGGAAACGGCGAGCCTCAATAAGAATCCGAGCCGCTCGGCGAGCTTCGTGGTGTTGAAGGCGCATGACGTGCCTTCGGCGCTGCTGGAGCTCGGCTATCTGTCGAGCGAGGCGGACCTTTCGAATCTGACTTCCCCCGCCTGGCGCGACCGCGCCGCCGAGGGCGTGGCCGAGGCGATAGACGCTTATTTCCGAGCCCATCCCGCAACTTCGCGCGCGTCGTTGAAATAGCTTCGAACTTCGCCGCTAATTAACCACAAAATTCACGCAAGCCCTTCAGCGTGAGGCGCTCGGCGCCCCGCGTCAACAATCCGCGCGATTGGACAGGGTCCGGCGACGGGCCTAGTCTTCCGAGCGCGACGAGGAAGCTCTCAATGCGACTGCTTTTCCGGTTCATCGGCTTTCTGTTTGCGACCGGCGCGATCCTGTTCATGGTCGGGGCCGTCATAGCCTATGGGCTCGTCCAGGTTTATCAGCGCGATCTGCCGGACACGGCGCAGCTCCAAAACTACGAGCCGCCCATCACGACGCGCGTGCACGCCGGCGACGGTTCGATCCTCGCCGAATATTCCCATGAGCGCCGCCTGTATCTTCCGAGCTCCGCCATTCCTCAGATGGTCAAGCAGGCCTTCATTTCGGCGGAGGACAAGAATTTTTACACGCATAAGGGCATCGATCCCGAAGGCGTGGTGCGCGCCCTCGCGGTCATCGCCCAGGGCGGCCGGCACATGCAGGGCGCCTCGACGATCACCCAGCAGGTCGCCAAAAACTTCCTCGTCGGCAATGAGCGCTCCTTTGACCGCAAGATCCGCGAAGCGCTCGTCGCCTTCCGGATCGAGTCGACCTATTCGAAGGACCGCATCCTCGAGCTTTATCTCAACGAGATCTTCCTCGGTCTCGGCAATTATGGGGTCGCGGCCGCGGCGCTCAACTATTTCAACAAGTCGGTCAACGAGCTGACGATCGCCGAGGCGGCCTATCTCGCGGCGCTGCCCAAGGGGCCCAACAACTATCATCCCTTTCAGCATCGCGACCGCGCGGTCGAACGGCGCAATTATGTGATCGACCGCATGGTGGCCGACGGCGCGATCACGCCCGAAGAAGGCGCTAAAGCGAAGGCGGAGCCGCTGAACGTCAATCCGCGCGTGCTCTCGCCCAACACCTATGTCGCCGGCTATTTCGCCGAGGAGGTGCGTCGCAAGCTCCTCGAGATGTATGGCGAGAAGAAGCTTTACGAGGGCGGGCTTTCGGTGCGCGCGACGCTCGATCCCAAGATGCAGGCGCTGACGCGAAAAGTGCTCGCCGACGGCCTGGTGCGCTTCGACGAGGCCCATGGCTTCCGCGGCGCGATGAACCATATCGACATATCGAGCGATTGGGGCGTGGCGCTCGCGGCGATCCCGGAACTCGGCGATGTGAAGCCCTGGCGGCTCGCTGTCGTGCTCGAGGCGAACGACGCTCAGGCGCGCATCGGCCTGCAGCCGGGCCGCGAAAAATCGGGCGAGGTCGCGCGCGAGCGCGAGACCGGCGTGTTGCCGGCCGAGGGCGTGCGCTGGACGGGCCGTTCGATCCGCACGGCGCTCACTCCTGGCGACGTGGTCTATGTCGATCCGCTCCCCAATCGAGCCGGGCAATATCGGCTTCGCCAGATCCCCGAAATTTCCGGCGCCATTGTCGCGATGGACCCTTACACGGGTCGCGTGCTGGCGATGGTCGGCGGCTTCTCCTTCGATCAGTCGGAGTTCAACCGCGCGACGCAGGCGCTGCGCCAACCGGGTTCTTCCTTCAAGCCCTTCGTTTATGCGGCGGCGCTCAACGAGGGCTACACGCCCGGGTCGCAAATTCTCGACGAGCCGATCGCGATCGTGCAGCCCGACGGCTCGGTCTGGAGCCCGGAAAATTTCGAGGGCGGGCAGGGCACCGGCGCGCACCCGCTGCGCTATGGGGTCGAGCACTCCAAGAACATGATGACGGTTCGCCTCGCCAAGGATCTCGGCATGCCGCTCATCGCCGAATATGCGCGCCGGTTCGGCATCTATGACGATCTCGCGCCCTATCTCTCCATGTCGCTCGGCGCCGGCGAGACGACGCTGATGCGCATGGTGACGGCCTATTCCATGCTCGCGAATGGCGGCAAGCGCATCAAGGAGACGCTGATCGACCGCATCCAGGATCGCTCGGGCCATACTGTCTACCGTCATGACGAGCGGCAGTGCCTCGGCTGTGATGCGCCCAAGTGGGATAATCAGAACGAGCCTAAGCTCGTCGACAAGCGCGAGGAGCCGGTCATCGACGAATTGACCGCCTATCAGATCACCTCGATCATGGAGGGCGTGATCCAGCGCGGCACCGGCGTCTCGATCAAGGCGGTCGGCAAGCATCTCGCCGGCAAGACCGGCACGACGAACGAGGCCAAGGATCTGTGGTTCATCGGCTTCTCGCCCGATCTCTGCGTCGGCGTGTTCCTGGGCTACGACAGGCCCCGCTCGATGGGCGACCATGCGCAGGCGGCGCTCTACGCCGCGCCGATCTTTCGTGACTTCATGACGGTGGAGCTCAAGGATAAGCCGGACACGCCCTTCCGCGTGCCGCCCGGCATCAAGCTCATCTCCGTCAACCCGTCGAGCGGCATGCGCGCTTCAGGCCCCGGCTCCATCCTCGAGGCCTATCGCCCTGGCACGGCGCCGCCTGAATATGCCGGCGACCCGGCCACCGCGGCGCAGACTGACATCGATCAGAAAGTTCCGGGCGGGCTTTATTAGCGGCTCGCGCCTGGACGCCCCTACTCAACAGCATTTTCGACTGCTAGTCTAAGGCCTTCAAGGAAACCCGGCGCCGCTCTCTAAGGAGGCGGCGCCGACGTTCGTTGACGGCGCCGAGGAGCAGCAGGCGATGAAGTGGGAAGATTTCCAAAGCTCGGAAAACATCGAGGATCGCCGCGGGCAGCAGCAAGTCGCCAGCGGCGGCCGGCGTGTCGGCGCGGGCGGTCTCGGATTCGGCACGATCATCATCCTCGGCCTCATCGGCTATTTCACCGGCATCAATCCGGCGGTGCTGATCGGCGGCGCCGAGATGGTGAACAACATGCGGCGCGGGAGCCAGGAGGCGAACGAGCAAAGCGCGCCGGCCTCCAAGCCTGGCGCGCCGAACGATCAACTCGGCCAATTCGTCTCGAAGGTCTTGGGCGAGAACGAAGCGGTTTGGAGCCAAGTTCTACCGGCGCAAAAGAACATCCGCTTTCAGGCGCCGACGCTCGTCATGTTTGACGGTCAGACCTATTCGGAGTGCGGCGCGGCGCGCGCGGCGATGGGACCCTTCTATTGTCCGATCGATCGCAAGATCTATCTCGACACGGCGTTCTTTCGCGATCTGAAGACGAAATTCGGCGGCGGCGGCGATTTCGCCTACGCCTATGTGATCTCGCATGAGATGGGACATCACATCGAAAACCTGCTGGGCATTCTGCCGCAGGTGCAACGCGCGCAGGCGCGCGCCTCGAGCCGCTCCGAAGCCAATGCGCTTTCCGTGGGCGTCGAGCTGATGGCCGACTGCCTCGCGGGAGTTTGGGCCGCCAATGGCAACGCCAGGCGCCAGTTCCTGGAGAAGGGCGACGTCGAGAGGGCGATCGCGACGGCGCAGGCGATTGGAGACGATCGTCTGCAGCGCGCCTCGCAAGGCGTCGTCGTCCCCGATTCCTTCACGCATGGCTCTTCGGCGCAGCGCGTCGAATGGCTCGAGCGCGGACTGCAATCGGGCAAGATCGACAGCTGCAACGCCTTTTCCGCGCGGTAGCAGACCGCTCCATGAGTCGTCGGCGCCGCGCTTTTCGCGCGCCGACGCCTTTTTCCTTTTTCGCGCAGTTTTCCCGGATAATCTCGAGCGGTTCCTTCGCCGCAGCCCTTTTGAGGAGAAACGCCCATGTTCGAAGATTCCTTGCCGCTTGCCGCTTTTGACGCTCCGCAGACATTCACGGCCCACGCCGAAGTCCGGATCAGAATCGAGCCGCGTCGCGTGAAGTTCAGCGACGCGAGGCCCGCGCCGGCGCAGGACCCCAACGCTTGGCGCTATGTCCGTGTCGGCTCCAAAGAGGACAACCATCACCATCCTCTCGACGTCGCGCTCGGACCTGTCTTCAACATCCGTCGGGGCGTGACGCTCGATGTCTGCTGGGAGAACGCCATAGGTTCGATGCCGCCGATGGAGCCGAACCATGAGGCGACACTCGAGCCGCCCCCGATCAATCCGATCCCGATGCAGTACGGGGCGCCGGTGTGGAAGGGGATGAACCCGTCAGTCGGCGTCGTCACGCATCTTCACGGCGCGCGCGTGCAGGGAAGCTCGGACGGCTGGCCGCTGCATCCTGCGAGCTTTCCAGGAAATCCCTATGAGTTCCCGTCGGCGCGGCCTTATCGCTACACGAACGATCAGCGCTCCTGCATGCTCTGGTTCCACGACCACGCCATGGACAATACGGCGGTCCAGGTGCATGCGGGACTCGCGGGCATCTATTTCATACGCGACAAGGCCGACGACGAGATTCTCTCGCTTATCGGCGGGGCGGGGCAGGAGATCCCGCTTGTTCTCCAGGACCGCAAGTTTGCTTGCGGCTTCGAGAAGCTCGACTACTGGGCGGGGGTTCCCACCTTCCCAGACGACTTCGATCGCCCTGAATATCTCGGCGACACGATTTTCGTGAATGGCCGGCCTTCGCCTTTTCACGAGGTCGAGCGTAAGATTTATCGCCTGCGCGTGCTCAATGGATCGCATGCGCGGACTTTCGCGCTGGCGCTGATCGACCCGGCGCCTTGGAACTATCTCGCGGCGCCCGAGCCGTCCCGCGTCGGCTACTCGGACCTCATCACCGTCATCGGCAATGACGGGGGCCTGTTTCCCGAGCCGCAGCGACTCGGCCAAACGGATCACATCTTGCTGGCGCCGGGCGAACGGCTCGATCTTCTCCTCGATCTGACGTCGATCGAGGCGCGCAAGGACGACATGGGCGCGGTCGTTCCGACGCGCTCCTTGCGGCTCGTCAATCTCGCTGTGGCTTCGGCGCAGGCCGGAGACTGGCCGGAAGCGATCTTCCGGACGACGGAACCCCTCGCGGGCTTTCCGAAGCCCGCGGGCGCGGGCCCGAATGATCCAGCGCCGAGCGTGGCGAGTTCTGTGCTCACCTTCGACGCGGGCGCGCAGCGACAGCTTCTGGCGTCGATCGCGGCGATCCGCGTCGCCAATGCGATGGAATTCTGCATCGATGTGACGAAGACGCGCGCGGGCGCGTTGGATGAGGCGCAGCTTTCGAACATCCTGGCTAGCGCCGCGAGCGAGGACGGTTTCGAATGGCGCGAGGGCGCTCTGCAAGCGCCCCAGGGAGCCGCCATTGCGAGGAATCGCTTCGTCGTGCTCATGAACGACGCTTTGGGGATCGGCTTCAATAAGGATGCGCAGCCTGGCGACCCTCAGTGGAATCCCTATGCGCTCGGCCCTTGGCGGGACACGCAGATCTGGGAGCTATCGCCGGCCGACCCGAAGGACGGCCGGACCGCTTTCGCCATTCCCTTCTCGGTGGACCTCAACGGCTCCAACCCCCCAGCGGGGTCAGCGGATGCGACGAAGAACTATTTTGTTGCGCGCGCGAGCTGGTTTGACAACTATCCGCCGGAACGGCTCATCGACGACGCAGCCGCGAAAGGCGAGAAACCGGGCTACGCCAAGCTCCATGCGCCGGCGGCGACCCCGAAGGCCGGGACCTATGAGCGCTGGTACGTCGCCAACATCGGCAATGCTCAGCCCTTGCTCGCCGGCGTCGTTGATGACAAGGGCAATGTCGGCGTGCCCGATATGCACCCCTACCATATGCATCTCGTCAATTTCGTCGTGACGGGCAGATGGCGGTTACAGGCGGACACGAATAGCTTCGCGCCCACGGCCAACCAGCGTAAGAACGAGTTCGACAAGCTCTGCCGGCACGACACCGTGCGCGTGCAGTCGAATGAGCTGCTTGAGCTGCTCGTTTTCTTCCCACCGGGCTACACGGGCTGCTATCCTTTCCATTGCCACGTGCTCGAGCATGAGGACATGGGAATGATGTCCCATTTCGAGGTGGTTCCGTGAAGGAAAAGGCGTCTATTTCTTTCGGCTGGGAAGGGTGCGCTTGTCCTACGCCATTCCCACAACCAGTTAGCCCTCTATGATGACTTTCTCAGCTGTGGGATGCGGCCACGAGGGCGCAGCGTGGCGTCACATGAGTGATCATTTCGTTTCCACTTGCCGCAAAAGGGAAGACAGAGCGCTATCGTGACCGATCTCTCGCTCGTCTTCTCGCCGCTCGTCCCCTGGCCGGCCTTGGCGCTGCTGAGCCTCGTCGCGTTGGCGCTTCTTGCGTTCTCTCTCTACAAGGGACAGCGGCGGGCGCTCTGGCGCGCGCTGGCGCTCGCGCTCTTTTTCCTCGCGCTCGCCAATCCGATGTTGCTCGAGGCGGAGCGAGAGAAGGAAAAGAGCGTCGTCGCCGTTGTGCTCGACGAGAGCGAAAGCCAGACGCTTGGCGGCCGCGCGCGGCAGGTCGACATGGCTCGCCGCGAGCTCGAGGCGGCGCTTTCTCGCTTTCCCGATCTCGAGCCGCGCTTCGTCACGGTTGGGACCGAGGCCGAAGGCACCAAGCTGTTCGCGGGCCTAGCCAAGGCGCTCGCGGACACGCCGCCCGAACGCGTCGGCGCCGCAATTCTCGTGACCGACGGCCTCGTCCACGATATCCCGGCAAAGCCCGAGGCGCTGGGCTTCAAGGCGCCGCTGCACGCGCTGATCACGGGACGCGCGGGAGAGCGCGACCGCAGGCTCGATCTCGTCGAGACGCCGCATTTTGGCGTCGTCGGCAAGGAGGTCGTCATGCGCTTGCGCGTCGTCGACAGCCCTGCGCAGACGGGCGTCGCCCAAGGCGGCGGGGCTGAGATCGTGGCCAAGCGCGACGGCGCGGTGATTGCGCGACGCCACGCGCGGCTTGGCGAAATCGTCGAAATACCCGTCGCGATCGAGCATGGCGGCCCCAATGTCGTCGAGCTCGAGACGCCTGCCGTCGACGGCGAGATCACTGACGTCGACAACCGCGGCGTCGTCGTCGTCGAAGGCGTGCGCGACCGGCTCAAGGTTTTGCTCGTCTCTGGCGAGCCGCATCAGGGCGAGCGCAGCTGGCGCAATCTTCTGCGCGCCGACGCCAATGTCGAGCTCGTGCACTTCACCATTCTGCGCCCGCCGGACAAGCTGACTGGCGCGCCGCCCTCGGAGCTGTCGCTGATCGCCTTTCCGACCGCCGATCTTTTCGGGCGGCGGATCAAGGATTTCGATCTCATCATCTTCGATCGCTATTCGAGCCAGACGCTGCTGCCGAGCCTCTATTTCGAGAACATCGCCAATTACGTCGAGGGCGGCGGCGCCTTCCTCGCGATGGTCGACGCCGATTACGCGACGCTGCGGGGCCTTTATTACTCGCCGCTTACGTCTATTCTGCCGGCGCGGCCCGACGGGGAGGTCTATGAGCAGGCCTTTCGCCCTCATGTGGCGAAGGACGGCGAGCGGCATCCCGTCACGCGCGGGCTCGAAGGCGCGAAATCGACGCCGCCGGCCTGGGGAGAATGGTTTCGTCAGGTCGACGCGACGCTCGTCAAGGGCCAGACGCTGCTTTCCGGCGCGAACGACAAGCCGCTGCTCGTGCTTTCGCGCGAGGGCAAGGGCCGCGTCGCCATGCTGCTCACCGACCAGCTATGGCTCTGGGCGCGCGGCTATGACGGCGGCGGTCCGCATGTCGACCTCACGCGCCGGCTCGCGCATTGGCTCTTGAAAGAGCCGGAGCTGGAAGAAGAGTCGCTGCGCGCGACGACCTCTGGGCGCGACATTATCGTCGAGCGCCAGAGCCTCAAGGACGCCCCGGAGCCGCTCATTGTCACCGCGCCCTCCGGCGAAAAAAGCGAGATCGCCTGGGCGCCCAAGGAACCCGGACTCTACCGCGCCGATATTTCCGGCGCGCAAATGGGGCTTTATCACTTCGACAGCGGCGGCCTGACGGCGCTCGCCAATGTGGGTCCGCAGAACCCCCGCGAATTCCGCGAGGTCGCCTCGACGGAAGAGAAGCTGCGCCCCCTCGCGGAGGCGACGGGCGGCACGGTGCGCCGCTTAGCGCCGGGCGGGGACGAGAGGATCGTGCTGCCAAGGCTCGTCGAGATGCGCGAATCGAGTCTTTACGGCGGCGCCGATTGGATCGGGGTCAAGCATGGCGCCGCGACCGCCCTGAAGGGGGTGAGAACCACGCCGCTCGCGCTCGGGCTGCCGGCGCTCTGCGCGCTCCTTGGCGCGGCGATCCTCGTCTGGACGCTCGAAGGACGAAAGTGATTCGCGCGACCGGCGCTCGCGGCGATCGATTCGCTCAAACGCAAACCCTGTTTTGCAAAGGCGCGAGAAAAATATTTCGGCCCTGTTGATAGCCTGCATAGCTAGGGCAAGACGCTTCGCAGCCGACTCTTCGGTTGCGGGACGCGGCGCTTTCCGCCAATCTCGCCTCAGTCTCCGACAGCCTCCGCGTCGCGTATGCAGGCCGGGGAATTCAGCTCCAACCGCAGCGCCGCCATGCCCGCTATCGAAGCCCTGTCGCCTCGGCGCCTTTATACGGTCGCCGAGCCCTCCGCGCGCATCCCACCGCACAATATCGAGGCCGAGCAGGCGCTGCTCGGCGCGCTGCTGATCAACAACGACGCCTTCGACCGCGTCTCGGATTTCTTGAAGCCGGAGCATTTTTGCGAGGAGCTGCATCGGCGCATTTTTGAAACCTGCGCGCAACTCATAAGGCTGGGAAAGCTCGCCACGGTCACGACGCTGAAAACCCATCTCGGCGGCATCGAGCTCCCTGAGGGCGTGACGATTCAAGCCTATCTCGCGCGGCTTGCCGCAGAAGCCACGACGATCATCAACGCTGAGGATTATGGGCGGATGATCCACGATCTCGCGGTTCGGCGCGAGCTGATCACGATCGGCGAGGATGTCGTCAATCTCGCCTATGACTCGCCGGTCGATTCTTCGCCCCGCCAGCAGATCGAAGAGGCCGAACGCAAGCTCTATCAGATCGCCGAGACGGGCCGTTACGACGGCGGCTTCCAGCGATTTTCCGAGGCGCTGACGCTCGCGATCGACATGGCGAACGCCGCCTTCCAGCGCGATGGCCATCTCTCCGGCCTGTCGACGGGTCTCGTCGACCTCGACGAGAAGATGGGCGGGCTGCAAAAGTCGGACCTCATCATCATCGCGGGGCGTCCCGGCATGGGCAAGACGGCGCTCGCGACGAACATCGCCTTCAATGTCGCGCGCGCCTATGAGTGCGAGACCGAGCCCGACGGCTCGCGCCGCACGATCAACGGCGGCATCGTCGGCTTCTTCTCGCTCGAAATGTCGTCCGAGCAGCTCGCGACGCGCGTCATCGCCGAGCAGTCGGGCGTGCCGAGCTACAAGGTGCGGCGCGGCGACATCGGCGAGCACGAGTTTCGCCGCCTGACCGAAGCCGCGCGCGAGATGCAGAGCATTCCCTTCTACATCGATCAGAGCGGCGGCATATCGATCGCGCAGCTTACCGCGCGGGCGCGTCGCTTGAAGCGCCAGAGAGGGCTCGATCTCCTTGTCGTCGACTATCTGCAACTGCTCGCCGGCTCCAAGGCGCGCAACGATAATCGCGTGCAGGAATTGACCGAGATCACCACGGGACTCAAGGCGCTGGCCAAGGAGCTGAACGTGCCGATCCTCGCGCTCTCGCAGCTCTCGCGCCAGGTCGAGTCGCGCGAGGACAAGCGGCCGCAGCTCTCGGACCTGCGCGAATCCGGCTCGATCGAGCAGGACGCCGACGTCGTGCTCTTTGTCTATCGCGAGGAATATTACTTGCGAAACCGCGAGCCGCGCGAGGGCACGGAAGAGCACATTAAATGGATGTCCGAAATGGAGCAGGCGCATGGCCGCGCCGAAGCGATCCTCGGCAAGCAGCGCCATGGACCGACCGGAACCGTGCAGCTCGCCTTCGAGGCCGAGATTACGCGCTTCTCGAATCTCGCGCAGGAAGACAGGCTTCCGGAGCGGATGGAGTGAGGTCGAGCCGGCACTCGCGACCTCTCAGCCGAGTTGTTGGCGAGACTCCCTCCCCGTTACGGGGAGGGTAATTGCGCCAGATCGGCTACTTGCCGAAGATGCTCGCGCGCAGGATCATTTTCGTGCCTTCGCATTCGGCGTAGCCGACGAGCCCCTGCTGCTGCGACCCGGCGCCCGACGGCGGATGTCCGTTCCAGACGCAGCCCTTCTTGCCGTCCGAGCGATCGCTCATCGTGATCGTGTAATTGCTGCCGGCCACCTCGCCGTCGACCTTATAGGTCAGCATCGAGCCGTTGTCGGACTGGATGTCCGCGGTTCCCTTGATCTTATTGCCTTCCCGCGTGACGCTCCAATTGCCCTGGCCGCCCTTGACGCCGCCCAGGTTCTCTTCGGTCACGAGCCATTGTTCCGCGGCGAAGGCGAGGGTAGGGCCGCAGCAGATCAGCGCCGCGGTCGTTGCGGCGAAGGCGAGCTTTTTCATTATCATTCCTCCCAGTGGAAGCGTTGGATTGATGTAGGATTTAGTTTCGCTAGATCACGCTGCGTTCAGGAGGAACCGCCTGAACGCAGCGTGATCGGTTCTAAAAGTTTAGAGCGCGATTTATGCGAAAAACCGGTTTCCACTTTTTCGCATCGCGCTCTAGAGCCTGTCACGGAAAAGTGCGAAGCGGTTTTTCCGGTCAGGACATGCTCTAAGCTTTGGTCCGGAGCTTGGTTCCTTTCGATCGCATGATTTCACGCCATCCGAACGCGCTCTAAAGCTTGCCGTGGCGAGCGCGTCATGGGTCGTACCAAGGCATGCGGCGACCTGCGTTCGAGAGAGAGCAAGGGCTGCGCAAGCCTCGCGCGGGAGCACAGACTGCCCGCGCGGGTCGAGAGCAAGCGGAGGCTCTTTCCTTACTGCAGGCTCAGCTGGAGCGAGGTGATCGCGCGGTCGAAACCGTCCGTGGGGAGATAGCAATAGGGATTGGTCGCGACCGGCGCGTCCTTGCACTGCCTGTGCTGGCCGACCCACTCGTAGCCGGCCTCCTTCATGCAAGCCGTGATGGCCTTGTGCAGCACGGTCGGATCGGCGCCCAGCCGCGCCTCAGGATGCGACGACTCGCCCTGGAGCTCGCAGTCCGACGTCTGGAGCTGTTGCGCATTATAGAAGGCCGTGGCGCTGCCATAGAGCAGGATTTGGAGAACGGCGAAGATGAAGATTCCGCCGGCGAGCGACGCGCCGGCCTGGCGCGCATTGGCGAGGAACTTAATGCCGAAAAAATAGAGCCCGCCGCCCGTCGTCAAAACAGCGCCCGCGGCGAGCAGCAGCGGCACAAGAAAAACAGCCATTTCCTGGTTCATGGGTACACCCTCCCGTTAGCGGCGCAGGCGCGCCGCGGAACAAGCAGGAGTCATCAGCCTTTGCGGCGGTTTAGGGGGCACCCCATCCCCTGGACGCGGCTAGAACCCGCAGTCCTTTAGCGTTGCCACTAAAGACAAGACGACGCCCCGTCAAGCCGTCATCTGGGCTCGTGCTTCACGTCCTTGCCGTAGAGCAGCACCTGCACCTTCTCCAGCGTGACGAGGCCGTGGTCCATCATCGGCTCGAGCGACGGCAGAAAGGCCCTGATCTTCTCCTCGTTGTCGACGATTTCGATAATAAGCGGCAGGTCCTCCGAGAGCCGAAGAATCTTCGTCGAGCGCAGCTTGCTCGAATGACCGTAGCCAATCGGCCCACGCAAGACGGTCGCCCCGGCGAGATGGAGCTCGCGCGCCTTCATCACGATCGCTTCGTAGAGGGGTCGGCCCTTGAACTTCGAGTCCTCGCCGATGAAGATGCGCAGCAATAGCGCGTCGCGCTCGATTGTCATGCTCACGATCCCGGAAGTTGGTTGAGTTGTGCTGCGGCCAGGTGGCCGATCCAGACGGCGAGAAGACAAAAGCAAACGGAAATCCCGACATTGGCGAGCGCCAGCCCCATTTCGCCGTCGCGCGCGAGATTCAGCGTTTGCAGGCTGAATGAGGAGAAGGTGGTGAAGCCGCCGCACAGGCCCATCATCACGAATTGTCGAATTTCCGTGCCCACGAACATGCGGCCGTCCGGCCCCGTGAGCGTCGCGAAGAAGCCGATGACCAGGGAGCCGGAAACGTTGATCACGATCGTGCCCCAGGGAAAGGTTTCGCCAATGTGCGTGGCGACGAGGCCCGAGAGCGCATAGCGCGCGATCGTGCCGAGCGCGCCGCCAAACGCGACCATCAGATATTTAGAGACTTCGCTGGTCATTGAAGGGTGAAGCTACGCAAGAGCCCAAACAGATGAAAGCGACTGCGCATCGACGATCTCCCACGCGCCCGCCAGGGGGTTGTAGGAGTCATCAGCCATCGCGGCGCTTTCGGGGGACTCCATCCCCATTTCGGTGTCCGGACATTAGAAGAAGGCAGAGCGCGCGGTCAATTTGCGGAGAATTCATATTTTCAGGAAAAGCTGCTATTTGTCTCGCGATATTTGATCCAGGTCTGCGGTCGTCGCCATAGCAAGGGCCACGGGGAGGCGTTCATGCGCGTAAAATGGATTCAATGGCTTCTGGTCCTAGCCTTCGCGGCGCTCGGGGGATGCGGCGACCGCAAAGCGCAGGAAGAAGCGGAAGCCGCCGCCAGAGAAAAGGCGGCGCTCGAGATTGGCGTCGACGCTGTCATCTACGGCTTGCCGCTGGTGATCATGGACATCACGAAGGCCAAGTTAACCAATGTCGCGAAGCCACAAGGCTTCGCGGCGCCGGTCAATCAATTCGTCAACGCGCGAAGCTTCCCAGACGCCTCCTTCAAGGACGTCGTGCGTCCGAACGTCGACACGCTCTATTCCGCGGCCTTCCTCGATCTCTCCGCCGAGCCGATCGTGCTCTCGGCGCCCGACACGCATGGCCGCTACTATCTGATGCCGATTCTCGACGCCTGGACCAATATCTTCGCCTCGCCCGGCAAGCGCACGACGGGGACGAAGGCCGGCCATTTCGCGATCACCGGCCCGGGCTGGCAGGGAACGCTGCCCAACGGCGTCACCGAGCTGAAATCCCCGACGAACATGGCCTGGATCATCGGCCGCACGCAGACGAACGGACCGGCTGACTACCCAGCCGTCCGCGCGATCCAGGACGGCTACAAGCTCACGCCGCTTTCGGCTTTCGGCAAGCGCTATGTCGCGCCGCAGGGCAAGGTCGATCCGAACGTCGACATGAAGACGCCGCCAGTCGAGCAACTGCAGAACATGAGCGCAGAGGCGTTTTTCGACCGGCTCGCGATGTTGCTGCAAAGCAATCCGCCGCCCGCCTCCGAAGCGACGATCCTCACACAGCTGAAGGCGATCGGGATCACACCGGGCGAAAAATTCGAGCTTCCCAAGCTCGACCCGGCAAAGGCGAGGGGCTTGGAAAAATCCGTGGCCGCCGCGCTCGAGAAGCTGCGGGCGGAGACGCGGAAGATTGGGGCGGGAGACAATGGCTGGCGCATCCCGCCGATGACTCTCGGCAACTTCGGCGATAACTATGCGCTGCGCGCCCAGGTGGCGCTGATTGGCCTCGGCGCTAATCTGCCGCAGGACGCAGTCTATCCGTCTGCCTTCGTCGACGCTGACGGCAAGCCATTCGACGGCGCCAATCGCTACGTGATCCACTTTGACAAAAGCGCGACGCCGCCAGTCGACGCCTTTTGGTCGATCACGCTTTATGGCGAGGACGGTTTCTTCGTCGCCAATCCGATCAACCGCTTTGCAATCAGCAGTTGGATGCCGCTCAAGAAAAACGCCGACGGGTCGGTCGATGTCTATGTGCAGCGCGCGTCGCCCGGCAAGGACAAGGAATCGAACTGGCTGCCCGCCGGGGAGAAGGCGTTCAACCTGACGCTGCGCATGTATTGGCCCAAGGAAAAGCCGCCGTCGATCCTCGATGGCAGCTGGAAACCGCCGGCGGTCAGGCAGGCGCCTTGATCCGCGCCAGACCGCGGGATGCCCCAATCAAAAAGCCCGGCTTCTCGCTCGAGAAGGCCGGGCTTTTTATCTTCTTGAAGGCGCGGCTGCGAGCCGCGCCTGCGCGCGATCAATAAGCGGCGATCACCGGGCTCTTGAAGAGAGCGGTCCAATCGAAGTGGTAGTTGACGCCGACGCGGGCGATGTTGAGGCTCGCGGTGCGATTGTAGCCCCAGCCCCAGTTCCAGCCGCCATTGTTGTTGTGGTTGCTGGTGAGCTCGACGTGCAGAACCTCGCCCTTCACCGACCAGTTCGGCATGACCTTCCACTCGAGGCCGCCGCCCACGGTCCAGCCAGTGGCGGTTCCGCTGAAGCTGAAGGGGCTCGTTTCGCCATAGGCGAAACCGCCCGTGCCATAGGCGAGGATCGTCGGCGTGAGGAGCCAGCCGACGCGGCCGCGCACCGTGCCGAGCCAGCTCAGGCTAAGCTGCTTGTTGCCGTACTGAGAAACGGGAACCAGAAGCCCGCCCGCCGGAGCGAAAGGCGAGGCATAGAGCGTGTAGTTCGAGCTGTTGGCGTTGCGGGTGCTGAGGCTCGTGCCCCCGAAGTCGCTCTCGTAACCGACGACGAGCGAGCGCGTGAGCTGCAGATTATAACCGTCGTGGAAGCCGCCGATCACGCCGCCCCCGCTGCGTCCGCTCTGGACGCCCGTGGGAAGGAAGAAGAGATTCGGGGAGCCGCCGCCATTTCCGAGGAAGGCGAACCTCGGATCCCAATAGGCCACCACCGGGCTGCCGCTGAAGGCGCCGCCATTGTTGTTGCCGTTGTCGAGCCAAATCCCGCCGATGTCGAGACCCAGATAGGCTCCCGTCCAAGTCGCCGGCGCCGGGGGCGGCTCGACGATAGGCGCCTTACGGCTGGGCAAGTCGGCGGCGAAGGCCGAGCCGGTGGCGAGACCGAGCGCGAGCGCGCTGGCGAAAAGACCCTTTTTCATGCCGACACTCCTCATGTCCTCGCACCCTGAAACCCGACAAGGCGCCGAGGGCGAGATTCTCCGTTGCAAAGTGGCGACAGAATAAATGCGTCTATGCGTGGCAGATACGTCTATTTTGAACTGCAATGACGATTTTCGAATCCTGTGGCCTTTTTGCAACATTTAATAGCGGCGGCGTTATTCATGAACAACGCGGGCGAGCGGAGGAAGCAGGGGGAGTCTAAACCGCTCTCTGCATGAGCGAGACGAAAAATCCGTCCGTTCCCGCGGTGAAAGGCGAAAATCGCAACCCGAAGCCGTGGCGCGACGCAAAACGCGCGAGCTCCGGGAGATTGGCGCGCGTCGCGGTCTCTTCGGCGGACAGCGCTTTGAAATTCGGGTGCGCCGTGAGGAAGGCGTCGATCTGATTTTCATTCTCTTCGAGCAGCACCGAGCAGGTCACGTAAGCGATGCGCCCGCCAGTTTTCACGTAGCGCGTAGCCTCCTTGAGCAACTCGCTCTGCTCCTCGAGGCGGAGCGCGATCGCGCCGGCCGCAAGCCGCCATTTCGCGTCGGGATGACGACGCCACGTGCCGGCGCCGGTGCAGGGCGCGTCGATGAGAACGAGGTCGCAACGTCCCTCCAGATCGGCGAGAACGTCGGCGCCGCCCCTCGGCGCGCGAACCTGCACATTGCGCGCGCCGGCGCGCTCGAGCCGCGCAAAGATGGGCGCGAGCCGTCTGCCGTCAGAGTCATGGGCGTAGATCTGGCCGCGATTATGCGTCTGCGCGGCGAGCGCCAAGGTCTTTCCTCCGCCGCCGGCGCAAAGATCGAGAATCTGCTCGCCGGGCGCGGCGGCGCAAACAAGCGCCGCGAGCTGCGATCCTTCGTCCTGTGTTTCGACGAGGCCTTTGACGAAGGCGGGCTCGGCCGAAAGCGCGGGGCCGCGCCCGTCGGCGCCCGGCTTTATGCGTAGTCCGAGCGGCGACAGCAGCGTCGGCTCCGGATGCAGATGCGCGAGCTTCTTTTGCGCCTCGTCACGCGTGGCCTTGAGAATATTGACGCGTAGATCGACGGGCGCGCGCTGCGCGAGCGCCGCGCCCTCGGCCGCCGCCTGGTCGCCGAGCGCGGCCTCGAGGCGGCTTGCGATCCATTCCGGATAGTCGCCCTGCACATGCGCCGGAGCATTGGAGAGCGTCGCGCCCTCGTAGCGCGCCCGTTCCTCTTCGGAGAGAGGCGCGGGCGCATGGCCTTCGCCGGAAAAGAGAGACGCGACCGAGGCGAGGCTCAGGCCCCGCGCCTCGCGCAAGGCGCCGATGAGAATGGCGCGCGGCGACTCGTCGCCCATGACAAAGGCCGCGGAGGCGCGCTTGCGCAGCGAGTCGAAGACGAGCGAGGCGATCTGAGCGCGGTCCTTGGAGCCTGCGAAGCGGTGCGCAACGCCCCATTCCTTCAGCACGTCCTGCGCGGGTCGGCGCCGCTCGCCGATCAGTTGCAAAACCTCGATGGCGGCGGAAAGATGTGCGGCGGGGGTCATGGGGGCTTTCGCGGGAGAGAGGCCACGTCTCGCGTTTTCATCCTGCGGAAGCCGACGAAGGGGCCTCCCAAAGGATGGCGAGAGCGACTGTGGAGGCATTTCATCCTTCGAGACGGCTCTGGAGAGCCGCCTCATGGTGAGGACGCGGGGAACTCCTCTCACGGCCCGCCCTGAATCGCAACCGGGACAAGAACCCCCTGGAGCTTGGTCATGATGTCGTTTTTGGCTTGGCTGAGGAAAGGGTCTCGCGTCGAGAGCGCAGAGCCGCCGCCATTCGACGCGGCGGACTTCACCAGAAAAGCCGAACATCTCGCCGCGATGACGGCAAGCTTCGGCTATGATCCGAGGAAGGCGCGGCTTGCAGCTGAGGAGTTTTTTTTCGAGCTCGGCGGCGTGCGTTGCAAAGCGGAGGGAAGAGCGACGCCCGACGGCGCGATCATCGTCTTTTACGATCCGCAAATGTCGCTTGCGCGACTCGCCTGCTGTGTCGCGCATGAAGTGCAGCACCAAAAATACGCGCGCGTGCGGCGCGCCGTCGAGGGCGAGAGCGAGAATGGCCCGCTGCACGCGGTTTTCGCCGCCTTCACGCCGGATCGTCTGGCCGAGCGGGGAGGGGTCTCGGACTACTCCAACGAGCATTGGGCCGGCTGGCGCGCCCCAGAGCCGCCGCGCCTCTTCGAGGACGAGATGGCGCGCGGCGGCGCTGAGCCCATCAACGAAACCTTGGCCGAAGTCGCCAAGGCGCTTCACAATTTCGGGCGCGAAGCGCGCATCGACCCCCTGTGGCGCGAGCTTTACGAGTTGGTGGGGCGCGAATGGGCGCGGCTCGAGGCTCGGGTCGACTGATGCGGACGCCGCTGAAATGGCTCGGCGATCCCGCCGTCGCCGCAACGGCCGAAGCGGTCGCGCAAAATCTCCGCGCGCTGGGGCTTCATGTCGAGGCGAAGCGCTATGGGCCGCATTTCGTCGAGATTGTCGCGTCGACCTCGCCAAAGCTCATCACGACGCCCCACAACGCCGAGGCGTCGGGGATCGCCTTGCTGCTTGCCTGGAAATATGACCCGCCAACGCTGGTTTTCGAGGAGATCAACTCTCTCTCGCCCGGCCTCGGGCGGGCGATGGTCGAGGCTGCGCTGCAGGGGGTCGCGGGGCCTGAAAGCTGCATTCGAAAGGTTCGCGTCGACGACGCTTCGCCGCACGGCGCCGACGGCCTGAGTTTTTGGCGTCGAGCCGCCTTGGCGCACGCTTGGCTGGAATGGGAGATCACCGAGAGTGAGCGCACTCAAGCCCAAGGGCGACAAATGGTTCCCGCTCCGCTCCAGAGTTCGGCCTCGACGAAACTCTCCGTCTCCAACGGTTCCGTCCGCCAAGCTCGGGACATTGCGGATAACGGCGAGGCCCTGCGCGCCGAATTGACGCAACGCCTATTCGATCTGTTCCTACGGGCGAAGGGCCGATCCGCGCTATGTAAAACGCGAATGGGACTCGGCCTCGCGCTCATGCGCTTCTTGCGACGCTGCAAGGATGAGGTCACATAAAGGCGAACAGCGGGGGCTTTGGAAAAGGCGGCGCGTTCGTCGGTCGGGCTGTCTTTGGATCGGGTGCCCGTGATCATGGTCGGCATGAGCGACAAGGAGGCGAGGGGCGACGTCAACGTGGCGCGCGTTCTCGTGATCGACGACGAGCATGACGTCGCTGACACCTTCGCCATGTTGCTGCAGACTTTCGGCGTCAAGGTCTGCAAAGCCTATGACGGTCTCAGCGGCGTCGCTGCGATCGACGTCTTTGGTCCGGATCTGATCTTCCTCGACATCGGGATGCCGGGCCTCGACGGCTATGAGACGGCGCGCCGCATTCGAAGCGATCGTCATCGGCGTCCGTTCACGCTCGTCGCGCTGACCGGCTGGGGGCGGAAAGAGGATTGCCGCCGCGCCCAAGAAGCCGGTTTCGATCTGCAGCTGACGAAGCCGGTTTCTCTCGAGGTGTTGGAAGACCTCTTGGAACGTGTCCGGTCGGACGGTGCGGCTGCCCCTCCTCGCGCCGGATGAGAGTGGATTCCTGTTTAAAAAACCTTCATCTAAGGGAGCGGAGCCGCGGCGGTAGACCCGAGTCAAATGTGAATAAATATTTGAAAATACTAATGTTTCTATTCATGAGGCGCTTGTTGCGAAACATTAACTTCACGTTTGCGGCGAAGCAGATCAAAATCCCCCTTACATCGGCGGGGATCGCACCCCACATAGAGCCGGACGTCCGGCTTCATAGCGGTCGTCGCCTGGACTCGCCCAAGGGGAGTCCGCAAGGAGGAAATAATGGCGAACGCTCTGCCCGCGCTTTCGCAGGAAAGCGGTTTGGCGCGTTACTTGGCCGAAATTCGTAAGTTTCCGATGCTGGAGCCGCAGGAGGAATATATGCTCGCCAAGCGGTGGCGCGAGCATGATGATCCCGAGGCGGCGCAAAAGCTCATCACCTCGCATCTGCGCCTCGTTGCTCGGGTGGCTATGGGTTATCGCGGCTATGGCCTGCCGATCGGCGAAATCGTCTCGGAGGGCAATGTCGGGCTGATGCAGGCGGTCAAGCGCTTCGAGCCCGAACGCGGCTTTCGCCTCGCCACCTATGCGCTGTGGTGGATCCGCGCCTCGATCCAGGAATACATCCTGCGCTCCTGGTCGCTGGTCAAGATCGGCACGACCGCTAGCCAGAAGAAGCTGTTCTTCAATCTTCGTAAGGCCAAGAGCCGCATCTCGGCCTATGAGGAGGGCGACCTCAAGCCCGAGAATGTCGCGGCCATCGCGACGAGGCTCGGCGTCTCTGAGCAGGATGTGATCGACATGAACCGCCGCATGGGCGGCGACGCCTCGCTGAACGCGCCCCTGCGCGAGGAGGGCGAGGGCGAATGGCAGGACTGGCTCGTCGACGACTCCGTCGACCAGGAATATAAGCTCGCCGATCGCGAGCAGGCCGATAATCGGCTGCTGGCGCTCTCCAGGGCGCTCAGTGTGCTCAACCCGCGCGAGCGCCGCATCTTCGAAGCGCGGCGGTTGTCGGACGACCCGATAACGCTCGAGGCTCTGTCGGAAGAGTTTGGCGTCTCGCGCGAGCGCGTTCGCCAAATCGAGGTCCGCGCCTTCGAGAAGGTGCAGGCGGCGGTGCAGGCCGGCGTCGCCCAGATCGAGCGTCCACATCCGACGGCGCTGCTCTCGGCGCATTGAACGGGCAGCGGGCGGCGTGTTCGCCGCCCCTAGCGCGTTTCCCGCTCGAACGGAAGCGTTCGAGCGATAGGGAGTCGCGCCAAATCAAAAGGGGGGAGCATGTCACGGAAAACCGCTTCGCACTTTTCCGTGATATGCTCTAGCCCCCGCTAGAACGCTTTCGCCTGCGCGCCGCCTGCAAGCCTGCGATATTCGTTAAGCGCATAGCGGTCTGTCATGCCGGCGATATAGTCGGCCACGACCTGCGCGCGGGGCTCTTTGCCTTGCGCTGCGAGCCGCTCCCATTCCGGCGGCATCAGAGAAGGATCGGCGTTGAGCGCCGGAAAGAGGAAGCTGATGGCCGAGCGCGCCTCCTCCCAGACGCCGATGACGCGTGGATGCCGATACATGTTCTTGAAGAGGAAGCGCTTCAATTCGATGAGCGCCTGCGCCGAGGATTGAGAAAAGCCGATGAGCGGG
Source organism: Methylocystis bryophila (assembly GCF_027925445.1). NCBI lineage: Bacteria > Pseudomonadati > Pseudomonadota > Alphaproteobacteria > Hyphomicrobiales > Methylocystaceae > Methylocystis > Methylocystis bryophila. The sequence goes on from NZ_AP027149.1 coordinate 2,639,280, forward strand.
GTCTGGGCGCGCCGCGCCTCTTCGGCGCTTTTTGGAGCCGCCGCTGCAAGCCGCCTTGTCGACTCGTCGATCACATCCTCGACGAAGCGCGTGATCACGCGCCGCGTCAGCTCATGGAAGACGCGTTGCCGCTCGAGGCCGGGATGCAGGGCCTCGATCTCCGCGAGGAGCGCCCCGATGAAGGGGACGCTCGCGATCTCGTCCAGGCCGAAGAGTCCGGCGCGCAGGCCATCGTCCGTATCATGCGAGCTATAGGCGATGTCGTCGGCGAGCGTCGCGCACTGGGCCTCGAGACCAGGGAAGCTTTCGAGCTCAAGGGGAAAGACGCGGTCGAAGGCTTCGATATAGGGGTGAAGGCGATGCGCGACGTGCGGCCCCCTGAGCGGCCCGTTGTGCTTGACGAGCCCTTCGAGCGTCTCCCAGGTCAGATCGAGCCCGTCATAGCGCGCATAGCGGCGCTCGAGCCGCGTCACAACCCGCAGCGCCTGGGCGTTGTGGTCGAAGCCGCCGTGGTCGGCCATGCAAGCGGTCAGCGCGCTCTCGCCCGCGTGGCCGAAAGGGGTATGGCCGAGATCATGGGCGAGCGCGATGGTTTCGGCGAGATCCTCGTCGAGCGCCAGAGTTCTGGCGAGGGCGCGGGCGATCTGTCCGACCTCGATGGTATGCGTAAGGCGCGTGCGGAAATGATCCCCGTCCAGCGGGACGAAAACCTGGCATTTATGCGCGAGGCGCCGAAAGGCCGTCGAATGGAGCACGCGGTCCCGGTCGCGCTGGAATTCGCTGCGGGTTCTCGACGGCGGCTCCGGGTGGATCCGTCCGCGCGAGCGCGTCGCGTCGCTTGCGTAGGGCGCGAGAGTGAGCCTGAGCGCCAGGAGGGACCTCCGGTCATTGCAAGGGCGCCAAGGCTCCCTTATGTTCTTGAGGCATAGCGCGCTTTTCGCTTCGATCTAGCGCGCAGGCGCGCGGGCCGGCAAGGGGTCTTGCTAAAGAGGCGGGGACATCATGAGCGGCGATTTGGGCGAGGTCGAAATCAGCATGGCGGCGACGGACCGCATCAAGGCGATCCTCGCCGAGGAGCCAGTAAGCTCAGCCTTCCGCATCGGCGTCGAAGGAGGAGGATGCTCGGGGTTCAAATATGCCTTCTCCGTCGTCGCCCGCCCGGATGACAGCGATCATTTCCTTGAAAAGGACGGCGCGCGGCTGGTTGTCGACGACACTTCGCTGCCCTTTCTGCTCGGCGCCAAGATCGACTTTGTCGACGATCTGATGGGCCAGTCTTTTCGAATTGAAAATCCGAACGCCGCCTCCTCCTGCGGCTGCGGCGTCAGCTTTTCAGTGTGAGGGCGCTCCCCCTGAGGGCGCTCCCCCTTCGAACTTAATCATTTGAGAGGAAAAGAATCGCGAAGATCGTGGAGAATTGCGATCGAATACATTTACGGCTTATGCGGAACGCACGCCAAGCGGTTCCGCGGGTCCCATAGAGGCTTAGACGCGATGCGCGGTCGCACGTCATTAAACCCCCGCTTGATCGGGCGTCGCCGTGAGTTCGACCAAGGGTGGCCCTCCTCTTCGATGGGAGAGCCTTTGTGAGGACCTTCCTCGGCGAGCGCGAAGGGCGCCCGAAGCTCTTTCGTACGGCGATAAGCGTCTGCGCCGCGACGCTCGTGGCGCTCGGACTTCTCGCCAGTGCCAAGGGACTCTACGAGCGTCGGATACAGGAATTACAAAAGTCGATTGAAGCGCAGCTTCAGAGCATCGCCAAGCTGAAGGCAAGGCAGATTTCCGTCTGGCGCAGGGAGCGTCTGGCTGACGCAAGGGTTCTGCAGGCGAACAGACCGTTGATCGCGGCGGCCAGGCGATGGCTGGAGGCAGTCGCCTCGCTGCGCGAAATGCAAGAAACTCACGGTTACTTGAAGGAAGTTAGTCGAAACTATAAATTTTCGGGCTTCGTTCTGTTGGATCCGGACGGTCAGCGCATCGACTGGTCGAAGCACAAGGGCAACGGACGGCGGAACGTTGACGATACGGCCCTCGTAAAAGATTCGCTGCTGCGCCATGAGCCCGAGCTGAGCGACATTCACGCGGTTCCTGGAGCGCGCGACCCTTTCTTGTCCCTGGCGATCCCGATTTTTCACAAGAATACGCCCGTTGGGGCGATCGTTTTTTTGATCGACGCGCGCGATGATTTGTTGCCGATGGCGGAGGCTTGGCCTCTTCCGACCGAAGGCGCCGAAACCTTGATCGTTCGGCGGGAGAACGATGCGGTGCTGTTCCTCAGCGACTCGAAATTTCGCGCCGACGCCGCGATGCATTTGCGAATTCCTTTGACCGAGATCAACGCGCCGGCAGTTCAGGCCGCGCTCGGGCGTCAGGGCGAAATCGACGGTCGCGATGATGATCGGGGCGTTCCCGTTCTTGCTGCAGGCGAGCGGGTGCCCGACACGCCCTGGGTTTTGATCACGAAGATTGACGCTGAACAGGCGCTGGGCCAAGCGCGCCAACAGGCGCGGCTGGAGCTGGCGGGGCTGTTGATCATGCTCTCGGCTTCGGCGCTCGTGTTCAGCGGCGTAGCCGACGCAAAGAAAAGACGGCACGAAAAAGAGCTGGCGCAGCGGGAAGCGTTTGAGCGCTCCATTCTCGATAACGCAGGCGCAGCGATCGTCGCGGCTACCGAAGATGGAATCATTCGGCTCTTCAATCCCGAAGCCGAGCGGCTGACCGGTTACGCCGCAGCGGAGATGATCGATAAGCAAACGCCCGAACGCTACCACGACGTCGACGAAATCGCGGCCCGGGCGAAGGCGCTGTCGACGCAAATTGGCGAGATTGTCGAGCCGGGCTTCCCCGTGTTTGTCGCGATGGCGCGTCACGCAAAATCGGAGCCCGGCGAGTGGACCTTTGTGCAAAAGAACGGCCGGCGGGTGCCGGTCGTCATGACCATCACCGCTTCTCGCGACGGGACTGGCGCCGTAACGGGCTTCTTGGCCTTGGCGCGAGACATTTCGGAGCGCAGGGCGATGGAGCTGGCGCTGCAGGCGGAGCATGCGCGCCTGCAGGAGTCTTTCCGCTTGCTCGCGGTCGCGAAGAAAGCGGCGGAGGCGGCGAATAGCGCGAAGGGCGAATTTTTGGCGAATATGAGCCACGAGATTCGAACGCCCATGAACAGCGTTCTCGGCGCCGCCCAGTTGCTGCGCGCCGAGTCCCTGTCGGTCGAGCAGACCGAATTGGTGACTCAAATCCTCGAGGCTGGGCGCACGCTGCTGGGCGTCATCAACGACATCCTCGACTTTTCGAAAGTCGAGGCCGGCCAACTGCGGATCGACCGGCAACCCTTCGCTCTGGAGGAGACTCTGGCGCGGGTCGGCAGCCTCTTGGGAAACGCCGCCCACGCCAAAGATTTGAGCCTGCATATCGAGTGCGCGCCTGAGCTGCACAGCGCGGTCCTTATGGGCGACGCTCTTCGGCTGGAGCAGATTCTGATCAATTTGGTGGGCAACGCGGTCAAGTTCACAGCTCGAGGCGATGTTTGGCTGCGCGTCACGGCGCTGACGCTGACCTCCTCGGCCGCGCGCCTGCGGTTCGAGGTTCAAGACACCGGCGTCGGGATCGATGCGGAAAAGGCGTCTCGCCTCTTCGAGCCCTTCATCCAGGCCGATAGCGCGATCACCCGCCGTTTTGGCGGCACGGGGTTGGGGCTATCCATCAGCAAACGTCTGGTCGAGCTCATGGGCGGCGCCATAGGCGCGGAGGGCGCCGTCGGAAAAGGCAGCACCTTTTGGTTTGAGCTTCCTTTCGATCTGCAACCGGAAGGAAGCCTCGCCGCGCAGGCCAGCCCTCAGCACGCCAATGTGGGGCCGCGGTTGTCAGGATTGCGCTGCCTGGTGGCGGACGACATCCCCATGAATCGCGTGGTCATCAAGCAGATGTTGGCACGGGAAGGCGCACAGGCCACGCTGGCCGTGGATGGACAGCAAGCCTTGCAGTATCTGCAAGCCGAGCCAAAGGCCTTCGACGCGGTTCTCATGGACGTTCAAATGCCGGTGATGGATGGCCTCTCTGCAACGCGCGCGATCAGGGGCGAGCTCGGATTGACGGAACTTCCCGTCATCGCCTTGACAGCCGGCGTGTTGCCCGAGCAGCGCCAACAAACCGATGAGGCCGGCTGTACCGATTTTCTCAGAAAGCCCGTCGATCTCGAAGAGTTGGTGGCGATGCTGCTTCGCATCGCTGCGCCTCGCTGCCGAGAGAAATAGAACAAGCAACAAATAGACCTTCGCTCGAGGGTCCCGGTCAATCAGGCCATTTCACGCCGCTACGCTCTTGGCCCAAGGGCGGGAACGAAAGGAACGGCGCCCGGCGCGGAAGCTCCACCACGCTCAAGCGCCGTCCGCGCCTCGATCTCGCTCGCTTCGCGCTTGCTACTTCCTCGGATGCGGGGCGCCGAGATAGGGAAACTCGTTGAGCGTGTCGGCGTGCGGCTTCAGCCCGCTCGCGGGACATTCGCCCTTGGTCAGAAAGGCGAGGCGATAATCGATCACATCGTCGGTGAAGATGCGGCCGTTGGGATATTTAGCCGGCTTCGAGGGATCGAAGCTCAGCACGTCGGGGAGCGTCCGCTCCTTATCGATCGCGGCGATAGCCTCTTCGCGCGAATAGTTCCCCGTGTGCCCCATCAGATGCACGAATTGCTCAAGCCAGCGGCTTCGATCGTTAACCGGCTCGCTGGCGTTGTATTCAAGCTTGGTGTCGTCGGTGTTGAAGAAGCTGCTGACGCTCGGGTGGCCGGCGCGGTCGACATGGTTCAAGGCGCCGTTTTCCCGCAAGCTGCAGCGCCCCCAGATGCGAATTTCGGGCTTGGGGTCGAGCTCGCGCGTCGGCAGCTCGACGGCGATCGAAAACACATTGGCTTGCGTGTTCGAATCGACCCCCGTCCACGGCGACTTGCCGGTGAGGTGCGGCTCGGTGAAATTGCGTTTTCCCCGGATGTCGAACAGATTTTTGATGCCGTCGAAATCAAAGAAGAAGGCGTCGCTGCGACTGCCGGCGAAGAATGTGTAATCGCCGGCCGTCACGATGTTGGGCGTCTCGCCGAATGAAACTTTCGCGTCCGTGACAATCTTTTCTCCGACCGCTTCAGCCTCACGGGCCTGCGCGCCCCTCGCCAGAAACACGCTGAACGTCTGCAGGCCGTCCTGTGGCTTCGAGAAGACGAAGCTCAGCGCGACATCGGTCTGCAAGTCGCCGTCCGTGTCGATGTTGATCCGGTAAATGGCCTCGGGGTGGAGGGCGTCGGCGTTGGGATTGGCGTTGAGGATGATTACGGTTCGAGACGTGTCGCTCGGCGACTGGAAAGCATAGAGATCGCAAAGATCCAGCCTCTGATCGCCGAGGGGTGGACCCAGGCTCAGACCGGTGAAATGATTCGACATTTTTCTCCCCCTTTTTCGCGGGAATATCCCCGTAGAAGAGCGAGACGATCTATACAAGAATGGGCTCGGCCAAGCGAGAGGAGCTTCAGCCCTGCTTCATGAGGATGTCGGACGGACGGGGAAGGGCGGAGGCGCGGTCATCCGGCCGCAGCCCAAGCGCGCCTGTCTCAACCGCGGGCCACGCGCTCAAGATAGCGATCGGAGGCTACCTGCGGCGCGGCCGTAAACCTTCCCGGCGCGCTCGACGAAGGCGTCGGCGTATTTGTGAAACGCCTTGTCAAAGACCGCCCCCATCAAGAGCCCCAGCGCCGCGCTCTTGAATTCATAGGCGATGGAGAAGTCCACGCAGGAGCGCTTGCTCCCCGAAGCGTTCGGCTCCTCGTCGCGGAAGGTCCAGCGGCTCTCGAGCCGCTTGAATGGGCCGTCGATATATTCGACCCGCACCTCGAGCTTAGGCGAGTCGCAAGTGACCCGGCTCGTGTAGCGCTCGCAAATCGCCTTGAAGCCCACCTGCATCTCGGCGACGATGATCTCGATTCCGTGCTCGAGCGGCGTCCGCCGGCGCACGCGCATGCCCTCACAAAGCGGGACGAACTTCGGATAGGACTCGACGTCGCTGACGAGTCTGAACATTTCCGCCGCAGCATAGGGCACGTGGCGGCGATCTCTGAATCTTTTCATCGTTGCGCCCGTAGGGGCTCCTTAAGGCGGCTCCGGCGCGCCATCCTGCTGCTGACGGCTCGGGCTTGGCTCCTGGCCCCAGATAGACCGGAAAAGCGACGCGGCGTCAATTGAGCGCGCGCGATCCTGTCAAAGCCTCCAAATGAGAGGGCGATAGACCGGACGCCAGGGCTCGTCGGCGACGCCGGCGGCAATTCTTCTGCAAGGCCTTTGCCCGGGACACGCGCTACACTACGTATTAATACTGTGCGCAGTTGATAGCGTGGAGAGTCCCATGGAAGAGTTCGACCTCACCCTGTGGGTCTGCGGGGGAGTCCTACTCTCCGGAGCTGCTTGGATTTGGTTTCGCAATGACGCCTCCAAATATCACAAAGCAGAAGTAACGTTTGTTCTCAGTGTATCCGTGCTCTGGATCGCGATGGTGGTCGAGTTTTACCCGCCGATCCTCTTTCCGCCTCCTTCCTCGCAGCAGCCTGACGCCGGGCGCTCTCTGACCGACGAGGCCGCTCGGGGCCCGACCTCTCGCTATGGCCGCCTGACCGCGGTTTACGACATTGCCGCCCATACCGTTTATCTGCCGAGCGGGAGGCGGCTAGAAGCCCACTCGGGGCTTGGCGGCATGCGAGACGACCCACGCCACGTGAACCAGCGGATGCGAGGCTCGACCCCGCCGAATGTCTATGAGCTTGCGCCGCTGGGGGCGCTTTTCTTTGGCGTTCGGGCTCTGCGGCTGATCCCCGTCGGCGATGCGCCCGTCTTTGGAAGGGACGGCTTCCTTGCGCACACCTACTTGGCCGGGCCGAAGGGCGACTCGCACGGATGCGTCGTTTTTCGGGACTATAACAGCTTCCTGCGCGCGTTCCTGAACGGCGAGATCAAACGCCTCGTCGTCGTCGCGCATCTGGATTGACGAAGGGTTGGCTGTTCCGCCGCCTTCAGCCCCTCGCCGCGACGCCGAGCTTGTCAAAGCCTGTCTCCCTGGAGCAAGCTCCATCTATGCGCCAAAGCGCGCGAGGAGGAATCGCCATGCCATGGCTCTATCTGCTGATCGCAGTCTGCGCGGAGGTTATCGGAACATCCGCCTTGAAAGCCTCGGCGGGGATGACCAAGCTTGCGCCTTCGTCGATCGTCGTCGTCGGCTATGGGGCCGCGTTCTATTTCTTGTCGCTGACGCTCGACCAGATCCCTGTCGGCGTGGCTTATGCGATCTGGTCCGGCGTCGGCATCGTCCTCATCTCGGCCATCGGCTGGCGTTTCTTCGATCAGACCCTCGATTTGCCGGCGCTCATGGGGATGGGCCTCATCATGGCAGGCGTTGCGGTGATCAATATCTTCTCGAAGTCAGCAGCGCATTAGATCACGCTGCGTTCAGGCAGAGTCGCCTCAACGCAGAAAAAGTCATCGATTCTAAGAGTTTAGGGCGCGATTTGTGCGAAGAATCGGATTTTCCACTTTCTCGCATCGCGCTCTAAGCCGCGACGCCATCAGCTGACGGAGAGCGAGCCAATGCGGCAAGGCGTGGATTTCATTCTGGAGGCCTTGTCCGAAGAGGGGCTGGATCATTTGTTTATGGTTCCTGGCGGCTTGGTCGATCCCTTTCTGCCGGCGCTCGGGAGACAGACGGCGCTGACGCCAATCGTCGCGGCGCAGGAGGGCGGGGCGGCCTATATGGCCGACGGCTACGCGCGCGCCAGCGGAAACCTGGGCGTCGCTCTTTGCATCGGTGGGCCGGGCCTCGCCAATGCGGTGACCGCGATCGCCACGGCGCGGACGGACGGCTCTCCGCTCCTGCTGTTGAGCGGCGAGGTAAGCACGTCGCTCGAGGGCAGGGGCATGTTTCAGGACGCCAGTCCGCAGACGCTCGACGATGTCTCCATGCTGAAGCCCATCGCCCGCTACTCTTCCTCGATCGACAACCCGAAGAACCTGCCGCATCTCTTCAAGCGCGCGATGTTGCAGCTTCGCACGCAACCCTCGGCGCCGGTGCATCTGTCTCTCCCGGGTGATTGCCTGACCGGCCAGCTCGCGGCTGAATATGCGGCGATTGATCCGGCGTTGAGGCGTCCCGGGACTCTCGCGCTCACGGCGGCGGAAGCGTCGCTTCGCCACTTCGACGGCCCCACGCCGCCCATCAAGATCGCCATTCTTGCCGGCGCGGGCGTCGAGCACGCCGAGTCGGCGCGAGCGCTTAGAGAATTCGCCGAGCTCTGGCGAATTCCTGTCGCGACGACGCTCCGAGGCAAAGGGGTGTTTCCTGAGGATCATCCGCTGTCGCTGGGCGTGTTCGGCTATGCCGGCACGCATCACGCCCGTTCGGCGCTGCTCGGCGCGCCGCTCGATCTCCTGATCGTGCTGGGAACGGGGCTGAATGAACGCGACACCATGCATTGGGCGCTGCAAATCGAGCCGAGCGTGGCCATCAACGTCAATCTTTCGGCGGTGAGCCTTGGCATGCACGCCCAGGCCGGCGCCGTGGTCGGCGATTGCGGCGCCTATCTCAAATTTTTGCTCGATCGAGGGGAAGCGCTGCACGGCTCGCTCGCTCCCACGCTCGAGGCGCGCGCTCAGTGGCTGTCGGAAATCCGCTCGACGCCCAGACTGCAAGACGCGGCCAATTGCGCGAGCGACGCGACGCCGCTGCATCCTGCGCGCGTGATCAGCGAATTGCGAAAGCTCTTCCCCCGCGACGGCGTGTTGCTCGTCGATTCCGGCGCCCATCGCGCCTTCGCCGGCCATTATTGGGAGTCTTACGAGCCGCGCACCTATATTTCCGCGACCAATCTCGGCCCGATGGGCTGGGCCATCGCCGCGGCGACAGGCGTACAATGCGCGTCGCCGACGCGCCGGGTCGCCGTGATCACCGGCGACGGCTGCATGCGCATGAGCGGGATGGAGGTCGCGACCGCGGCGCGCTACCGTCTGCCCATCGTTTTCGTCGTGATCAACAACGCCGCGCTCGGCAATGTCTGGCTGCGCGCGCACAAGTTCGGCGCGACTCCCGATGAATTGACGAGCCTGCCCGATCACGATTGGGCGGCATTCGGCCAAGCGCTCGGCTGTCGCGGCGAAACGGTCCGCAGGCCCGCCGAGCTCGCCTCCGCCTTCGCGCGGGCGCTCGAGAGCGCGGAGCCGAGCGTCATCGACGTCAAGGCCGACAAGGCCTTCACGACCCCCGTGCAAGACTGGGCGGCGGCGATCGCCTCTCAATCCTACCACGAGTGAACGGAGCCCCCATGGCGCAGTTGCCTTTCGATCCGACAAAGCTTTCGCCGTCCGAACTCGCGCTTTACGAACGGATGGCGGAGCGTCGCAAAGCCCAAGGCGCGGGTTTTGGCGGTCCCTACGCCACGCTGATGAATCATCCCGAACTCTGCGAAAGGATAGAGGAACTCGGTTTCTATCTGAAGTTTCGGGGGCATCTACCCCGCGACGTCTATCAGTTCGTGGTTCTCAGCGTCGCCAGGAGCACGGGCGCGGCGTTCGAATGGATCGATCACGAAGCGCACGCCAGAGCCGCGGGCGTTCCGTCATCGGTCATCGACGCGCTTCGCCAGGCGGGGGCCGCGGGCGGCGCCTTTCCGCCCCCTTACGACCTTGTCGCGAAGGCGCTCAGCTCGACGCTCGCCTGGAAAGACGTTCCGCAGTCGGTTCAAGACGAATGCGTCGCAGCCTTCGGCGTCAAAGGCTATGTGGAGATGGTCGTGCTTTCCGGCTTCTATCAGATGTTCGCCGCGATCAATGAGGGCTTCGCCGTGGCGCCGCCGGCTGGGTCGGCGCGGCCGTTTGTTTGAAGCGATAGGTGGTGGCGTAGATCGCGCTGCGTTAGCGTGTCACGGAAAAGCGCGAAGCGATTTTCCGGTCAGGACATGGTCTAAGTTTGATTTGGTGCGAGTACTTTTCGATCGCATGGCCCCACGCGATCGGGATGCGCTCGACCGCGCTTGCGGCGCGCAATTCGATGCTTCAACCCCTTGTGGCGCTTTGACGCCACAAATTCAGAGAGCGACGACCCATGCTTGTTCGCCTGATCCTTCTCGTAGCCGCCACGCTTGCGCTCGGCGCGCCGGCTTGGGCCGCGCCCTTGGGCGCCGACGGCTTGGTCCCTCGAAGCCCGCTCCAGCGTGTTGCGGAGTGCGTCAAACAAACGGACTGCGGCTATCGCTGGCTTCGTTGCGGCAAAGGCTGGTGTCGCGGGCCTTTCGACTCTCCTTTTGGCGGGGGCGTCCCGAAGGTCGAAATGCAATGCGTGACGACCTGCGCGCCTGAACAGCAGGAATCGCTGTGGGACGCGCTGTTTGGGCGAAATCCCGCGCCGTAGCGCGCTTCCCGCTCGAACGGAATCGTTCGAGCGATAAGGAATCGCGCCAAATCAAAAAGTTAGAGCATGTCATGATCGGAAAACCGCTTCGCACTTTTCCGTGACATGCTCTAGGATCATGCGCGGGCGCGGCGTCCCTCAGTCCGGCTTCGCCGCCGCGAACGCGGCCTCTTGCGCCTCGGCGATCTCGTGATCGCTTTTACCGATGCGATGCACGGAATCGCGCCCTGCGATGCGCTCGACATAGGCCGCGATCTCCGGCGTCGATTCGATGAGACCGAAGACGACCATCCAGCGCAGCGCCGTTCCCCATAGGAGGTCAGCGGCGGTAAAACGCTCGCCGAAGAGGTAGGGCCCCTCCGCCAACTGTCCGCGCACGAGGCCGACGATCTCTTCATAGGAGCCGTAGGGGCTCATCGCTCTGGGCTCGCTGACGCGCTTTTGCGCATGGTCGATCATCGCGGGCTCGAAAGCCGCGCCGTAGATCGCGATCCAGCGCAGATAAGGCCCTCGCAGGGCGTCGCCGATCGCCGGCGCCAGGCCCTTTTGCGGAAAAGCGTCGGCGAGATAGGGATAGATCGCCGTCTGCTCGGTGACGACCGCGCCCTTATGGACGATCGTCGGCACCTTGCCGAGCGGGTTGAGCGCGAGATAGTCGGGCGAAAACTGCTCTCTGAGCTTGAGATTGAGGATCTTCAGCTCATGCGGCGCGTTGAGCTCGTCGAGGAGGATCCGCACCCCCGACGAGCGTGTGCGCGGGGCGTGATAGAGCGTGACGGCGTCGTTGGTCATGGGGCGGCCTCCTTCAAGAGGGCAGTCGGCAGTCGGTGGCTGCATATTGTGCGACTGCCGGATTGCCTACTACCGACTGCCTCAATCCTTCGCGCGCTCGACGTAGCTGCCGTCCTCCGTCTGGATCACGACGCGTGTTCCGGTCTGGATATGCGGCGGCACCATCACGCGCGCGCCATTCGAGAGCTTCGCCGGCTTGTAGGATGAAGAGGCCGTCTGGCCTTTCATCGCGGGTTCGGTCTCGACGATCTCGAGGGTCACGCGCTGCGGCAGCTGGATGGCGACAGGCGTTCCGTTGAAGAGCGAGAGGATGCAGACCATGTTTTCCTGCAGCCATTGCGCCTGGTCGCCGACGACGTCTTTCGGCACCATCACCTGCTCGAAGTTTTCCTGGTTCATGAAAGTGTGGCCGTCATCGTCGCCATAGAGATAGGTGTAATCCTGATCCTCGACATAGGCGCGCTCGACTTGCTCCGTCGTCTTATAGCGATCCGTCGTCTTGACCCCGTCGGAGATGCGGCGCATGTCGATCTGCGTCGTTGGCGTGCCCTTTCCCGGAAAAAAGCTTTCGGCGCTCAAGACGACATAAAGCTGGCCATCCTCGCGCTCGATGATATTGCCTTTGCGGATGGAGCTGGCGATGACTTTCACGGGTTGATTTCCTCTAAGATTGCGGGGGCCTTGGCGCCGATGCGCGTTCCGCAAAAGTTGACAGACTTTTGCGATCAGAACGCGCTCCAGCTTTGCGAGCTGGCGCGATTTCTTATCGCTTGAACGATTCCGTTCCAGCGGAAAGCGCGCTATGAACGGCCGGGAAGGATCGCGAGCGGCTTCAAACCATACTTCGCCCCGGGGAGCAAATGGCCCGGGGCCGCCGCCCGCATAAATTTCGGACCTCGCTGGAATGACCCAGGCTTCGCCTTTCTGGAGCAAGGAAGCTTACGCGGAGCGCAAGCCCATTCTGCAAAAGCGCAGGGCCATCGCAGACGCGGTTCGCCGTTTCTTCGCGGCTGAAGGATTCGCCGAGGTTGAAACGGCCGCGCTGCAGGCTTCAGGCGGCAATGAGCCGCATATCTCGACCTTCGAGGTCGAGCTCCTGGGCGCGGGAGGCGAGACGAGCCGGCGCTTTTTGCATTCTTCGCCCGAATTCGCCTGCAAGAAGCTGCTTGCGGCCGGCGAAAGACGCATTTTCACTTTGGCCAAGGTCTTTCGCAACCGCGAGCGCGGCCCGCTGCACCATCCTGAGTTCACGATGCTCGAATGGTATCGGGCGGATGAGCCCTTGTCGCGGGTCATTGAGGATTGCGCCGGCCTCCTCGCGGTCGCCGCCGAGGCCGCGGGGACGGACAGCTTCCTTTGGGGCGACCGGATGGCCGACGCCTTCGAGGAGCCCGAGGTCTTGACGATTTGCGAGGCCTTCGACCGCCATGCGGGTCTCGATCTCGCAGCGCTGCTCGACGATCGCGACGGGCTGGCCAAGGCCGCCGCTTCGCTGGGAGTCCGCGTCGTGACGGATGACGGCTGGTCCGATCTCTTCAGCAAGATCCTATGCGAGAAGATCGAGAAGCATCTCGGTCGCGGCCGGGCGACGATCCTCATCGACTACCCTGCGAGCGAAGCGGCGCTGTCGCGAGAAAAGCCCGAGGACCCGCGCTTTTGCGAGCGCTTCGAGCTCTATCTGTGCGGCGTCGAGATCGCTAACGGCTTCGGCGAGCTGACGGACGCTGCGGAGCAGCGACGCCGTTTTGAAGCGGCGGAGGCGAAAAGAGCCGCGCTCTACGGCGAAACTCGGCCGATCGACGAGGATTTTCTCGCCGCGCTCGCACTCATGCCGGAAGCGAGCGGCGTCGCGCTCGGCTTCGATCGGCTCGTCATGCTCGCCGCCGGCGCGGCGCGCATCGAGCAGGTTCTGTGGACGCCCGTCGCCGAATCTGGCGCCGTTTAACGCGCTTCTTGCAATGGGTCAGTTTGAACGACGGCTTTGTGACCGACAGTTTTGGGAAGGGCTGCAATTTGACCCAGAGCGCTCTTTCCCTTGCGCGCGCTCACGCGTGCGCTACTTCCGGCAAGTAGTCATCGGGCCATATACTCTTGGCGAGGGCCGTGTCGCCCAAAAAGCCGATATGCCGCGTAGACAGCAATGGTGTGGCGGCGAAGATTTGTTCGACGCCCGACGGAACGAGCGTCGGTTGGCCCACTCCAGACCAGTGATGCGATGTCCGAAGTGCAACAGAGTCAAGGCTCGGCCACCGGGGTCGCTCGACCGGCCCAACACATCGACGCGCCCGGGGCGCCGAACTCGGAAGCGAGACAGAAACTAGGTTTCGCCAGAGGGATCGCGCGACCGGCCCAGCACCTAGACGTTCCCCGAGCGCCCAACCTCGAAGCGAGACAGAAGCAAGGCTCCGCCAAGGGGGTCGCTCGACCAGCCCAATAAGCAGACGCGTCACGGCCAGCGAGGTTGAACGGGCCTAGTTTTTATGGGGAGATCGTCATGATCATTACGCCCACTTTTACGCCTAACTTCGACACAAATTTCGGCGCGAACGCAGCAGCGGCAAGGGCCGCCTGGACAGCTGCTGCTGAGATCTTTACCGACCGCTTCTCAGACGACATACACGTCAACATCACGGTGGATGCGCTACCAGGAACAAATGTTTTCGGAGAGAGCTTCGTACATCTCCTGTCCATTTCCTATGCCGATTTGTTCAATAGGATCGGCGGGAACGCAACGTCGCCGGACGATCTCGTCGCCGTCGACCCAGGTGGATCAATGAGCGCCGCTGATCCCACCAACGGAGCCGGAACCTGGTGGTTGACGCGCCCTCAAGCCAAAGCGCTTGGCGTTATCCCTGATGATATGTCCGATGATGGAAGCACCACTTTCGGCGCAGGGCACCCTTTCACTTTTGCCGGTGGAATCGCTGCAGGGACGTTTGATTTTCGAGGCATCGCCGCACATGAAATTTCTGAGGTTCTGGGCCGCCTCGGACTTTCCGGGGGAACGGTCGACGGCACAGCCAATTCGTTTAGTTTGATCGACAATTTCTCCTATACGGGTGCGGGAACGAAGGGGCTTCGCGGTGGCCCAGGAAATAACTTCTCAATAGATAACGGGATTACCTTACTTAAGTTGTGGAACGACCCCACTTCAAATGGTTTGGATTCTCGGGATTGGGCGGCAGGCGCCAACGACGCATTCAATCAGTTTAGTTCAGGGGGCGTAGTAAACTCGGTCTCGGCTGTTGATTTGAAGCTAATGGATGTGATCGGCTACGCTCCAGTCTGGCAGCACTTGTCACCCATCCCAGGACATCCACTGCAGGCGGACTTCGACTGTTCCGGCCTGCCAAACGGCGGTCGCTCGGTCAGCGTCGGCGATGTCGATGGTGACGGTCACGCCGAGCTGATCGTTCAGATCGATGCGACGCACTCGGGCGGCAACGACTTCTGGGTGATGAAATTCGACCCCGCGGCGGGAAACTGGCGGCACCTATCACCGATCCCAAATCATGCGCTGGAGGCGGACTTCGATTGTTCCGGCCTTCCGAACGCCGGTCGGTCGGTCAGGATCGGCGATGTCGATGGCGACGGCCGCGCCGAGGTGATCGTTCAGATCGATGCGGCGCACTCGGGCGGCAACGACTTCTGGGTGATGAAATTCGACCCGGTGGCGGGAAACTGGCGGCACCTATCAGCCATCCCCGGTCATGCGCTGCAGGCGGACTTTGACTGTTCCGGCTTGCCGAACGCCGGTCGCTCCGTCAGCGTCGGCGACGTCGATGGCGACGGCCGCGCCGAGGTGATCGTTCAGATCGATGCGGCGCACTCGGGCGGCAATGATTTCTGGGTGATGAAATTCGACCCCGCTGAGTTTACCCCCGCGCATTGGCGGCACCTGTCACCAATCCCTGGGCATCCACTGGAGGCGGACTTCGATTGTTCCGGCTTGCCGAACGCCGGTCGCTTCGTCGGCGTCGGCGACGTCGATGGCGACGGCCGCGCTGAGGTGATCGTTGAGATCGATGCGGCGCACTCGGGCGGCAACGACTTCTGGGTGATGAAATTCGACCCGGTGGCGGGAAACTGGCGGCACCTTTCACCGATCCCGGGTCATCCGCTGGAGGCGGATTTTGATTGTTCCGGGCTGCCGAACGTCGGGCGCTCGGTCAGCATCGGCGACGTCGATGGCGACGGCCGCGCCGAGGTGATCGTCCAAATCGATGCGGCGCATTCGGGCGGCAACGACTTCTGGGTGATGAAATTCGACCCCGTGGCAGGAAACTGGCGGCACCTATCACCGATCCCGGGTCATGCGCTGCAAGCGGACTTCGATTGTTCCGGCCTGCCGAACGCCGGGCGCTCGGTCAGCGTCGGCGACGTCGATGGCGACGGCCGCGCCGAGGTGATCGTTCAGATCGACGCCTCGCACTCGGGCGGCAACGACTTCTGGGTGATGAAATTCGACCCGGTGGCAGGAAACTGGCGGCACCTGACACCGTTCCCAGATCATCCACTTCAGGCGGACTTCGACTGTTCCGGCCTGCCGAACGCCGGTCGATCGGTCAGGGTCGGCGATGTCGACGGTGACGGAAGCGCAGAAGTGATCGTTCAGATCGATGCGGCGCGCTCGGGCAGGAATGATTTTTGGGCCATGAAATGGCGCCGAGCGCCTCGTCGGCGCTTCCATCAGAACGTAGCCTTTAGCGGGCGTCTTGCCACGGTTACGGCGCACGTAGCCCCCAGGCCGAATATTTGATGCGATCGCGTCCGCCGCCTCTGACAGGCAGGTCGGGTTATTGAGGAATGGCGGATGCGGCTCGCGCCTACGCCGGCGGGAATGGCAAGCCTTAGCCTTAGCGCAGAACCAATTTCGTCAACAGCGCCGTCAGTTCGCTCTGGCGGGAAACGCCCGCCTTAGCGAACACGCGCTTCAGAACCACGCGCGCCGTTTCCTCCCCAATGCAGAGCTTTTCCGCCGCCGCCCTTGGCGTAAGTCCGAAGCCGACGAGCGCCGCCACGCGCGCTTCACCGAGCGTCAGGCCCAGGACGTCGCGCACGAGGGCGGGATCGGCGGGCGCATCCGCTTGCGGGTCGATGACGAGAACGATCGCGCGGGCATGGGTGAGGAATTGCGCCGCGGCATGATCGAGGCCGCGCGCCAGAATTGGAAGCACGTAAAGAGTGAGCGGCCGCTCGAGCCTTTCGCGATGAATCAGGATCGGCTTTGGCGCGCCGCCGGCGTCGTCGGGCGCAGCGCGGATCATCCGCTCCATCGCAGAGTCGAGCGCCTTCCGCTCTTGTGACGCGCTTACAAAGAGGCGCTCATTCACGATCTTGAGGCCGTCGCCGAGGAGGCGTTCGCCCGCCAGATTTGAGAACAAGACGCGCGTTAGGGAGTCGAGCGCGAACACGCCGATGCCGACGCGCGCCAAGGCGTCCGCCAGGCCCAGTTTGGAAACTTCAGCGTCGAAAAGCCGCACGCTCAGGCGCAGCGACTGCTCGGCATGGCGGCCAAGGCGCGCGAGCGTGGCAAGCTCCTCGTCGGAAAAGGGGTCTTTCGCCTTGGCGCGTTGAATGCTGATCCAGACCTCCATGCCCGGATCCGGAGAAACCGCCGCCGAGGCGAGCCAGCCAAAGCCGTTGGGAACCAGAAACTGCGTGTAAAAGGGGTGCTCCTCGACCTCTTGAGCCGTCACAAGATGCCGGTCTGTCACCACGTCAAATCGCGCGGAGACCTCGTTCACGCGCTGTGCGCGAATGTCGGCGTGCTGCCATTTGTTCCACTCTTCTGCAAACGGCAGCAGCGAGGGAGAAACGATGGCCCCAAAACTGCCGTCGTCACGCCGCCAGATGAGATTCGCGCCAACGTCTCCAAAGACGCCAGCGACCATCTCCAACGCTCGCGCCCAATGGGAGGGCTGGGTGGCGGAGTCATATATGGCTTCTACCGCTGCAACGAATGAGTCGCTTGCTACGCCATCCCCTACCGACATTTGCTCCCACTCTACCCCGGGTCGCCAAAGGCGGCGGCCGTCACGGCTCTGCCCCCTTTATGGGGAGAGCGGGAGGCAAGGACACGCTGCCTCTCCCGTCGATAAGCCCATTCCATATCGGGGCTTTCGGCGCAGAGCAAACCGCGCGCCGTCGCATGCTCCGAACGAAGATGCGGAGGAGATGGCGTGAGCGCGGGGTCGGCGCGCGCATCCGCCTGTCGCTCGATCAGCGGACACAACGCCGCGACGGGTAAGCCCCTTGCAGCGCGAGCTTCCGCCCTCATTTTGACGCCGGCCTATTCTCGTTTGGCGTCCGCAATGCAGGGATGAAGGGAAGAGCGAGGGCTTTGTCCGCTGGGAAATGGACAAGAGCGAGTCAGTCTCGGCAATGAAAACAGCCGCCTACCGCTCCGCCCTGTGAAATGGGCGAAGCCCCCAGGAGAAAGCTCTCCCGGCAAGAATCCATATAGGCATGCCGGCAGCTTGGCATATCCCGAATGGGAGATGCGGCGTTGAATCCAACCACCTATTCCTGGAAGTCCAAGTTGCCCTCGATCTTGGCGCAGAGATCCCCGGGCAAAGTTTTGGAGAAGGCGTTTGCGCCTGCCCAGCCAGAAAAGGTGGAGAACAATGTCGCAGAATGAGCTATCCGAAACCCTGATGGAGAATAAGGTGATGTTGAGGAAACTTGCTTCACTCCCTCCATTGGCGCTTTTGATGTCCGCCGCGATATCAAATGCGTCCGCCGGGACGCTTTTGCCGTCGGCACAGTGGACTGGCTCGCGAACATGGGCGCAGGGATCGGACGGTTCCCCAGCCGATAATCAATCGGTGTCCCACTCCATTAGCGGCCCGGGTTCAAGCGATTCCCACGTCGTCGGGCCAATGGGCAGCGGTACATCGACCCTCACTCAATCCGGATTTCCGGGGCCATCTATTCAGGCAAGCGTTTCGGGATCTGCTATTACTGTAGATAATGGCCACGAGAATACACAAATCCTTTTAGGTGCTTATTCTGAGCTCACCTATTGGATAGAAATATTGGGTCCCGCAAGCGTGTCAAGCACTCAGATTAAGGTTTCTGGATCTGGCTACGCAAATATGACAGGAAACAACGGCGCTGCCGAATCTCAGTTGCGTATCCTCTTTGGCTACAACCCGAACGGAATAAACTCTACTTTTCAAAACTATACGTTTGAAGCATATGTCGTAAACAGCGCTTCGAGCAAATCATTTGCCGTCAATGGGTTGTATACCGCGCCGGTTAATGTGCCATTCGAAGTTGTTCTAGATGCGAACGCGGAGGTGAACGCTAGCGTGATTCGATATACGTGTTGTGGTTGGCAATCAAATACGCCTGTTTATGCTAATTCTTTTGTAGATCCCTATTTCAGTCTTCCAACTGACTTGGCAAATAGCGGCCTCTATTCAATCATAACGAGTTCTGGTATCGGAAATTCTCCACTAGGTGCCCCCGGACCCACCCCTGGCGCGGGCCTCGCGGGTCTCGCCGCGCTGACGCTTGCTGCCCGTTATGCGAGAACCCGTCGAGCCTGAACGCATAGGCGCGCGCTTCAACTACCGCTTCACGACTGCCGCCCCTCTCGGGCGGCAGTTTCGTTTTTCGGGCTTCTGGTCAGTCTGCTTCAACCTATTCGGCCCATCGCTTGAGGCCTTGGCCAAGATGGAGACGCCCTAGAGCGTTCCATTACGGAGGGAAGCCTTCGTGTCCCCTTCACGCAAATTTGACGACTGCGATCGTGACGCCAGCGATCCACACCGTCTCGGCGATCATGAGCGCGATTGGCTTCCAGCCCACGGCCGCGAGGTCCTTGAAGGAGGTCTTCATGCCGAGCGCCGCGATCGCCGTGACGAGGCACCAGCGCGAAACGTCGTTGATCGCGTCGAGCGCCAGCTTTGGCATGAGTCCGAAGCTGTTGATCGCGACAAGGGCGGCGAAGCCGAGCAGGAAATAGGGGATGGGCGCCTTTGTGCCGCCCGCGGCGCCGCTTCGCCCCACCACGAAGGCGATGGTGAACACGACCGGGACCAGCATCGCGACGCGCAGGAGCTTCACGTAAGTCGCAATGTCGCCCGTGCGCTGGGAGATCGAATAGCCCGCGCCGACGACTTGCGCGACGTCATGGATCGTGCCGCCGAGAAACACGCCGGCCTTCACATCGTCGAACCCCAAGGCTGTAGCGAGGAGGGGATAGAGAATCATCGCAAGCGTCGACAGGAGCGTGACCGTCACGACCGTCAAAATCGTGTCTCGCTCGCTTTCGGGCGCACGCGGCAGAACGGAGGCGATGGCGAGCGCGGCGGAAGCGCCGCAAATGCCCACCGCGCCGCCGGAAAGCACGCCGAAAGCGCGCGACTGGCCGAGCAGGCGCGAGAGCAAGGCCCCGAGCGCGATCGTGGTGAGGAGACCGCCGATCACTGTGGCGATGGGCGTCGCGCCGAGCTCCAGGATTTGGCCCAGGGTGATGCGCGCCCCGAGCAGCGCCACGCCCAACCGAAGAACGGTCTTGGAGCTGAACTCGACGCCCGCGACGCAGCGCCCTTCCTCATGCAGAAAGTGAAAGGTCATGCCGAAGAGCAGCGCGAATAGCATGACCGGCGAGCCATAATGCTGCGCGAGCCAGGTGGCCGCGAGCGCGATCGTCGCGGCGGTCAAGAGCCCTGGGTAGACGCGCCAAGCGAAACTGCGCCATGTAGCGGGCGCGGCGGGCGCCGGCGGGACGTGATGGACGCCTTCCATGGCGTCGTATGATTGGAATAGGGCGTGAGCGGTCTCGGAGTCGGTGTCGAGGTCTGAGGTCATTCTGTGCCGCCGCTAAGTTGGAGTTGCTGCGTTTTTATCATCCGCGCCGCCCTTCTCAATGGGACTTGCGCACAGATGGACGCCTTTGAATGCGGCGCCTATAAACAGGTCGTCATGAAACTCCGCTCTAGCCGGCCAAGCTTCCGGGCATGATTAAGCGTCCCCTGAACTCGGTCGACGATCTCGCGACGGCGGGCCTGCTTTCGCCCTCGGACCCGCTTCGCGCGGTCGAGGCGCGCTACAGCATCGCCGTCACGCCGCAGATCGCGGCGCTCATCGATCCCGCCGATCCAAACGACCCCATCGCGCGGCAGTTCCTGCCGGACGCGCGCGAGCTTGCAACGAGCGCCGCCGAGCTCGCCGACCCCATCGGCGACGAGGCGCACAGCCCCGTGCCGGGAATCGTGCATCGCTATCGCGACCGCGTGCTCTTGAAGCTCGTATCCGTCTGTCCAGTTTACTGCCGTTTCTGCTTCCGCCGCGAGACGGTCGGAAAGAGCGGCGCGCTCAGCCCGGAGACGCTCGCGCGCGCGCTCGACTATGTCGCGGCCCACGAGGAAATAGGGGAGGTGATCCTCACCGGCGGCGATCCGCTGGCGGCCTCGGCGCGACGGCTGCTGGCCGTCAGCGAGCGCTTGGCGACGATCCCCCATGTGACGCGGCTGCGCGTGCATACGCGCGTTCCCCTCGCCGCGCCCGATCTCGTCACGACAGAGCGCCTCGAGGCGCTGCGCTTGGCTGAAAAAACGCTGATTGTCGCGCTGCACGCCAATCACGCGCGGGAGTTGTCGCAGGGCGCCAAAGCCGCGATCGCGCGCCTCAAGGAGGCCGGCGCGAAGCTTCTCTCGCAGAGCGTGCTTCTCAACGGCGTGAACGACGACGCGGCGATTCTCGACTCGCTGCTCGACGCGCTCACGGGGCAGGGCGTTGTGCCCTATTATCTGCATCATCCCGACCTCGCGAAGGGCACGGCGCATTTCCGCCTGTCGCTCCTTCGCGGGCAAAAGATTTACGCAGAGCTGGCGCGCCGCAGGAAAGGCCGGCCACTCCCGCGCTATGTGCTCGATCTCCCCGGCGGTTTCGGCAAGGTCCCGATCGAAGCGCCTTATCTCCTTCGCGTGGCGGATGGAAGCTGGCGCGCGCGCGACCGTTTTGGGGTCGAGCATCGCTATGAAGACGAGGCCGAAGGGCCGCTCGAGCGCGCCTCAGGCTTCTGACCGGCGATCGTTGGGAAGTCGTGCATGTGTCCTGACCGGAAAACCGCTTCGCGCTTTTCCGGGACATGCTGTCGAGGCCGCTTATTGGCCGCTGGCCGGGAAGGTGACAACCATTCGCGCCAATGCGTAGACCCCGCGCAGCGCCAGCAGCGTGAAACCCGAATAGACATTCCCACCGACCAATTGTCCGAGCGGAGACGCGGCGCTCGTATAGAGCGCTACGTTCGAGGCGCCGAAGGAGATGGTCGGAAAGGTCGTCTGCTGACGAATGGCCGCATTGGCGCCGAACCACCAGTTCGCGATATAATTCTGGCCGCTGTTGGCTGGCGGATTCGTCTCCGTCCCATAGAGGAAAAAGGGCCCGAACTCACGGGGCGAGACGGCGCCATAGAGCGTGCCGCTCGCGGAGTCGTGCGGCGCATATTCATAAGCGATCTGCGGATCGAGGCTCGCGGGAACGCCGGCGCCCTGGAAAGACGCGACGAGCTGCGGATTGTTGCTCACATAAAGCGCCATATAATTGTTGATGTCGCCCGTGCCGTCCGGCGAGACGATGTTGATCCCGATCTGCGCGATCGTCGTCGGCTGAGAACGGCTGCCGTTCACCTGCACGCTGTCGCAGTTCGTCATGCGCACGACCATCGGCGCCTGCCCGGCGGACGCGTTTGTGATCGTATAGCCCGCCGGCACCAGCTTTTGCGCGATGGCGAGCGGCACATAGCCTTCGCCGGCGAATTCGGTGCAATTCATGAAGCTGACTTTGAAGCTCTTCTGGCTGGCCTCAGCTGCTGGCGCCGCCAGAACGAGCGCCGGCGCAAGCGCGAAAGCAAAACGAAAGATCCCCATTGGCCCCCACTTATGATCCGGAGCCGTCACGGCGTCCGAAACCGCGTCTTTCACAATGTCAGCCGCTACGAGCCGGATGCCTCCAGCTTGGCGCGACCGTTATCCGAATCGCCGCCAATGACAAGCCGAGGCTCTATCGGAAACCGAAATGCAGGAATAGGAAAGAGGCGCGTGAATAAGGCTGCCACAAGGATATGACAGCCCCGTGCCGTCGATGGCCCTCCGTCCTCCTTCAGGGAGCCGAAGCGCTACACGGCATACGTAGCGATCTTGGCGCGATTCTTGTTTTCAAGACGCTCAATCGTTCAACCCGGATGAGCCCCGGCTCTCGCTAGAGGGTGCGAGGAGCGGCGTTGAAGAGGAAGTTTTTACAAAATTATTGGATCCCGTCTTGCAACAGTCGCAATCGCCCTTTATGAAAATAAGAGATCTTGGATGGCTAAGTCTTCCCTCCTGTGCCTCAGGCGCATCGACGACACTTCCCTTCAACATCGACACTCCCTCCGCCCACATAGCATATGTGGGCGAAAACTATCGTACGGTTGAAAGGAAATCGTCGTGAGCATCGGAACAGTGAAATGGTTCAACGCAACCAAAGGCTTTGGCTTCATCCAGCCTGACGATGGCGGCGCGGACGTCTTCGTGCATATTTCCGCCGTCGAGCGCGCGGGGATGCAGGGCCTTGCCGAAGGGCAGAAGGTGCAATTCGAACTCGTCCGCGACAGCAGGACAGGGAAATCGTCAGCCGGCAATCTCCAGGCGGCCTGATCTCTTCCAAGGAATTTAGCGAAAGGCTCCGCGGCCGTCTTCGGTGGCGGCGGCCTTTTGTTGGTAATCCAGAATGCACGGTCCGCCGCGCGAGGACCGCTTGCGCACGCCGCGCAGGCGCGGGTTCACCCGCTCAAGCATTCAGGCGTTTCGCTCGCCTCCTATAGAGGCTCGTCGAAACGATGCGGCGCGCGCGCGAGCCAAAACCACATCATGCGAATAAAAAACCAAGGAGAAAACATGCGTAAGCTTGCTCTTATGACCGCCGTCGCAATCGCCGCCTTCGCCGCGCCCGCCATGGCCGCCTCGGAAAGCTGGAACGTCACCGAGGAAAGCGCTGTTGGCATCAAGTCGGCTCAGGGCAAATGGCTCCTGAAGACGGAGGGCGACAATCTGAGCGGCTCGGCCACCCTGCAGCGCGACAACGGCACGGAAATCACCTACAGCGTGGAAGGCTCTCTCAAGGACGGCGTTTACACCGTGAAGCTCGACAAGCGCTCCGATGACAAGAAGGGCTGCGTCTGGACCGGACACGCCCAGAGCGCGACTGCCTTGGGCAAGTCGACCGGTTACATCGGGGATGTGGTCTGTGAAGGCTCCAAGTTCGTCATTCGCGCGCAGGGCCAGTAAGCCTTGACGCGACCTCCGCGCAGCCTTCAGGGTTTGCCGCGGAGAGAGAGAGAAATCTAGCTTCGCGGGAGCCGACGAGACCGAAGTTTCGCCGTCTCCCAAACATTATGCAGCGAGGCCTACAGCGCCTCCGCCAGCCGCGCTGCGTAGCGGGCCATCAGATCCACCTCGATGTTCACCTCGTCGCCGATCTTGCGATCGCCGAGCGTCGTGACCTTCAATGTGTGCGGGATGATGAGCACGCTGAAGCGGTCGCCCTCGACCTCGTTGACGGTGAGCGAGACGCCGTCCAGCGCGACGGAGCCTTTCTGCGCAATGAAGCGCGAGAGCGCGCGCGGCGCTTCGAATACGAGCCGCGCCATGCCGTCGAAATCCTCGCGCGAGACGAGCCGCGCGATCCCGTCCACATGGCCGGTTACGATATGGCCGCCGAGCTCGTCGCCGATCTTCATCGCGCGTTCGAGATTGATCCGTGTTCCAAGGCTCCAGGACCCGACCGTCGTGCGCGCGAGCGTCTCCGCCGCTGCGTCCACCTCGAAGATCGCGCGCTCCCCGTCGCGCTCCATCGCCACGACGGTGAGACAGGTCCCTGAGCAGGCGATCGACGCGCCGAGCGCGATCGTTTCCAGTGGATAGGCGCAACGAACGGCGAGGCGGCGCAGCGCGCCGCGCTCGTCGACGCGCGCGACTTCGCCGATGTCGGTGACGATGCCGGTGAACATTTAGCAGACTTTCTCGTAATGCGTGATCTTGTCGGGGCCGAGCTCGAAGGCGTCGGTCAGGCGGTAGAGCTGCGTATCTTCGAGCACGGCGCGCGCCGCCGGGCGCAGCGCGAGGCGTCCCGCGCCCCCAAAGGCTTTCGGGCCCGTGTGCAGCATCACGATGTCGACCAGCCCCGCCGCAAGGAGCGATTCCGCGAGGCGCGGTCCACCCTCGCAAAAGACGCGCGTGACGCCTCTCTTCGCGAGCGCCGCGAGCGCCGCCGGCGGCAAGACCCGCCCGAGCGGATCGGCGCCGACGCGCGCGACCTCGGCGCCGGTCGCCTCGCAGAAGCGCTCGACCGCGTCGTCCGGGGTCGTGGCGAGCGCGATGACGAGGGTCGGGACCGTGCGGGCGAGCGCCGCAAAGCGCGAGCCCGGCGAAAGCGTCAAATTGCCGTCGATGACGACGCGCAACCGCAGCTGGTCCTCCATGCCGGGCAGGCGCACGGTTAGGAGGGGATCGTCCTCGCGCGCCGTGCCGGCGCCGATCATGATCGCGTCATGCGCGGCGCGCTCCAAATGGGTCTGCGCATCGGCGAGCGGCCCCGTGACGCTGAGGCGCGGGTCGTGCGGGGCGCCGGCGGCGAAGCCGTCGCGCGTCTGCGCGAGTTTTAGCGTGACCATGGGCCGGCCTTGCGTCACGCGCAGCATATGGCCGAGGTGATCGCGCCGCGCCGCCGCCTCGCGCACACCGGTCACGACCTCGATCCCGCCGGCTCGCAAGATGTCGTGGCCCTTCCCCGAGACGCGCGGATCGGGATCCTGCATCGCCGTCACGACTCGGGCGACGCCAGCCGCGACGATGGCTTCGGCGCAAGGGGGCGTTTCGCCGCGGTGGGCGCAGGGCTCGAGCGTCGCATAGAGGGTTGCGCCGCGCGCCGCGGCGCCCGCGGCCTGCAGCGCCTGCGTTTCGGCGTGCGGCCGTCCGCCCGAACCGGTCACGCCGCGCGCGACGAGCGTTCCGTCCTTGACGAGCAGCGCGCCGACAGCGGGGTTGGGCGCGCAGCGGCCCAGCGCGCGCCGCCCAAAGCTAAGCGCCGCGTCCATCCAGGCTTCGTCGCTGATTGTCTCTGTCATGCTTCCCCCGCGGGCGCCGAGGCGGACTCGAGCAGCAGCGCGAGCGCCTGTTCGACCGCGGCCGCGCGGATTTCAGCGCGGGAGAGCGGGCCGAAGCGGCGCTCGACGTGACGCACGCCTCCGGCGCGCCTGACGCAGCCGAAATGCACCAGACCCACGGGCTTCTCGTCGCTGCCGCCCCCTGGCCCGGCGACGCCGGTGACCGCGACCGAGACATCGGCCCTGGAGCGCGCCAGGGCGCCTTGCGCCATCTCTAAGGCTACGGAGCGGCTTACCGCGCCATAGGCGTCCAAACTGTTTTCGCTCACACCGAGCATTTCGACCTTCGCCAGGTTGGAATAGGTCACGAAGCCGCGCTCGAAGATGTCCGAGGACCCCGGAATCTCGGTGATCGCCGCCGCAACGAGGCCGCCCGTGCATGATTCGGCGCAGGCGACCCAGAGTCCCGCGGCGCGGCACGCTGCGAGCAAGTCTCTAGCCTGCGCCGAAATCCGTTCGGAATGAAGCATCGCCTCTAGCGTCCTTCTCCTGTCAAGAAAAACCGGTTTACCGCTCGTGGGGCGCCGACTCATAGGCGCGGCTTGCGAAAAAGCACAAAGCGGTTTTTCACGCAAAGCGCGCTATAATTCAGCGAGTCGATCCCGTTTCCCGTCTGCGGCCGCCGACGCGGCGCGGCCGGGCGCGTCAGGCTTGGACCTGGGAATTTCGCGACTAATTAACCCGTTTCGAGCAAGGCCGCAGGAGTCTCCGGGAAACCTGGGCCAGTCGAGGAGAGAAAAAATGAGCGGCGAAGAGAAGACAACGAATGAGACGTCGGCTCCGAAGCCGGCTCCAAAAGGCGGGCGCGACGCCATTGTCGACGCGCTGCTGCGGCTCGCGGCGCGCCGCGACTTCGGTGAGATCACGATTTCCGACATTGCCCGGGAAGCGGGCGTGGGACTGGCCGATTTCCGTGACCTCTTCCCGTCCAAAGGCGCGGTTCTGGGGGCTTTTTCGCGTCGGATCGACCGCCAAGTGCTGTCGAGCGCGACCGGCGAGGTCGACACGCATTCCGCGCGGGACCGCCTGCATGCGGTCCTGACCCGGCGGCTCGAGGCGCTCGAGCCCCATCGCGACGCGATCTTCGCCATCTCCGAGTGGGCGAGCAGGGAGCCGCTTTCGGCTGCGGCGTTCAACCGCGAGATGGTCAATTCGATGCGCTTCATGCTGGAGGCGGCTGACCTCGACAGCGAGGGCGCCGTCGGCGCGCTGAAGCTTCAGGGCTTGGCGATCGCCTGGAAGCGGGTGATCGACGCCTGGCGCAAGGATCGTCCCGGCGAAAATTTCCACGCGCTGGCCGCTCTCGACGACGCGCTGGACAATGGCGAGAAGATCGTCGATCGCGTCGAGGACCTTGCCCGCACCACAGAGCCGCTGCGCCGCCTCGCGAACCGGCTGTTCGAAGGCTTCAACAAGGGTCGAGGGCGCGCCCGTCACGACTTCGACGACGAGCATCCGCACGCGGGGATGTGAGGCCGAGCAGGCCAACGGCAAAGGCCCTGGGGCGCCCGCAAAGCGGGCGTCTCGGGGGGGGGGGGCGGGTCTCATTCGGGGGGAACCTCATCCTTCGAGACGGGTCCTGCGGAGCCTCCTCAAAATGAGGGCTCGGGATGAGAGTTTGGACAAAGAGCGCATTCCTCGTTCCTGAAGCCCTGGAGCCTCCATCGGCGCCGGGTATAATCACGAAAATCTTAGGAAAAGAGAGTTGACAGCATTTCGTTGTTACGTCGTGCAAAAAGGCAAGAAGCTGTTCTTGAGTTTTCGTCAAGAAATGGTGTCATCTATTTCAAGAATCATTGTGATTGTCACGATTGCCTTCCTATTTACTCACTCTTTTCTGTCAAATGCTCCCAATTCGGTCTGGATGCAATATGAAGTGAGGTACAGCTACGCGCGTTTTGTGTTTGTTTTGTTGTGTTGTTTGGTCCTGCTTATTTTCATAGTGAGAAGAAAGCTTAAAAATGCTATTATCATAGTGGTAATGGTAGCCCTTGAGATTCAACTATTGCCTACTGTCATGCCTTATCTGTCGATGGCCGGGTGGGCGCTAACCTTATACGTCCGTGGAGACGCATACCCCGTAACAGCACTACCGGATTCGAACATGGTTTTTTCCAATCATTTCCTCGATGACGGTTTTTTTGTTGTGTTTGATCCGGGAAAAGCTCTTGAGAGTGGGGCGGGCGACGACGCGAAATTGAAGTGGATTATCGGAAAATACTATGAGAATGACGGCGCCCGCGACGAAATAATAATGTGCAAAAGGATATTTCGCAGCTATTACTACGTAAAAGTAAAAGAATTTAGGGGTTAGATCAAGCTGTCTACGATAAGGCGAGGCCGCGAGTCGGATCGGTTGGCATAACTTCGAATGGCAGGTTATTCGGTCTTCGAGACGCCAAGCCTTCAGCCCCTGCCTCACACCGGCAGCGTCACGGTCGCGCGCAGGCCTCCGAGCGGGCTGCGCGTGAGCGCGACCTCGCCGCCGTGGCTGCGCGCAATGTCGCGCGCGATCGCAAGACCGAGTCCGGAATTGCCATTGTCCTGGTTGCGCGATTCGTCCAGCCGATAGAAAGGTCGGAAGGCGTCCTCGAGCCGGTCGACCGGAATCCCGGGTCCATCGTCGTCCACATGAATCGTCAGCATCTCGCCGTCGTTTAGCGCGGTGAGGTCGATGCGCTTGCCGTAGCGCTGGGCGTTCCCGACGAGATTGGCGAGAAGCCTACGCAGCGCCGCCGGCCGGACGATCACCTCCGGAACGCCTCTGACCAGGAGCCGGGCCTCGATCCCCATCTTCTGCGTGTCAGCCTGCAGGTCCCTCAGAAAGGCTCCCACGTCGGTTTTGGCCGGCGCCTCGCCGCCGTCGCCACGGGCGAAGGCGAGGTAGGACTCCAGCATGTTCTCCATCTCCTCGACGTCCTTGCGCAACTCGCCCGTTTCGACGGTTTTGTCGAGAAGCGAGAGCGAGAGCTTGAAGCGCGTGAGAATCGTGCGCAGATCGTGCGACACGCCGTTCAGCATCGTCGTGCGCTGCTCGATGGCGCGCTCGACGCGGCGCTTCATCTCCAGGAAGGCCGCGCCGGCCTGACGCACCTCGCGGGCGCCGCTCGGCCGGAAGGGCGCGTCGCGCCCCTTGCCGAATTCTTCCGCCGCCCTGGCGAGGCGCTGGATGGGGCGAACCTGATTGCGCAGAAACGTCATGGCGATGGCGAGGATCACCACCGAGGCGAGCGTGGTCCAAATGAAGAAGATATGCGAGTTCGACGCGTAGGCCTGCGTTCGCGTCGTCACCACCTCGAGAACGGCGTCGTCGAGCAGCACGTCGATCGTGACGAAATGGCTGTTCGAGGTGTCGATCGAGAAGGGATATTTGAGACGGCGCTCAAGCTCGCGCGGCAGCACGCGGTCGAGCAGCGAGAAGAAGGTTCTCGGGGTTGACGGCGGCAGCGGCGCCTTGGGTTTGATCGTGAGCTTGATCGCCAGATCCACGCCGGCGACGCGCGTCAGGATTTGGTGATCCGCGTCCTGCGGGAAGCTTCGGTAGAGCTCGACGATCGCCGCCGTGTCGCGCGCCACCGCGGCGGAAAGCCGGTCGGTAATCGCCTCCCAGTGCCGCTGCATGTAGACATAAGCCACGGCGGACTGCAGCAGCACGATCGGCAGAATGAGGATCAGCAAGGCGCGCGCGTACAGCCCCTTGGGCATGCGCTTGTGCAGCCAGGCGCCCAAGCGGCGCCACAGGCGGCGGGGGGCGTCGATCGTATCGAGGATCACCATGGTCATGAGTGGGCTCTCGTTTCGCTGGCGTCTGCAAGCGGGGCGTCGAGGATCAAGCGATAGCCCTGTCCGCGCACGGTTTGGATGAGATGCGCCGCGTCCTCGATCTTGCGCCGCAGCCGCGCAATCTCCACGTCGACGCTTCTTTCGTTTGATTCGGCGTCGCCCGGACGCGTGGCCAAAGCGCGACGCGACACGACGTCGCCGCCGGCGAGCGCCCCGAGCAGCTCGCGCTCGCGCGTCGTGAGCGGCACGGGCTTTTCACCGCGAAGCAGCAGGCCGCTGTCTGGGCTGAAGCTAAGCCCGCCGAAATTCGCGACGCGCGCCCGTCCGAGCTCGCGGGCCGGCGCGCGCGTGCGCCGCAGTATGCTCGCGATCCGCAAGACCAGCTCGCGCGGCTCGAACGGCTTTCCGAGATAATCGTCGACGCCGGCTTCGAATCCCGCGACGCGGCTCTTCAACTCGGATCGCGCGGTGAGCATCAGGATCGGCGCGTCGGAGAGGGGGGAGTTTTCCGCGCGCAACCGAGCGACGAAGGCGAGTCCGTCCTCGCCCGGCATCATCACGTCGAGCACGATCAGATCGACGATGAGCTCGCTCAATCGCGCCGTCGCCTCGGCTGCGCTCGCGGCGGAGCTGACGCGATAGCCTTCGCTGACGAGGAAACGCGAAAGCAGGCCGCGGATGCGCCGATCGTCGTCGACGACGAGGATAAGCGCCGGCTCGGCGTTTCCAAGTCTCCTTTTCGACAAGTGCTCTTCTCCTGCGCGCGCTTCGCATCGCTTCGCGCGGGCGGCGCCGGGCGAGGGCGCGAAAGCCAAATCGCGCGCGGCTGGCGGACATCGTATATTGACATATTTTAGAGCGGTGGCTAGCCCTAGGCCGGCCGCGCCCAAATTCGGGCCCAGGCAACTTTCTGGAGAGTTAAAGGAATGGCGACGCCGCCTTTCGATCAGCGGGATGGCGTGATCTGGTTCAATGGCGCTCTCACGCCCTGGCGCGAGGCCAAGCTCCATGTCCTGTCACACGGGCTGCATTACGCCTCCGCGGTATTTGAGGGCGAGCGCGCCTATGGCGGCAAGATCTTCAAATCGCGAGAGCATTCTGAACGCTTCCGCCGCTCGGCGCAGCTCCTCGATTTCGAGATTCCCTATAGCGTCGCCGAGCTCGAGGCCGCCAAGGACGCGGTGGTCAAGGCGAACGGCATGCAGGACTGCTATGTGCGGCCTATCGCCTGGCGCGGCAGCGAGATGATGGCGGTGGCGGCGCAGAATTCCACGATCCATACGGCGATCGCCGTGTGGGACTGGCCGAGCATGTTCGACGTCGAGACCAAGATGAAAGGCATTCGCCTCGACATCGCGGAATATCGCCGTCCCGATCCGCGGACGGAGCCCTCGCTCGCCAAGGCCGCCGGACTCTACATGATTTGCACCATCTCGAAGCATCGCGCGGAGCGGCGCGGCTACGCCGACGCCCTGATGTACGACTGGCTCGGCCGCGTCGCCGAATGCACGGGCGCGAATGTGTTCTTCGTCAAGGACGGCGCGCTGCACACGCCGATCGCCGACTGTTTCCTCGACGGAATCACCCGGCAGACCGTGATCGAGCTCGCGAAGCGGCGCGGCGTCGCGGTGTTCGAGCGGCGCATCATGCCCGAGGAGCTGACCGGCTTCTCCGAATGCTTCATTTGCGGCACCGGTGCGGAGGTCACGCCGGTTTCCGAGGCGGGACCGTACCGCTTCGAGCCAGGGGCGCTGTCCCGCCAGCTCATCGAGGATTATACGCGCGAAACGCATCGCCACAGCGAGGGGTGACGCGGGGCGAGGATGTCGCGTCGCGTGACGTCAAAGGGCAAGCCAGCGGCTATGGCTTTGCTCGTCGTGAACGAACGCGCGAGGCCGCGGCGACGCCCGAGCAATGGTCGCGCGGTTCCGAATCGATTCAAGACGCCTCGGGACGGCTCGAGGAGCCGGGCAGGGGACGGATCCAGAGGTCGCTCAAAATTGAGCGATCGCAACCCTCTCGGCGGAGGATCAGGATGAAAGCGCGTTAGATCACGTTTTCTGCGCTTCGGCGGAATGGCCCCAATGCAGAAAATTTGATCGCGCTCGAAGTTTAGAGCGCGAATTGTGCGAAAAGCCGGTTTCCCCTTTTTCGCATCCCGCTCTAGCTGTTCACCCGCGCCTTGATCGCGTGCTCGGCGAGAGTCTTGCCGAGCGAGAGGACCGCGGGCGCGTGGTGGGCGTCGGCGATGACCTGGTCGAAGGACCGCTCGATCCAAGCGCAATCCTCGTCGCTCAGAGTCAATGACGGCAAGAGCTTGATGGTCGGATTGCCGTGGCCGGCGACCTGCGTGAGGATCTTTTGGTCCCTGAAAAGAGGGATGCAAATGAGCTGACCGAAGAGACCGGCGCTTGCGGTCTCAAGCAGGTTCCATGTGGCTCTCAGCACGAGCGATTTTGGCGGACCGAACTCGACGCCGATCATCAAGCCCTTGCCGCGCACTGCGGAGACGAGCTCGTAACGCTCCGCCATCTTGTTGAAAGACGCGAGGAGCCTGTCGCCTTTTGCGGCCGCGTTTTCGATGAGCTTTTCGTCTTCCAGCACGTCGAGCGTCGCGAGCGCCGCGGCCATCGCCAAGTCGTTCTTGGAAAAAGTCGATCCGTGCACGACGGAGCGATCCATGCGGTCGAAGACCTTGTCGAAGATCCACTTGCGCGTGAGCGTGACGCCGATGGGCGCATGGCCGCCCGAGAGCGCCTTCGCCAGCAGCACCATGTCGGGCTCGACGCCAAAATGCTCAATGGCCAGGAACTTGCCGGTGCGGCCGACGCCTGTCTGAATCTCGTCCGCGACGAAGAGGGTCCCGTATTTCTTGCAAAGCGCCGCCGCGCTCGAGAGATAATCTGCGTGAGGAATATTGACGCCCTTGCCCTGAATGGGCTCGACGACGAAGGCTGCGACGTCATGCCCGCTCAAGGCTTCTTCGAGCGCGCCGAGATCGTCGAACGGAATCTCGCGCACGCCGGAGAGCAGGGGGCCGAAGCCCTTTTTGAAGATCTCGTCGCCGTTCAGCGAGAGCGCGCCGCAAGTGAGTCCGTGGAAGGAATGCGCGCAATGCACGATGCCGCTGCGGCCGGTGGCGTAGCGCGCGAATTTGATCGCAGCCTCGACCGCCTCGGCCCCGGAATTGGCGAAGAAGGCTTTGTCGAGCCAAGGCGTGCGGGCGAGCAGACGCTCGGCGAGGACGCCAGCGAGCACGGAAACGTCGAACTGCGCCAGATTCGCCGACTGAGAGTTGAGGACCTCGATCAGCGCGTCGCGCACCCTTGGATGATTGCGGCCGAGCGCGAACACGCCATAGCCGCTCATCAGGTCCAGATATTGCGCCCCTGCGCGGTCATAAAGATAGGCGCCGTCGCCGCGCGTGAATCCCACGTCCCAGCCGATCGTCTTCAGGACGCGCACCCACATTTCATTGAGGTGCTTCGAATGAAGGGCGTAGCGCTCTCCCTCGCGCCGCTGCGCAAGCTCAACGAGGCTCTCTCTTTTCGCTTCGCCGTTCTGCGCTTGCTCTTGCGAATTGCCTGCGATCGGCGCGTTTGTCATCTCGAGGCTCCGGAGGGGCGTCGGCGCTGCGTAAAGGGCCGCGTCGCGAGCCGCCGCCTGGCCGCTTTAGCCCATGTTTCGCCGCGGGTCGAGCGCAAAACGCGCGGCTCAGCTTGCGTGTCTCGATATGCTTGTGCGGATTTATTCTGGCGTCGTATCCACAACAAAACTTCAAAACGGAAGAATTCCAACGTTGGACAAAGCGACGCAGATGCTATCCTGGCTCTGTTGATTCTTTAGTGTGAGGACGGTTCGCAGCATCCGGCGGAGGCCGCCGTCGAGGCGCAGGATCGTTGCGCAGGGCAGGGGAGTCGTCAGTTGGGCGCAAAATCCGAATTCATTGAAGGGCTGAATTTGCTCTCGACTGTCGCTGAAGGCGAGGAGAGCGCCGTCGAGCTCTTCGAGATCGCGGGCGCGATCAAATGGTTCGACGTGTCAAAGGGCTATGGCTTCATTGTGCCCGACGGCGGCGCAGGCGACGTGCTGCTGCATGTGACGACCCTGCGGCGCAGCGGCTTCCAGTCGGCGCAGGAGGGCGCTCGGGTCGTCTGCGAGGCGCAAAGAGGTCCCAAGGGATTGCAAGTCTTTCGGGTCATCTCGATGGACGAATCCACCGCGGTCCATCCGTCGCAGTCCTCCGCCGGACGGACGCATGTGCAGGTGACGCCGATCGGCGGCTACGAGATCGCCATCGTCAAATGGTTCAATCGCGTGAAGGGTTTCGGATTTCTCACGCGTGGCGAGGGCACCGACGACATCTTCTTGCACATGGAGACTGTCCGGCGCTTTGGCCTTGCGGAGTTGAAGCCGGGCGACAGCGTGCTCGTGCGTTACGGCGATGGCCCGAAAGGCCTCATGGCCGCTGAAGTGCGCGCATTGGACGCAAAGGGGCCGGTGTCGCACTAGCGGGCCGTGGCGGATCGTCCGGCGACGCCGGTCTTGAGTCCTGAGAGTCGCAGCCGGGCGTGTTTATGATGAAGATTTCTGCAAGGCTCGCGATGGGCATGGCGGCGGCTCTTGTCGCCGGCGGACTGATACTGAGCCCAATTTCGTCCCTTCCCGCGACCGCCGAAGAACAGGCCGAGCAAGCCCAGCTCGAAAGGCTTGAAATTGTCACCGCGACGGGCGCGCACATATTCGAGGTCGAGGTGGCGCGCAGCGAGAGAGACCGCGCGCGCGGCTTGATGTTTCGCCGGTCCCTGCCGCAGAATCATGGGATGCTCTTTGTATTCGAGTCCGAGCGGCCCATCGCGATGTGGATGAAGAACACTTATATCCCGCTGGACATGGTCTTCGTTTCGCGCAGCGGTCGGGTGACGTCGATTACTCGCGGCGCGACGCCCATGTCGGAGACAATCATTCCCTCCCGCGGCCCGGTCTATGCAGTGATCGAGCTTGCGGCCGGCGCGGCCGACGAGATCGGCCTCGCGGTGGGGGATCAAGTGCGCCGTCCTGAATTCGTGAAGTGAGCGGCTTGCTCAATCCGCGCGACGCCGGGGATTAAAGCTCCGCCGGAGTTTTGGAGCCCGCCTTAGAGCATGTCACGGAAAAGTGCGAAGCGGTTTTCCGGTCATGACATGCTCTAACTTTTTGACTTGGCGCGATTCCTTATCGTTTGAGCGCGAAACGCGCTAGCCGCCTCAAAGAGACGCCGCCGCCGCGCCCATTCTCTCGAAAGCCGCCGCAAGATCCGCTTTCAGATCCTCGACGTCCTCGAGCCCGATCGAAAAGCGCAGGCAAGGGCCTTCCGGCGCAAAGCAAGTCGCGGTGCGGGACCTGGCGCAGTCGAAGGGGATGACGAGGCTTTCGTAGCCGCCCCAGGAATAGCCGATGCCAAAGAGCGTCAACGCGTTCAGGAAGGCGTCGACGCAAGGCTTGGGCGCGGGATTGAGAACCACTGAGAAGACGCCCGCCGCGCCGGAAAAATCGCGTTTCCACAACGCGTGATCGGGATGCGCGGGCAGCGCCGGATGCAGCAGGCGCAGCACCTCCGACCGGCCCTCGAGCCATTGAGCGATCTCCAGTCCGGCGCGTTGCTGCTCTCGTAGGCGCAGCTCCATCGTGCGTAGACCGCGGAGCGCGAGGAAAGCGTCGTCGCCTCCCGGAACCATCGCGAAGGCGTCGAAACTATTGCGCAGGCGCGTCGCCCATTTCGCATTGGCGGAAACGAGGCCGAGCAGCAGATCGGCGTGACCCGAAAGATATTTGGTGCCGGCTTCGACATTGATGTCGACGCCGCGCTCGAACGGAGGAAAGAAGAGGGGAGTAGCCCAAGTGTTGTCGAGAATGACGCAGGCGCCACGCGCCGCCGCGGCGGCGGCGATCGCCGGCACGTCCTGCACCTCCATCGTGAGCGATCCGGGCGACTCGGCGAGGATGGCGCTGGTGTTCTCGCGCATGAGCGCCCCGACTCCCGCGCCGAGGCGAGGATCGTAATATTGGGTCTCGACGCCGAAGCGCTTGAGCACGCCGTCGCAAAAAATTCGCGTCGGGCCGTAGGCGGAGTCGGTGACGAGCAGGTGATCTCCGGCCTTCGTCGCCGTCATCAGCGCGAGAGCGATGGCTGCAAGCCCGGATGGCGCAAGCACGGTGGTCGTCGCGCCGGAAAGCTCGCTCCAGGCCTCCTCAAGCCCGCGCGTCGTCGGCGTGCCCTTGGTCGCGTAGGTGTAGGGTTGGCGGTGGCGTTCAAAGTCCTCCGCCGTCGGAAAGAGCACCGTCGAGCCGCGATAGACGGGCGTGTTGACGAAGCCCTCCTGCGCGAAGGGATGGCGGCCCGCATGCGCCAGGAGCGTTCGGCGGGACTTTTTTCGCCCTGATTCTCCGCTAGCCTCCGTCATCGCTTCCTCCCGCTTGCTAGCCCGGCCTTGGCGCGTCCGGGGTGACCCCTCTTATGCCGAGTCGACGATGAAATTCGCAATCCTGCTGTTCTTGCTCATGGCCTTCGGGCTCGTCGCCGGGGCGCCGCGCCTAGCGGCTCAGCCCGAATCAAAGGCGTCGTCGACCCTGCAAGAGATTCGCCGACGGGGCGTGGTCGTCTGTGGCGCAACCGCTCCGGCGCCGGGCTTCGCCGTCATGGACGAAGCGGGGAGTTGGAGCGGTTTCGACATCGACTTCTGCCGAGCCCTCGCGGTCGCGGCGCTCGACGATCCCCAGAAAATCCGCATAGAAACGCTGCAGCAAAAGCAGCGGCTGCCTGCTCTGCATTCGGGCGATGTGGATGTGCTGCTTTCCGGCGCGCCGTGGACAGAGGCGCGCGAGGCCGGCCATCAGCTGCTTTATGGCGCGATAAGCTTTTATGGCGGACAGGGCTTCCTGGGCCGCCGCGCTTGGGGGCCGACGGGTGAGCCTTGGCGCGGCGCCGGCGGAACGCCGCCCCGCGTCTGCGTCCAGCAAGGCGGATCCTCCGAGCTCAATCTCGCCCAATTCTATCGAGAGCATGGAGTCGCCTATCGTCCGGTGGCCTTCGGCTCCCTTGAAGAAGCCGCGCGCGCCTATGACGCGGGGGACTGCGATCTGTTCTCGGCGGACCTCGTCGAATTGCATCAATGGCGCTCGCGCCTGCAAAAGCCGGACGACCATGTCGTCGCGCCTGCGCTCATCTCGAAATCTCCGCTCGGGCCGATTGTGCGCCAGGGCGACGATCAATGGTTCAATGTCGTGCGCTGGACGCTCTTTGCGATGGTGGACGCGGAGGAGCTCGGGGTCGACGCCAAGACCGTGGACGCGGCGCTGAGCTCGGACATTCCCGACTTGCGCCGCCTCGTCGGTAGCGACGGCGATTTTGGCGAGGGTCTGGGGCTGCGCCCGGACTGGGCCTATCGCGTCATTCACGAAGTCGGCAATTACGCGGAAGTGTTCGATCGGAACCTCGGCAAATCTTCGCCTTTCGCAATGGAGCGCCGCCAGAACGCCTTATGGTCGAAAGGCGGGCTCATGTACGCGCCTCCCGTGCGTTGACTCTCTTTGGAATCTGTCGTTATCGTTGATCCAACGGGCTATCCGCTTCGAGCGCTGCTTTGGATAATCCTTTCTTGATAGCGGAGCCATGATTCTGGCGCATTTTCTTGCCCTGTTGCGGGCATCTCGTTCTTCAGACGGAATTGCCAAAACGCAGAAAGCGTGATCGATTCTAGAGGTTTAGAGAGCAATTTGTGCGAGAAACAGATTCCACATTCGCGTATGGCGCTCAAGAGAACGTCTTGATCTCATGGAATTGCGCGATCGAAAAGGACTAAGCTCCAGATCAAAACTTTGGAAAACCGCCCCGCACCTTTCCGCGGCCGGCTCTAAGTATCTATCCGAATGGCGGGCGTGTCTTGATCCTTGTAATCATTTGTAAAAATGCCGCGATGGCTTGCATTGGAGGGAAATGGCGGTGGCCAGTGTCGAAGACTCAGCAAAAAGTTTTTTCATCAGGACAAGGCAAAGAGGCCTGGCCCTCAAACTGGGTGGCTTCCACCAGGCTTTGCTTTCGTCCTATCTGCTTAATCTCTGGAGAGGTCCTGAGGCCGTTCGAAAACTCATTGTGGCCGACATTCGTCTTTGGATTGAATTGGGCGCGCCCGAGCGGGCCGCCGACCTCTTCCTCGTGTTGAGACAGTACCTCACTGATTTTCCAGAGGCAATGATTGGAAGCAAGTCTCCGAAAGCCGACAATCCCGCATTCCTGCCGTTTCCTTATGAAAGACGCCCGCGCGGCAAGATGCGCACGCGTTTCCGCGCTATCAAATCTGTATGCCCGCCTTGAGCCCATCGGCCCGAAAAAACAGTGTAAGTTTTTGTTTCGGTTTCGAACTGCATAGAGACGAATAGAATCGGAAAGAATTGTTTTTCTGGCGCCTGCGTCCATATTTACGCGTCATTGTCCGAATTATGGCCTCCTGGCCAAGGGGTTTCCAGATGCGCCAGCATCGAGGAGTTTTGCTGACGCGCAACACGAATGATATTTTAGATACTTTAATAGAATAATCTATGTTAAAAATGGTTCGGCTTCTCATTTGTATTATAATTCCCTCAATCGCAATCCTCACTCCCTTCCACCGCTATCTCCCCTCCGCTCGCTTTGTGCGCTAGCAAACGGCGCTCTCCAGATCGGAAGCTTAACGTCACCGCAGGCTGGTGATGGGAGGGCGATGATGGACGATGCGTCGGGAGATGGGGAGCCGCAGGCGATTACGCCGGCGCAAGCGCCTTTTAAGCTGCGCACGGTGCTCGCGGAGATCGCCGAGCACGCCTGCGAGCCCGGCTTCAGCGCGATGGCCATCGCGGAAAAATATGGCGTTACGGAAAGGGAAGTCCGAAGGCTGCTCAAGAAGACGGGAAAGAGCTTCTCCGATCACAAGCTGAGGCGCAGATTGGAGCGCGCGCGTGCGCTGCTTGGCGATCCGGCCCAGGCGCATCTGGCGGTGCCGGAAATCGCGTTGCGCGTCGGATTCAGCGACACGGAGAGTTTCGACGCGAATTACCGCCGAAGATTTGGCGTGGCGCCCGAGGCTGCGCGCCGCGCGGAGAATGGGCGGAAGCCGGTCTGAGCGCAGCGCGAGCTAGCGTGGCTCCTGTTGAAGCTTGTCCCACCAGCTTTCCAGCGCGCCGAGTTCGGGCCTGACAAAAGTCGCGACAGCCCCAGCGAATTCGGCCCATTCGGTCAGATAATGGGGGGAGACGCCGGTCACGACGGGCGTCCTCGTCGCCATGGCGATCTTAAAGGCGTCGCATAAGCCGCCGCGCTCCGCCTCTTGCTTGGAAAACTTGCTGATCGCGACGATGTCCACGCCTCGACGAGTCGCGCGCTCGACCGCGCCGCAGGCGAGGGCCAACTCGCCCGCATCGAGGTTGCAGGCCGAGGAGCCTGGCCCCAGATCCTGAGAAATCGGGTAGATGGCGCCGCTCTCGAGGTCGCGCAATACGATTCGGGGCTTGGTCGCGGTCCCTTCCTTCAGGCGCGTCTGCACGACGCCGGCGATCGAAAATCCTCTGTCCCGCAGCGACTTCGCAAAGGCCTCGATCAAAGTCTGCGTCGCGGCGCTGTCCTCATACTGCAGCGCAGCGATGAGGGGTGGTTTTCGGAGAAGCGCAAATTCTGCCAACCGGTCCTCGCATAAGCGTTCGTTCGTGCTGCGTTTGAGCATCGCTCATTGGTGCAGGAAAAGTGATCGACTCCAAGAATAAGCCTGAACGCCTCCAGCGAAAATCCGGTTTCCACTTTTTCGCGCGCTCAAGGCGGCTCTTGCATTGGCGCGCTTCCCGCCCGATTTGCTATGGGAAGCAGGACGCAGCCATCCGGCGGACAGGCGGCTTTCGAGCGGCGCCTCCGAAAGGGGAGACGGCGGCGACCTTGCCGCTGTCACAGATTTAGGAAAGGCCGACGGAAGAAGGAAGCCTTGGAATGTCGATTATCCTAGGAGTTCTTGTTGCGACGCTCGCCTATCTTCTGCTGCGCGCCTACGCGCAGGCGTCGCCGCGCGCCTTGGCGAAAACGATTCGTTTCGGCGGCGGAACGCTCTGCGCTCTTGTTGGAGGCCTTCTCGTGCTGCGCGGGGTCATCGCTCCCGGTCTCGCGATACTCGGCCTCGGCCTATGGCTTATCGATTTTTCGGCCCTGACGGCGAAAGGGTTCCGCTCCGCGAGGCGCGGCGGCGGCGTTTCGCGAGTCCGCACGGCCATTGTCGAAATGGAGCTCGACCGAACCAACGGCGCGATCCGCGGCACCGTGCTCGCCGGCCCGCAGGAGGGCATGCCCTTCGATCAGCTCACGCGCAGCCAGCTCCTGTCCCTTTACCATTTCTGCCTTAGCAACGATCCTCAGGGCGCGCGGCTGCTAGAGGCGTATTTCGACCGCCGGTTTGCCGGATGGCGTCAGGCAGAGGAGCGAGGCGGAGACTCTCGGAGCGCCGGCGCCCGCCGTCGGCAGTCGATTTCCGAGGAGGAGGCTTACCAGATACTGGGACTTAAGAAGGGCGCGCCGGCGAGCGAGATCGCGCGGGCGCACCGCGATCTGATGAAGAAACTTCATCCAGATCATGGCGGGGCGACCGACCTCGCCGCCCGGGTCAACGAAGCCAAGGATGTCCTGATGCGCGGGCGTCAGGTTTAGCCGAGCCAGCCGCTCGAGATTCTTGGGGCTGAGCGAGGCCCGTCGGCTTCTGAGGCCTCGCTGCGGAGCGAATGACATCGGGCGGCTCCCTAATTCTTCGTCGCGAAGCAGGAAAAGCCCGAACGCTTCAATTCGCGGCAAGCCTGCGCGGCGCTGTCCTCCCCAAGCCCGGCGAAGCGGGCTCGGTAGAGGGTTTCCGAGCCCTTGCGCACTTTTTCCGTGAAGGCCTTGGCGGATGCCGGAACGCTGTGCGCCTCGCTTCTCGCCCGCGCCAGCAATTCCCGCGCTTTCTCGAGTTCGTCTGTCGCGCCGAGCTGGATCATCCAGCCGGGATGGGCGGGACGCGAGGATTCCGCCTTGGGGCCATGCGGCTTATCGCTTTCGGATTGCTTTATGGCCGATGGCGTCGTCGGCGCGGCGGCCACGCGCAGTGCGCTCTTCGCTCCGGCGCTCGCCGTCGTCGAGCCGCCAGTCGTCGAGCCGCCAAGGGCGTGCGTCTGGCCTCCGGTTTCCGCAACCGGGCGTTTCTGTCCGCCCGAGACGAAGGCCGGGCGCACTTTCGGCGGGGCCGCGTCCTCCGTTGCGGCTGGCGGAACCTTTTGCGCGACGCTGCGGACTGCTCCTGGAGCGCTCTCCTCGCCTTCGCCCGCTGAAGCTTTCGCATAGGCCATGCTTGCATCATGTGCGGGCTGGGGCGGGATCGAGGCTGTGGCGGCGGGAGCGTCGACGCCGTCCTCGGAATCCTCCGGAATGGGTTGGGCGGTCTTGTGAGTCTCGCCGTCCCCAATGTGACGATGGATGAGGGAGGCCATATAGGCGTCGCGCGCGCCGGCCGACCTCCCGCCAAGAACCACCGCGACGATGTGTCGGCCGCCGCGCCGCACCGAAGTCAGGAGATTGAATCCGGAGGCGTTGGTGTAGCCGGTCTTGATGCCGTCCATTCCCTCGACGCGATCGAGAAGATGGTTGTGGTTGCGCATGACTTCGCCGTTGTAGGCGAAGGCGTGCGTTGAGAAATAGCGGTAATATTTGGGAAAATGCTCTTGGACGGCTCGGCCCAGCACGGCGAGGTCATGCGCTGTGGTGATCTGCGCAGGATTGGGAAGTCCGGAAGCGTTGGCGAAATGCGTGTCGCGCATGCCAAGCGAATGCGCCTTCGCAGTCATCATCTCGGCAAAGCGCTCCTCGTCGCCGCCGATCGCCTCGGCGATGGCGACTGCGATGTCGTTTGCGGATTTCGTTACGACCGCTTTGATCGCGTCCTCGACCTCGATCGTCTCGCCGGGATCCAGATTGAGCTTGCACGGCGCCTGCGCGGCGGCGTGCTGCGAGATTCTCAGTGGCGAATGCAGGCTCAGCCGGCCCTTCTCGAGCTGCTCGAACAGCAGGTAAAGCGTCATCACCTTGGTGATCGAGGCAGGATGCCGCTGCTGATCTTCCTTTTGCGAAAAAAGCGTTTGGCCACTGTTGGCGTCGACGACGATCGCCGCGAAGCCGGGCGGGGAGAGAAAGCGCTCTCCGGAGCCTCCATGCGACGAGGCGTGAAAGACCCGTCCGCCATGGCCGTAGAAAGCCGGGCGCAAGGGACGCCCATGCGCGACGCGCAGGGCTAGACGCTGACGGCCATAGGCGGCGTGACCGTAATGATGGCGCCAGCCGCGGGCCTGCGCGGCATCAGAGAAAATAGTTAGCGTCAATGCGCTAAAGATGAGGATAAACCGCAGCATTATACTCGGTTTAACGCTCCGAAGGACGCCAAACGTCATCATTTTGCTGGCCCGCTCCCCTGTATCTCGTGTCTCGACGTCCGCGCTGCCGGACCGGACGTGGCCAAGACATCACAGCGGACAAGAATAATTCGGCGCGGTTACTCGGAGGTTAAGCCGCGTTACGTGAGCTTGGCCATGCTGCGCCACAACATGGCTCTTGACTGGTTATTGTGCAGTGCAGTATAAAATCTTTCGTTAAGGCCGTCTCGCGCCCTTCCGGGTTCGAAAGAGGCGGACCACAACGGCAAGGATGACACCATGGTCGCCAACTTCGATAACGTTCAGCAACTGGGCAAGGACCAGTTCGAGGCCGCTTCGGCTTCGGCTTCCGCCATCGCCAAGGGCTGGCAGGGCATCGCCGCCGAGACGCAGGAATATTCCAAGAAGTCCTTTGAGAAGGGACGCGCTTTCGCCGAGAAGCTCCTTGGCGTCAAGAAGTTCGACGAGGCTATCGCACTGCAGCAGGAATATGCCAAGGGCGCCTATGAGGACTTCGTCGCGCAGGCCACGAAGATCGGCGAGCTTTACACCGACTTGGCTAAGGAAGCCTTTAAGCCGATCGAAACCGCTGCCAAGACGTTCAACCCGGCTGCCAAGTCCTTCGGCTCGACGTTCGGCTCGGCTGAATAAATCTTATTGTGAATACTTGAGGTTGGCTGTTTCGGCGCCCCGATCTCGTGAAGGATCGGGGTCGCCGACGTCGGCGAGTGCGTGAATTGAGTTGTTTCTTCGCGGCGCGGGAGGCTTCGTCTCCGCGCCCCCGGACGCCCTCGCTGCGAGCGATGCGACAAGGCCTTTGACCCTTTGACGCGCCTGCGGCATGAATGCGCGCGTGAGCTCTGATCCTGGATTCGTGCATCTCCATGTGCACACGGCCTTCTCGCTGCGCGAAGGGGCGCTCGGCCTGACGCGCCTTGTCGAGCTTGCCGAAAAGAACGCGCAGCCGGCCATCGGCGTCGCCGACACGAACAATCTCTTCGCCGCTCTCGAATTTTCCGAGAAGGCCGCGAAAGCGGGGCTCCAGAGCCTTCCCGGCGCGCAGATCGCCGTCGCCTTCGAGGCTCCGGAGCGCGGCGCCGTCAGAAGAGAGCACGCCTTCGGCAATCTCGTGCTGATCGCCAAATCACGCGCGGGCTATCTCAATCTGATGCGGCTTTGCTCGCGCGCGCATCTCGAGGCCAGCCCCGGCGAGCCGCCGGCGCTGACGCTCGCCGATCTCGAAAGCGATGGCGCGGAGATCATCGCATTGACGGGCGGACCTCTGGGCGCGCTCGATCCCCTCATCGCGCAGGGACGCGCCGAGGCGGCGGAAGCGCGGCTCAAGGCGCTTGCCGCGCTTTTTCCCGAGCGGCTCTATATCGAGATCCAGCGGCATGGATCGCCGGCGGAGAAGGCGGCGGAGGCGCCGCTCCTCGACATGGCCTACAGGCACGGCCTTCCGCTCGTTGCGACGAACGAACCCTTCTTCGCGACGCGCGACGATTTCGAAGCCCATGACGCGCTGCTTTGCATTGCGGAAGGGAGCGTCGCGAGCCAGGCCGAGCGCCGCCGCCTGACGCCGGAACATTATTTCAAAAGCCGCGAGGAAATGCGCGCGCTTTTCGCCGACCTGCCGGAGGCGCTATCGAGCAGCGTCGAGATCGCTCGGCGATGCGCCTACCGCCCGACGACCAGCAACCCGATCATGCCGCGTTTCATGCGCGCCGATCCGCAAGCCGGCAAGGACGCGCTTGATGCAATGGAGGCCGCGGAACTGCGTCGCCAGGCGCGCGAAGGCCTCGAGGCGCGCCTCGCCGCGACGGGGCCGGCGGGGGGGCTCACTTCCGCCGACTATGACGCGCGGCTTGAGTTCGAGCTCGGCGTCATCGAGAAGATGCGCTTTCCCGGCTATTTTCTCATCGTCTCGGACTTCATCAAATTCGCAAAGTCGCAAGGGATACCGGTGGGGCCCGGCCGCGGCTCCGGCGCCGGCTCGCTCGTCGCTTATGCGCTGACGA
Source organism: Methylocystis bryophila (assembly GCF_027925445.1). Classification (NCBI taxonomy): domain Bacteria; kingdom Pseudomonadati; phylum Pseudomonadota; class Alphaproteobacteria; order Hyphomicrobiales; family Methylocystaceae; genus Methylocystis; species Methylocystis bryophila. Next base: position 2,682,906 of record NZ_AP027149.1, read on the forward strand.
TCACCGATCTCGATCCCATGCGTTTCGGTCTCTTCTTCGAGCGCTTCCTCAATCCGGAACGCGTCTCGATGCCGGACTTCGACATCGATTTCTGCCAGACGCGGCGCGGCGAGGTCATCGATTATGTGCGCCAGCGCTACGGCGCCGATCGGGTCGCGCAGATCATCACTTTCGGATCGTTCTTGGCGCGCGGCGTGCTGCGTAGCGTCGGGCGCGTGCTCGAAATGCCGCTTGGGCAGGTCGACAAGCTCGCGAAGCTCGTCCCGCAAAATCCGGCCAAGCCCGTGACGCTGAAGGAGGCGCTGGCGAGCGAGCAGAAGCTTCGCGAAGCGGTCGAGGAAGATCCGCGGGTCGCGCGGCTCTTCGAGATCGCAAGCGTGCTCGAGGGGCTCTATTCCAACGCCTCGACGCATGCGGCGGGCATCGTCATCGCCGATCAGCCGCTCGACGAAGTGACGCCGCTTTATCGCGACCCGAAGTCCGACATGCCGGTGACCCAGTTCAACATGAAATGGGTCGAGCCGGCGGGGCTTGTGAAGTTTGACTTCCTGGGCCTGAAGACGCTGACCGTGCTCGCGACGGCGACTGCGCTGGTGCGCGCCCGCGTCCCGGATTTCGACCTCGGCAACATCCCGCTCGACGACGCGCAGACATATGCGATGCTCGGGCGGGGCGAGACCGTCGGCGTGTTCCAGCTCGAAAGCGCCGGCATGCGCAAGGCGCTCGTCGAGATGCGCGCCGACCGTTTCGAGGACATCATCGCGCTCGTCGCGCTCTACCGCCCCGGCCCGATGGCGAATATTCCGACCTATTGCGCCGTGAAGCATGGCGAGGAAGAGCCGGATTACCTGCACCCCAAGATCGAGCCCGTTCTCAAGGAAACCTTCGGAGTCATCATCTACCAAGAGCAGGTGATGCAGATCGCGCAGATTCTGTCGGGCTACTCGCTCGGCGAGGCCGACAATCTGCGCCGCGCCATGGGCAAGAAGATCAAGGCGGAGATGGACAAGCAGCGCGACCGCTTCGTCGACGGGGCGGTGGAGCGCGGCATCGTCAAGGGCAAAGCCGAAGAGATCTTCGAGCTGCTCGCCAAATTCGCCGATTATGGCTTCAACAAGAGCCATGCGGCGGCCTATGCGCTGATCGCCTATCAGACCGCCTGGTTCAAGGCGCATTATGCGACCGAGTTCCTTGCGGCGTCGATGACCTTCGACATGGCCGACACCGACAAGCTCGCTGAATTTCGGCAGGAAGCCATGCGGCTTGCAATCGTGGTCGAGCCGCCTTCCGTTCTGCGCTCCGGCGCCGATTTCGACGTCGCGGCGGGGCCGGACGGCAAGCTGGCCATCCGCTATGCGCTCAGCGCGATCAAGGGCGTCGGCGACGGCCAGGCGCGCGCGATCGTCGCCGCGAGGGGAGACGCGCCTTTTGCGAGCCTTTCGGATTTCTCCAGGCGCATCAATCCGCGCGAGGTGAACAAAAAAGTTTTGGAAAATCTCGCCGCCTGCGGCGCCTTCGACGCGCTCAATGCCGATCGCGCCCGCGTCTTCGGGGCGGTGGAAACGATACTCGCTTCCGCGAACCGACATCAGGACGATCGCGCCCAGGGCCAGAACGCGCTTTTTGGCCTGGACGCGCGCGAGGAGCTTCCGCTGCCCAAATGCGCGCCCTGGAGCGCCGCCGAAACGTTGCAGCGCGAGTTCGACGCGGTGGGCTTTTTCCTTTCCGGCCATCCGCTCGAAGCCTATGCGAGCGTGGCCAAACGTCTGCGTCTGCAGCGCTGGAGCGAGTTCTCGGCGTCGGTGCGGCGCGGCGCGAGCGCGGGACGTCTCGCCGCCGTCGTGCTGGAGCGCGCCGAGCGGCGCACCAAATCGGGCTCCAAGATGGGCGTCGTGCAACTCTCCGACGAGAGCGGGCAATATGAGGCGATCCTCTTTGCGGAGGGGCTCGCGCAATATCGCGATTCTCTCGAAAAGGGCGCTGCTGTGCTGCTCACGCTCTCGGCCGCGCTCGAAGGCGACGAGGTGCGCGCGCGAATCGTGACCGTCGAGAGCCTTTCGGTCGCGGCGGCGAAGCAGCAGAAGGGCCTGCGCATCTTCCTGCGCGACGCCGCGCCGCTCGAAGGGATCAGGACTCGGCTCGCGACGAAAGGGGAGGGCGAGGTGACGCTCGTCGTGATGCGCGAGGCGGAGGGCGAGGAAATCGAGATCCGGCTGCCGGGCGGCTATTCGGCGAGCGCCGCGGTCGCCGACGCGCTGAAAATCATCCCCGGCGTCATCGCCGTGGAGCATGTGTAGAGAGTTTCTCTAGAGCATGTCACGGAGAAGCGCGAAGCGGTTTTCCGGTCATGACATGCTCTAACGTTTTGACTTGGCGCGATTCCTTATCGCTCGAACGATTCCGTTCGAGCGGCAAACGCGCTAAGCGATCCCCTCCGCGCGATCCGGCGACAGATTGACCGAGACGCGCAACCCTCCCAGATCGGAGCGCGAAAATTCGATGGTCGCTCCATAGGCGTCAAGAACGTCTTGGACGATCGCCAAGCCGAGTCCGGCGTTGCCGCTTTCGTCGAGCCGACCGCCGCGCTGGCGAACGAATTGCTCGGCTCCTTCGGGCAGACCCGGTCCATCGTCTTCGATGACGAGCCGGGTCGAAGCGCCCTCCCTGCTCGCCGTCACCCGCACGAGGGAGCTCGCATAACGAGAGGCGTTTTCGAGCAGATTGCCGACGACCTCCATGAGGTCGTTGCGGTCGAAGGGAGCCGTCAGGGTCGACGGCGCGCGCACATCGAACTCGACCTCGGTTCCGGTTCGCGTCAAGGTGCGGATGAGCGTGTCCACGACCTCGGGCACAGACGCCTCGGCGATTCTTCGGCCGCGCAGTCCTTCCTTCGCGCGCGCTCGGACAAGCTCGCGCGTGACGGTTCGCTGCATGACCTCGGCGATTCTTTCGAGGGATCCGGCGATTTCTTTTTCCCCTTTCTCTCTCAACAATCTCGAATCCGCGACAAGCGCGGTGAGAGGGGTCTTCAGGCCGTGAGCCAGGTCAGCGGCCCGATTTTGCGCACGCTCAGTTTGCGCGGCGCGTTCTTGTAGGAGCGTGTTCATCTCCTCGATCAGCGGTTGAATCTCCTTGGGGGCGCCCATGCCGAGCCTCGTCCGCTCCCCGCGGGCGATTTCGGAAACTTCCGCTCGGAGCCGAGCGAGCGGGGCTATCCCGAGATCGACGTGGAGCCAAAGCGCAATCGCCAGAACGGAGGCTAGGATCAGCAGGCCGACGATCATCTCGCTCGTGAACGCGTTTCGCGTTATCGCGAGGCTGTCGGTTTCGATGGCGACGACAATGAGAACTTGTGTCTCCCCGCGAGCTCCTCGCCACTTGACGCATAACTGTCCGGCGAGAAGCGGCTCATGCTTTGGCCCCGTCATGTAAAAGTGACGCGTCCGCCCATCGGCGATGCATGCGGCGCGCGGCATGAGCGTAAAATCTTGCAAGGATCTGGAACGTATCATTCCGTATCCGGCCTCTCCCAGGATCTGCCAGTAATATCCGGATTGGGGCTTCTCAAAGCGCGGATCGCTCGCATAGTCTGAGAGCCGCAGCTTGCCGGTGCTCGAGTCGCTTTCCAGTCGTCCGCGAATTTGATCGACGAATGCGTCGAGGTCGTCGTCCAAAGTGCGCTCGACGTGGCGCTCGAAAAGAAGCACGATGCCGCCCCCCGCGAGCAGCAAAGCAAAGGTGATGGTCACGAGGCCTATGAGGAATAAGCGTCCGCGCAGGGAGTGCTGGGTCATTGCGTCGTGTTCGGGACGATATAGCCGAGGCCCCGGCGCGTCTCGATTACGTCGCTGCCGATTTTCTTGCGAACGCGCGCAATGCGCTCGTCGTCTTCGACAAAAAGGATTCGCATCAAGCATCCTCGATGGCCCACTGCAGCCATATCGCTTCGCTCATCAACGAGGCTGCGCTCGCCTCTCCAACCGCCGTCTTGCGCGCGTTGCGAGGACAAAGCCGCCTTGTCGGAGAGCCCCGGCTTGCCGGCGCTCGAGTCGCTTCCCAGTCGTCCGCGAATTTGATCGACGAATGCGTCGAGGTCGTCGTCCAAAGCGCGCTCGACGTGGCGCTCGAAGAGCAGCACGATGCCGGCCCCCGCGAGCAGCAAAGCAAAAGCGATGGTCACGAGGCCTATGAGGAACGAGCGTCGACGCAGGGAGTGCTGGGTCATTGCGTCGTGTTCGGGACGATATAGCCGAGGCCCCGGCGCGTCTCGATGACGTCGCTGCCGATTTTCTTGCGAACGCGCGCGACGAGAACTTCAATGGCGTTGGAGGATTGATGATCCGAACCATAGACATGCTCGACGAGCTCGGACTGTGCAACGACTTCGCCGTGTCGATGCATCAAATAGGCGAGCAGACGATATTCGAGCGCCGAGAGCTCGATCGGTCCGTCGCCGGTCTTTATTGTCATGTCGCGTTCGTCGAGCATGACGCGGCCGGCCGTGATGATGGAAGAACCGCGGCCCGCGGCGCGCCGCAGGATGGCCCGCAGCCGCGCAAGCAATTCTTCGATCTGGAACGGCTTGGCGAGATAATCGTCAGCGCCGGCGTCGATGCCCTCGACCTTTTCGGTCCAGGACCCGCGCGCCGTCAGAATCAAGACGGGAAAGTGCAGGCTTTGCGCTCGCCAGCGCTTCAGCACCGCCAGCCCATCGAGCTTGGGCAAGCCAAGATCCAGAATGACGGCGGCGAACATCTCGGTTTCTCCTAGAAAGGAGGCGTCTTCACCCGTCGCGGCCCGTTCGACCACATAGCCGGCCTCTTTGAGCGCCTTCGACACGTCGCTCGCAATGCGCTCGTCATCTTCGACTAGGAGGATCCGCATCAAGCTTCCTCGATGGCCCATTGCAGCCGCATCGCCTCGACCATCAACGAGGCCGTGCTCGCCTCTCCATCCGCCGTCTTGCGCGCGTTGCGAGGCCAAAGCCGCCTTTGAGGACGCGGTCCAGAATGGCGTAGTTCGGTTCGATGTTTCAACTGCATTTCCTGCTCGCTTGGGGCGATATGCTCCCGACCAACCGAGGGCTTCACAGTTTTCCGCTCCGTCAGCTGGTTAGAGATTGTGGTATGCTCAGCCTAAAGAAGGGAGCCTTTCAACAAGCTGACATCGGTCTCGACGTCGTTTTCTCGCTTCGCCCGTCGAGGGTTGTTTTCGCCTGAACAAGAGGCTCTCTGCTTTTTTCTCTTCACGTCACCAACTCTCCCGCCGTCTACGTCAGCGGGATGTCAGCTCACATTTGAGAAATTGCCGCCTCTCTAGGTCACGTCGAGAAGGTCAGGATGGCGTTCAGGACGCTCCTCGTTTTGCTGGTTGCGCATCTTTGGCTGGGCTTGGCCCGCGCCGAGACCCCCCCGCACGCGCCGGCTGGCGAGATAGAGCTCCCGCTGAGCGAAGAGCAAATTCGGGCGGCGGGGATCGAGATCTCGCCCATCGAGAGCGAACGGGCGACGGGGGAACTGGTCGTTCCCGGCGTCGTCGTGGCGCCTCCGACACAAATCCGCGTCGTGGCCGCTCCCGCCGCGGGATTGGTCGAAACGCTGCTCGTCGCCCCCGACGAGGAGATCAAGGAAGGGGCGCCCGTGGCCCAGCTCAAGTCTTCAGAGCTGGTCGAGGCGCAACGCGCCTTTCTCCACGCTGTGTCCGACGCGGATCTCGCCCGTGAAAAGCTGCGGCGAGACGAGCAGCTCTTCAAGGAACGCATCATTGCTGAACGCCGTCTCCTCGTAACGCGCGCGGAAACGGTCCAAGCCGAGTCGGCGCTCGATGAGCGCCGGCAATTGCTGGCCTTGGACGGCATGGACAGTGACGAAATTGAAGCGCTGCGCCGCAGCCGGAAGCTCGCGAGCGCGCTCCTGGTGCGCGCGCCCGTATCGGGGATCGTTCTCCAACGCCACGGCTCGGCCGGCGAGCGGGTGCCGGCCTCAGCGCCGCTCGTCACGATCGCGCGCCTAGATCCGATCTGGGTCAATCTGCAAATTCCCGTGGGACGCGAAACGCCCTTGCAAATCGGCCAGAGCGTCATTCTTCCCTCTCTGGGCGTACGGGGCCGGCTGATCCGCGTGGGCCGTACGGTGGATGCCGCCACTCAGTCCATCGCCGCCGTTGCGGAGTTTCAAGCGACGAAGAATCTGTTGCGGCCAGGGCAAGCGGTGCAGGCCATTCTGGTTGTGGGAGGAGCAGGCGAACCGCAGTGGCGCATCCAAGCCGATTCCGTCGTCACGCACCACGATCAGCATTTCGTTTTTGCGCGCGACGCCTCCGGGTTTCGCGCGGTTCCGGTCGTTCTCGTCGCGGAAACGCCGCAATATGCTTCGATCCGCGGCGCGCTCAAAAGCGGCGACCGCATCGCGACGCGTGGTATTCTCACCCTGCTCGCCGAGCTCGCTGCGAAAGAGAAGTGACGAGAGGCGATGCTCGACCAAATCATCAAGCTGGCGCTCGGCCGAAGGCTTCTCGTGTTCCTCGGCGCTCTCGCCCTCGCGGCTTGGGGCGCGCATGCCTACACGAAACTGCCGATCGACGCCTTCCCCGACGTCGCGCCAGTGCAGGTGCTCGTGGCCATGCGTGCGCCCGGATTGACTCCGGAAGAGCTGGAGAGTCGCGTCACCGCTCCCATTGAGATCGCCATGCGCGGCATCCCGCGCCTCGTGCGCATGCGTTCGACGACACGCTATTCGGTCGCGCTGCTCACCTTCGAATTCGCGGAGGGCGTGGACATCTATTGGGCGCGTGCGCAGGTCAATGAACGCCTCGCGCAGGTGGCGGATCAATTGCCACAGGACGCGAGCGGCGGACTCGCGCCGATCGTCACGCCGCTTGGCGAAATGCTGATGTTCACCATCGTCGGGGGCGATCTGACGCCAACAGAGCAAAGAACCCTCGTCGATTGGACCCTAAGACCGGCGCTGCGGGGACTGTCGGGCGTGGCCGACGTCAATGTCCTGGGCGGCTTCGTGCGCACTTTCGAAGTTGCGCCGTCTCCCGCCGCCATGGCCGCGCGCGGCGTCACCGTCTCCATGCTGCAGCAGGCGCTTTCCGGCAACAACCGAAACGACGGCGCCGGCCGCGTGAAGGATGGGGAAGAAGCCTTGCTCGTGCGCGCGGAAGGCCGCCTGCATAATCTCGATGAGATCAAGAGCGTCGTCATCGTCAGCCGAAGCACCGGCGTTGTCCGAGTCGGCGACGTTGCAGAGGTTCGATTTGGCGCGCTGCCTCGCAACGGCGTCGTCAGCCGCAATGGCGAGGCCGAGGCGGTCTGGGGGCTGGTTCTCGGCTTGCGTGGCGCCGATGCGCGCAGCGTCGTGACGGCGGTAAAAGACAAGCTCGCGGAGCTAGAGCCGAACCTGCCCAAAGGCGCGCATATCGAAATCTTCTACGACCGCAGCGAGCTGATCGGCAAAGCCATATGGACCGTTCAGAAAGTGTTGTTGGAAGCCGTCGCGCTCGTGGTTCTCTTGCTCTTCCTGTTCCTCGGCAATTTGCGCGCGGCGATCGTCGTGTCGTTGATCTTGCCGCTCGCGGCGCTCTCGACCTTTGGGATCATGCAGCTTTGGGGGCTATCCGCCAACATCATGTCGCTCGGCGGCTTGGCGATCGCGATCGGGCTTCTGGTGGATTGCGCCGTCGTCGTCGTCGAGAACGTCGAGCACGGGATGGCTTCGCTGCGTAGCGTCAGCGGGGCGGATCGTCTGCGCGTGACGCTGGAGGCGACCCGCGAGGTCGCGGTTCCGCTGACCTCCGGCGTCTTCATCATCATCATCGTGTTTCTGCCGCTGCTGTCGCTCGAAGGCTTAGAGGGGCGTCTCTTCGCCCCCGTCGCGCTCACCATCGCCTTCGCGCTGGCTTCCGCGCTGGTCTTGTCGCTGACCGTCGTGCCGGCGCTCAGCGCGACATTGCTGCGGCCGGGGGCGGAGGACGAGCCCTGGCTCGTGCGCAGAATCGCGCATGTTTACGAGCGCCTGCTGGCGCGCGCGCTGGCGCATCCGCTCATGGTCGGCGCGATCGCTCTTGTCGCGCTTGGCGCCACAGGGGTTGCGGCGACCCACATCGGTCAGACCTTCATGCCGGTGATGGACGAGGGCACGCCGGTCATAACGGTGCGCAAGCACCCGACCATCAGCGTCGAGATCGCCGCTGAAACAGATCGGCGCATCCAGCGCGAGATCATGTCGCAGGTCCCCGAGGTCAAAGGCATGATGGCGCGAGCCGGCGCCGATGAGCTCGGAATCGACCCCGTGGGACTCAATGAGACGGACAATTTCCTGACTCTGGCGCCGCAGTCGGAGTGGCGCGGGCATGGGATGGATTGGCTAGTGGGCCAGCTTCGCGCGGTTCTCGACAAGATTCCCGGTATTACCTATGCCTTTTCCCAACCGATCGACATGCGCGTTCAGGAGATGATCATCGGCGCGCGCGGCGACGTGGTCGTGAAGATTTTCGGCGACGACATCAACGAATTGAATCGTCTCGCGCGCGATGTGGCCGCCTCTTTGCGCAAGCTCAACGGCGCGCGCGACGTGTTCGCCTTGCAAAATGACGGCATGCGCTACCTCACAGTGAGCATCGATCGTTTCGCGGCTGGGCGGTTTGGAATCAACGCCAGCGAGATTCAGGACGCCATGCGCGTCTGGGTGGACGGCAAGCCAGTTGGGTTGATCTTAGAGGGGCCTATCCGCACGCCTCTCGTCGTCCGCGGGACCGAGACCGCGCGTCGCTCCGCAGTCGATTTCGCCCGCGTGCCGGTCGTTTCCGGCGAGGGAAACGTGGTGGAGCTTTCGCAGCTGGCCGAGATCCACGACGAGAACGGCCCCTTACAAGTCATTCGCGAGGAGGGCCAACGCTTCGCCACAGTGCTCGCCAATGTGGAGGGCCGCGATCTGGTTAGCTTCGTCGACGAGGCGAAGAAGGCGGTAGCGAAGGAGGTGCACACGCCCAGAGGCTACCGCTACGAATGGGGCGGACAATTCGAAAATCAGCAGCGGGCTTCGGCGCGACTGGCTATCGTGGTGCCGCTGGCCTTGGCGCTGATCTTCCTGATGCTTTATCTGACCTTCAATTCCGTCACGCAGGCGACGCTCGTCTTCTGCAACGTGCCCTTCGCAGCGATTGGCGGCGTCGTCGGCCTTTGGCTCTCCGGAGAGTTTCTCTCGGTGCCGGCCTCTGTCGGCTTCATCGCGCTCATCGGCATCGCCGTGCTCAACGGCGTCGTGCTTATTTCCTATTTCAACAAGCTCGCCGCCGAGGGAGGGCGCACGATGCGCGCAATCGTGGTGGACGGCGCGCGGCGCCGCATGCGGCCCGTGATGCTGACGGCGACCATCGCCGCTTTCGGTCTCGCCCCTTTCATTTTTGCGACGGGGCCGGGGGCCGAAATTCAACGTCCCTTGGCTGTCGTCGTCATCGGGGGGCTGATCTCCGCGACGACGCTCACACTGATCCTCTTGCCCATACTTTACGAACGCTTCGGCGCGCACAGTTCCCCGGCGGGCGAGCGTCCAGCCGGGTCATCCGACCGGGCGCCGCCCGCACACGAGCCGGCTCCATGAGATCGGCGCGCTTCATCCGCTTCTTCCTCATGGTCGCCGTGGTCATCGGGAGCGACGACGCCTCGGCCAAAATCAAGGCCAAACCGTCTAACGCGCGGGGACTCGTTATCGCGCGCCATATGGACATGGCGGTCGACGCCGATGCGCAAAGCCGGGCGCTTGCGGCGCAAGTCGGCGCGGTTTCGGCAAATTACGCGAAGGCGGCCTCGGTGACGCCCGGCTCGCCCTATGTCGGGGGCGCGCAGCGGAACAACGTCGCGGGCAATCTGCGCGGGCTTTACGAGAGCGAGGTCGAGGTCGGCATGCCGCTCTGGCTTCCCGGCCAGCGCGACGCTTTTGAGGCGACGGTTTCAGCCAGTGTGCATGAGACTGAAGAAATGCTCATTCGCCGCCGTCTGGAAGTCGCCGGTCTGTTGCGTGAGGCTTGGTGGACGGCCCAGCGCGCCGCGCGACTGACGGAGGTGGCGCGACAGCGGGTTGCGACAGCGCAGGAGATCGGCGCGAACATGAAACGGCGTGTCGAGCTTGGAGACGCCGCAAAGACTGACGCGCTTCTCGCCGATAACGAGACCCTTGCGGCCGAGACCGAGCTTGCTCAGGCCATCGGCTCGGAAAAGGTTGCGTACCTGAACTATGCGGCGCTAACCAACGGCGGGACGCCGACCGGATCACTGGAGGTCCTGGAGCCTACGCGAGACATGGAGCTGCATCCGGAGCTGCGGGCGCTGCGCGCCGCGGTTTCGCGCGCGGAAACCGAGGCCAAGCTCGTCGAGCGCTCGCCGATCGACAATCCGGAAGTCGGCGTGTTCATGCGGCAGGATCACAATTATCAATATGTGACCGGCGCGGATCAGCCGTTTCAGGATCAGCGAACGGACTCGACGACGGTCGGCGTGCACTTCCGCGTGCCGCTGCCGACCGACGCGCGCAACGAGCCGAAGCGAGCGGCAGCCGAGGCGGAACTCGTAAAGACGCAGGCGGAATACGAGCGCGCAAGCCGCGTGATCCTCGCTCAAGTCCAGGCTGCGCGGGAGAGCCTCGCGGCCGCGCAAAAAGCCGCCGTGGTCGCGAAGAAGCGGCTCGTGCTCGCAAGCGAGCAATTCGCGCTCTCGCAAAAATCCTTTGCGCTCGGCGAGACGAGCGCGTTCGATCTCTACCGCGTTCGCCAGCTTCAGCTCGAGGCGCAGAAAATGGAAGCGAACGCGCGCATCGATGTTGGCGTCGCCATCTCGCGCGTCAATCAAGCGCTCGGTTACGCACCCTGAAGGCCGACCCGCCGCCGGGGCGCGTCTGCGGCCTCTTGAATAACATACTGAAAATAAAAGTTTATAGACGTTAACTATAATTCGGTGGGCGACCCGCTCTTCGGAAATTCTGCCGGTTTCGTGATTCTGTGGTATTTAAACTGAGTGCGCTCCGACGACGCCCTGACTTGCGATTTAAAAATTCCGAGAACTGTGATTTATTAACCATGTTATTGTGAGTGTTGCGGCTTACAGCCCACGCCGCGCAGCTCCGGCGGGGGGTTGCGCGATCTGACGTGTTGTCGTCTTGCTCCGTGGATTCCGTCCGAGCTCGAAGGGCGCTAAATCTAAGTCATGCCTCACACCCTCGATCTCCTCGGCAATGATCCCCGACCTCGCCTTCGCCATCCCGAAAAGGCGCATAGGCCAGACAACCCCGTTGCGAAGAAGCCCGCTTGGATCCGCGTGAAGGCGCCGGGCTCGGCGGGGTTCCGCGAGACCGGCGCGCTGCTCGCACAAAAAGGCCTGGTCACCGTCTGCCAGGAGGCTTCCTGTCCCAACATCGGCGAATGCTGGGAGAAGAAGCAGGCGACCTTCATGATCCTCGGCGCGGTCTGCACGCGCGCCTGCGCCTTCTGCAATGTTGCGACCGGGCTACCCGGACCTCTCGACCCCGATGAGCCGCGGCGCGTGGCGGAAGCCGCGCGCGATCTTGCGCTCGCGCATGTCGTCGTGACCTCTGTCGATCGCGACGATCTGGTAGACGGCGGCGCTGCGCATTTCGCCGAGACAATCCGCGCGATTCGGCAGCTTGCCCCGCAGGCGACGATCGAGGTGCTGACCCCGGATTTCTTGCGGAAGGCCGGTGCGCTCGAGATTGTCGTCGAGGCAAAGCCGGACGTCTTCAACCACAATCTGGAAACCGTGCCGCGTCTCTACCCGCCCATCCGGCCGGGCGCACGCTATTTTCATTCCCTGCGGCTGTTACAGCGCGCGAAGGAGCTCGACCCCACGCTCTTCACCAAATCCGGGATGATGCTCGGCCTTGGCGAGAGCAAGGTGGAAGTCACGCAGGTGATGGATGATCTGCGCACGGCGGAGGTGGATTTCCTGACGCTCGGCCAATATCTGCAGCCGACGAAGAAGCACGCTGAGGTCGCGGCCTTCGTCACGCCGGAGGAATTCGCGTCTTACGAAGCGCTCGCCTACGCCAAGGGCTTTGCCCTCGTCTCGGCGTCGCCGTTGACGCGCTCCTCCCACCACGCCGGCGCCGACTTCGCGCGCCTCAAGGCGGCGCGCGAGGCGCGAAGCCGTGCAGACGGAAGACGTTCTTGAGAGACGAGCGCGGCGAGCGCGCTTGGAGGCGTCCCGGAGGACGCCCTCGGAGCCGCGATCAACGACCGCTAATTTCCGGCTCGGGTGTTTTGTCAGCGAGCGTGAAGCGGTGAATGAGCCCGCCGATTGCGCCGCCGAGAAGAGGCGCGAGCCAGAAGAGCCATAGCTGCTGGAGCGCCCAGCCGCCGACAAAGACGGCCTGGCTCGTGGAGCGCGCCGGATTCACCGAGGCGTTGGTGACCGGGATGTCGACGAGGTGGATCAGCGTCAGCGCCAGGCCGATCGCAAGGGGCGCGAAGCCGACGGGGGCGCGGCCCTCGGTCACGCCGAGGATGACCAGCAGGAAGAAGGCCGTCAGCACGATTTCCGCCAGCAGCGCCGCCTGCCAAGTATAGCCGCCCGGAGAATGCTCGTCATAACCATTGGCGCCAAATCCGCCGGCGAGCGAGAAATCGATGTTGCCGCGCGCGATCAGCAAGAGAACGAAAGCGGCGAAGGTCGCCCCGACGAGCTGGACGACCCAGTAGGGGATCAGCTCCTTCCATGAGAAGCGGCCGGCGACCGCGAGACCGAGCGAGACGGCCGGATTGAAGTGGCCGCCGGAGACGGGGCCGAATGCGTAGGCGCCCGTGAGCACCGTGAGGCCGAAGGCGAGCGCGACGCCACTGAAGCCGATGCCGAGCTGAGGAAAGCCGGCCGAAATCACCGCGCTGCCGACGCCGCCGAACACAAGCCAGAAAGTGCCGAGAAACTCCGCGAGCAGCTTGCGGCTGAAGGCTCCAAATCCATCGCGCATCTCATCCTCCAATTCAAATCAAGTTGGCCGGGCGGACCGGCCCCAACCAACCTAGCCGGGGGGGCCGGCCTCGGTATAGCTTCTCCCTTAGTCTTGTGTTTGACAAGACGGCGCGGCCAAGAGACGCGCTGTCAGGAATTATTCGGCGCGGGCGGTTCGCTCGAGCGCGTAAACGCGCAAGGCCGAGGAGAGATTCGCCTTTCCCCGGCCGGCGTCGACCTTGGCGACGAGCGCGGCGAGCGAGGAGCCCTCGTCAAGGGCGAGCTGGCGCAGCACGTTCCAAAAGGCGGCTTCCAGGGAAACGCTGGTCTTGTGGCCGGCAATAGTGATCGAGCGTTTCTGTGGAGGGCCGGGATCGAGATTCTTCTCGATGCCGAGGTCGGTCGTCGCCCGGCGCTCGCTCGTCACGGGTCTCGCGCCGGCTCCGGCTGACCCTCGGGCTTTTCGGAGGAGGGGGCAGGGGCGCGATGCGAAAAGGTGGAAACCGGTTTTTCGCGCGAATCACGCTCTAAAACTTTGGTGTCGATCACCTTGTCTGCGTTTACGGGATCCCGTTCAAACGCAGCCTGATCTAGCCGATGCCCCTCGAGGCGAGCCCGTTCGAGGAAGGCCTGCGCGTCGCTCAGCCGGCGCTCCGCTTTGGTTCGGCCGAACGCGACGCGGTTGGCCTCGGCCTCGCGCGCCTTTTCCGCTCTTTCGCGCGCCTTACGCGCGCCGCGCAGATTAACGACCTCGCCCACCTGCCGCAGCCCCTAACTCTTTTTGCGGAAGGCGTCGATCGATACGATCTTGTCGCCTTTCGACGGGGCGGACGGCGGCGCATCCTTTGCGGGCGTGTCCCGTGGCGACGGGGAGGGCGGCGACGGCTGCTCGGGCTTTGCCGGCGAGGAGCCGGCGGGGCGGGGCGCCGAATCCAGCTCCTCGTTCTCCTCCCCCTCGACGTTGAACTGGAAGCTAAACCCTGCCGCCGGGTCGGCGAAGGCGCGCAAGGCCGTGAAGGGCACGTGAAGGGTTTCGGGAACGGAGCGGAAAAACAGTGTGACGGAGAAGCCTTCCTCGCCGACCACGAGGTTGGAGAATTGATGCTGGAGAATGATCGTGATCTCCTGCGGCCATTCCCTTTGCAGCCGGGGCGAGATTTTCACGCCCCGCGCGTCGGTGCGGAAGGCGATCACGAAATGATGCTCGCCCGGCAGCTCGCCGGTGGCGGCGACTTGGGAAAGCACGCTGCGGACGACGCCCAGATAGGCGTTCTGCACCAGGAGGTCGTAACGAAAGAAGAGATCCGCGGCCATGACGCTTCGAGCGGCTTGAGTGCAAGGCGTCTCGCCGGCGCCCGTGGGAAGTGGAGGCTTCTGTTGCCAGGCGCCTCCGAGCCCCGCCTGAAGGCGCTAACCTTCAGGACTTGATTCCCAGTGTAGGCGCCGCATTACGCGGCGACGGCCACCGGAGCATAGTTGTCGTTGGCAACTATAGGTTTGACCCGATAACGGCGGTATCATGCCGAGCGAAAAAACCCCCTTTACGCCCTCGTCAATCCTATTTCGCCCCCACCCCAGCCCAGCCTTTGCGCTGGCCTCGGGTGGAGGCGCCGGGTACCGCCCCCGGGTCCGATAGGTTTATTGCGAAGCTCGTTTATCGCCATAGACGCCGCAAGCGACGACAGAAGCCTATATAGGCTGTTGCGCGGAAATGTAAAAGGTCCGCTTGGCGGGTGAGGTGGCTTTCAGAGCGCCCCTTCTTCCAATTCGGCGCCCACAGGGCTGTCCGGGTTCGCCGCGGCGAAGCCGTCGATGGAATTGATGGCGGCGGCGTCGGACAACAGGCGTGGAAGCTCCGTGGGGTGGATGAACTTCTCCCCAAAGCAGGGAAAACGCACGGGGTCGAAGATCCTCCGGAGCCACTCCACGACGACCATATGGCGGGACGAATTGCGGAGATCGGGGTGGTAGGTGAGCCAGATTTCCAGACGATGCGAAAATCCGACGTCCACGGGGATGAGTTTTGCTCCAAGGGTCAGCGCGTAAGTCGGGAGGAAGCCGATCCCGGCATCCCTCTCGACGGCGTAGAGTACGGCGGCGCTGGAGTTCGTGGCTACCCCAACGATGCCTTCGAGGCTGTCGACGCCGAGCACCTTCTCGTAGACTCCAGGCTGCAGGAGAGGACCGGCTTGTTGGATGAGGCGATGCCTTCCGGCCTCCTCCATCGAGGAAGGCAGGCCGTAGAGCTCGCGGTAGCCGTGTGAGGCGAAGGGGTAGACATGCAAATATCCCAGGCGGACGCTGATGAGATCGGGCCGTTCGGGACGCACAAACTGAACGGACATATCTGCTTCCAGCCGGCCGATGTCGGTGTGCTCCATCGTGGCTTGCAGATCAAAGGTGAGCTTGCGGTTTGCTTTCTGGAAGTCGAGCAAGCGCGGCAACACCCAATAGACGCCGAGACCCTCGGTGATGGCGACGCGCACGCGCCCACGTACCCCGGCGGAAGAAATCTTTGAGTGACGCTCGATGCTCGAGGCCGCACGCTGCATGGCCCGCGCATGCTGCGATACAGAGCGACCTTCGTCGGTCAGCGTCACCCCATCCGTTAACCGATTGAATAGTCTAAGGCCGATGGCGGCTTCCAATCGGGTTATTCTTCTGACGATCGTCGCCGAATCGACTCTGAGGAGCTTCCCGGCCTTTCTGAAACTCCCGGATTCTGCACAAATTAGAAAAAACTTCAGATCGTCCCAGGCGAGCTGGCCCAAAGGAGACCCGGTTTCGCGGTGCTGCATTTTTGCGGCGCCTCTTTGCATAATTGTCTGCGCGGTTTTGCTCCCGCTTGGATTAATGTCCAGAAATAGGCCGATTCACTGGAGGGTGCAATGAGTTCAAGCTTGGCTTGCGAATATGACGTCGGGCGAGCGCGTGCACCTGCGCAGCGCCGCCTCGACGAGCTTCCGGTCAGCCCCACGCTTGAAGTTCGGCCGGCGCTTGGCGAGGAGTTGCCGCAACTCTCCAATCTATTGATGGAACTGGTGCCGGGGATCATTGCGCCCTTTTCATCATTCCGCAGCGTGCACTCACATTCGCAGAGTATCTATGTGGTAAAAAATGGATGCTCGCTCGTAGGGTGTTTTGCTTGTCTGCATCTAAACGCAGAAGGCGTCAGGAGATTGTTGGACGGTTCTTTGTCCATGGTCGAACCTCAGTCATCCTGTCTAGCGGAAACCGGAACTCGCGTCGAAGCAATTTACGCCTGGGCTTGGGCGATCCGTCCTCCGACCAACGGGATAAGGGCAATGGGCAATTTGATGTCCTGGCTGCGCCGTCCCGAGTTCGAAATGGCGGAAATCTATGGCAGGCCCTTGACCGAGAAAGGATTGGGCTTTGGGCACAACCTTGGTTCGCGTCTGGTCGAGAGTGGGCTGAAAGGTTCTGGCCTCTGGGTGTCCACGCGCTTCTCATGAGGGCGCGGCGTAGCGTGAGGAGAGTGTAATGTCATTGGTTGAGTCCCAGAATGAGCGTTACTCGACGAGAGATGCGGGCCACACGCTTAGAAATTCCAGATACGACGTCCGCGTCGCGAGAACCATGGACGATCTGTTGATGGTCTATTCGATACGCTCTGCGGTCTACATAGCCGAGCAGGATTGCCCTTTCTCGGAGGAATTCGACGGCAACGATCATTGCGCGACGCATTTCATCGCTTTCGCGGCCGACGAGCCGGCGGGCTGCCTGCGCGCCCGATTCTTCGCCGACTTCGTCAAGCTGGAGCGTCTCGCGGTCCGCAAGCCCTTTCGCCGCTCCACCCTCGCCTTTGAGCTGGTTCGCTGCGGAATCAATCATGCGCGGCGCAAGGGTTTCCGACGCATTTACGGACATGCCCGCCAGGGACTTGAATCTTTCTGGGCGCGCTTCGGCGCCAAGGCGATTCCCGGACGAGAAGAATTTTTGTTTTCCGACCATCTATACACAGAGATGACCATCGATCTTGAGCCTGCGGACGACGAAATTACGCTTTCTGAAGATCCGATGAAGATATTGCGACCCGAAGGAGACTGGGACAGAGAGGGCGTTTTAGAGTTCTCGAGAACGCGAGCAGCGCGTAGCGTATCCAGTAACAGCGTTAGAGCCACCCCTAAACCAAAGAATGCAGCATGAGCATTAACTTTCGCGCCGTACGGGGATTGAGACAGCAACCTCTTCTGGTCTGCGTCTCAACTCCCGCCTTCGATTACAGCACTGTCGGGGGCTATCCTCTGAGGGCTGCCGCAAATGTTGGCAGGCTCATCAAGCTTTGGGAGACGAGGGAGGCGCCGTATACGGCGGTTCGCTCCGGCGGCGCGCGCGGCCAGAATGACCTGCGGCCCGGCGGCGCGCTTTTTGAAGCCGGCGAGCTCGTCTTCGACAGCGTTCGTTGCTCCCTGCTGCGCAACCATAAGTTCCGCAGCTTTCACGACGACATTGGCGCGCCTCCGATCATGATGATCGGCGGCGGCCTCGAGTCGACGATCGTCGCCACGGCGATCGACGCTTATTGGTTCAACATACAGCTCACCGTCATCGGCGACGCCGTCTACCCTGCCCGGAACTTGACCGTGGGGGAGTGCGGGACTGTCTTGAAAATATTGAGTAATTTCGTTGATGTGGTCAATTTGGAGTTTGTCGAGAACGATTGATCTCTTATCCCCTAGCGCGTTTCCCGCTCGAACGGAATCGTTCGAGCGATAAGGAATCGCGCCAAGTCAAAAAGTTGGAGCCTGTCATGATCGGAAAACCGCTTCGCACTTTTCCGTGACATGCTCTAAGACGCCGGCTTGCGAGCCGGCGCTTCCGTTCGAGTAGCGCTTGAGGGGAAGACGCGCGAGAGGCGGGCGCCGTCAGACGGTCAGTATTCGACCTTGATCGAGCCGATGGCCTGGAAGCGGTCGCCGGGGTAAATGGCGAGCCGCGGGTTTCCTGCGCCGCTTTGATCGGCGGCCACGAAATATTGGGTGTCGGTCAAATTCTTCAAATTGAGCTGCGCGTTCCAGAGCAACCCCTCGTACTCCCAGCGATAGCCGATAAGCGCGTCGATGACCGCATAGGCCGGGAGCTGAAAGCTGTTGAGCCTGTCGCCCCAGCGTATGTCCTCGTAGCGCAGGCCAAGTCCGAAGCTCGCGCCTTCCTTCGCGAGATAGCCGTTCCAATCGCACTTCGCCCAGATCGAGCCGGAGTTGCGCGGCACATTCGGCCACCAATTTCCCCTCTCGCTCACCACGATGGCGTTGAGGTTCGGGTAGACGATGGGGATCAGGTCCGGGTTTCTATCCGCAAAATCGAGTATTTTGGCTTGCGTGTGAGCGTAGTTGCCGATGACGCTGACATTGTCGTTGACGCGTCCCGAGACGTCGAGCTCGATCCCGCGGCTGCGCACATCGCCCACAATCGAGGTGCTCAGGCTGCCAGGGAGCGCCGCCGCGATGTTGTTCTTAGTCAGTTGATAGAAGGCGAGCGTCGCGTTCAGCCTCTTGTCGAGGAACTGACCTTTCAGTCCGGTCTCCCATTGTTGCGAGAATTGCGGTGGAAGCTGCCGCTTATTCGGGTCGAGGCCATTATTGACGCCGAACCCACGCGACCAATCGGCAAATGGACTAAGCCAAGGCGTCATCTCGAACAGCACGCCGACCCTCGGGCTGAAGGCATGCTCCCCCGCTTTCGGCACGCTGACCTGATCGGGAAAGCGCGTGGCATCGCCGAATATGTCGCTATTCGAAAATCCGTGCACGGCGTAATCCCAACGGCCGCCACCAATGATATGGAGCCGTTCGAGCAGGGTCAGGTGATCCTGAACATAAAGGCCGGAGTCCCACTGTTTCCATCTTTCCGCTGAGGTAGGGCTTTTCGCGTACCAGTAATCGAGCGCCGCCGGACTGAACCGCCACGAAGGAATCCCATACCACGGAGCCCAGACGTTGATGGCGAGGGCGGGATCGGGAACGCCGAAGGCGCCATTCTCCAAAAGGTCGCCAGTCATCTTGCTGTAGGCGTAGCCAATGAGAACGTCGTGCTTAACTCCGTAAGTGTCGAACTTGCCATGCAGATCGGCATTGCCAACCCAAGAACGTTCTGAATAGTCTAGGCCGAAGATATTCCGCTGGAGAACTCCAGTTCTGGGATCGAAGGCGCCTCTGTTGACACCACCAAAAATGGGAAGGATCGCCGTCTCGAAGGAGGGCATAGCCGGAACGATTTCCGTGTCGCTTGTCTTATAGTTTCGCGCCAAAAAACGTCCATCGAAGGTCCACTGGCTATTCGCGTCCTCATATAGTTTTTGCTTCGCGTTGAGCCCGTTATAGAGGTTCAACAGATTGTCGTAGGGTTCGTTGGGGTCTTGAAAGGAACGGCCGATCGGAACGGGAATGGGACGATCGCCCCAGGCGATGAGGCCGGTGTCCGGTTTGAAGCGCTGTTTCGACCCCTCGATATCGTAAGTGATCTCCGTCCGATCGCTGGGCCGCCAGGTGAAAGCGCTTGCCAGGTTCCACCGGTCGGCGGACACGAAGTCGCGCACGGTCGAGTCATTGGTTTGGAAGGCTCCCGTAAATCGATAAAGCAGCGTCTTTTCCTTGTCGATCGGGCCCGTTGCATCCACGATCGTGCGGTAATATTCCGAGGAGCCGAACTGCTGCTCCACCGAGTAATGGGGCGTATCCAGCGGTTTCTTCGTGACCATGGCGACGATCCCGCCCGGCTCGCCGGCTCCGTAGAGCATCGCGGCCGGCCCCTTGAGCACCTCGACGCTCTGAAGGTTGGCTGTGTCGAAGGCGTTCGGCACCCAGAGGTTCGCAGGACCAATCTGCAACTCATTGCGGTAAACCGTCGTGGTGTTGAAACCGCGGATCGTGAAGGAGCCGTATCCGCCCAAATTCGGCACGAACCAGACGCCGCTGACGTTCTCGACCACTTCGGCGAGATCGCTCTCCTTACGGTCGTCGATCACGGCGCGCGGGACGACGACGATTGACGCCGGCGTCTCGGCGATAGGCGTTTCGGTCTTGGTCGCCGCGGTCGCGTCCGGGACGCTGTAGCTGGGGTTGTCGAACGCGCTCGCGGCTTCTCTCGCAACGACGGTTGCAGGCTCTGGCGGCGGCATTGGGGAGGCGGGCTGAGTCGGCGCCGCTGGCGGCCTCGAGACGGCGGGCGCTCTTTGGGCGCTTCGAACGGCTGTCGGGGCGCCATGGGCGACAGCGGTCGGCGCGCGCGGCGATATGGTCGGCGCCCGCGGCGGCGAGGGCGCGCTCGCGCGTCTCTGCGAGCGGAGGCCGACATATATGGTCGGCAATTCCTGCTGCGCGGACGCGTCCGACAGCAGAAACGCCGTGAGCCCGGCGGCGCAAGCGCTACGCATCAGTGTCGAGCGGAACATATGGGGCCCGTCGTCAAATGCGCCGGGATTTGACGTAAACACCCGACTGGCGACGACTTTCCGCCAGCTTGCCGACATTTACAAGGCGGCTCCCGCCGGCGCCAGCGGCGAGCTCATCGCGCCTCGGCCTGGCCCGCGCTCCCGAAGCCCGCGGCCTGCATCGCCAAATGGATCCTGTTTTGGAAGCCCGCATCGTCGCCGTGAATCAGGAGCGCGGCGTTGGCGGCGACGGCGTCGAGCGCTGTCTCGACCCATGGCCCCTCGGCTTTGGCGAAATCGGAGAGAACGAAGCCGTGTACGAGCGCCTTGTCGCCCGGATGGCCGATGCCGAGCCGCACGCGCCGATAGCCCGCGCCCAAATGGGCCGTGATAGAGCGCAGACCATTATGGCCCGCGTCGCCCCCGCCGACTTTCACCCGCAGCTTGCCGGGCGCGAGATCGAGCTCGTCGTGAAAAACGGCGATGTCGGCAAGCGCGATCTTGTGGAAGCGGGCCGCTTCGCCGACCGCGCGGCCGGATTCGTTCATGTAGGTCTGAGGACAGAGCAGCATCACGCGCTCTCCCCCAATCACGCCCTCCGTGACGAGCCCGTGGAATTTCGCGCGCGGGGACGGGAAGCCATGCCGCCGCGCGATCGCTTCGATCGCCATGAAACCGATGTTGTGGCGGTTCCCTGCATAGGCGCGTCCGGGGTTGCCGAGGCCGGTCCAAAGCTGCATCTATTCTCGCGGGGTTGGGGCGTTCCCGCTCTCCCTAGAACATGTCACGGAAAAGTGCGAAGCGGTTTTGGCCGGGCAGAACGGCGCGAGCTTGCCGATCCCGCCGTTACTTCTTGCCGTTGCGCTCCTCAATCATCGCCTGCGTCTTGGCGCGGTTCTCCTCCGCCGTCCTGCGCAGCTGCGGCGCCTTGTCCTCGGTCCAGACGCTGAGCGCGTCGTCGAAGGCGGCGACTGCGTCTGAGAGCGCTTGGGTTCCCGCCTCGCGCTTGCCCAAAGCTTTGAGCGCGACGCCGAGATTGTTGCGTGTCGAGGCCCAGAGCTGCGGATTGCGCGCGCGCGGGGAGGCTTCGAGCGCTTGGGCGTAGGCCGCGATGGCCTCCTTAAGGTCCTCGATCCGATCGAACTTCTCGCCGCGCGCCTCCAAAACATGGGCGAGGCTCGACTGGGCGACGGCCCATTGAAACGGCGCGCGGTCGCGCGGCAGCGCTTCGAGCGTCTCGCGCCACACGCCAATGGCCGTGTCGAGCGGCGCGCTCTCCGGCGCGCGCTGCCCCGCGAGCTCGAGGGCGAGCGCCAGGTTCTGGATCGTCGAGAACCACTGCAGAGGCGTGTGCTTGCGCGAGAACACCCGGAGCGCCTCGCGAAAATGAGTCTGGGCCTCGGCAAGGCGCTCGGTCGAATTCTCCTCTTCGCCGAGCTTCAACAGGACGTGGCCGAGATTATCCTCGGATTGCGCCCAGGCGCCCGGGTTCTTGTCCGGCGAATAGCCTTTCAGCGCTTGCGCATAGGCTTCGGCGGCCTTGCGCAGCGCCTCCTTGGAGCCGTCGCGCTCGAAGATGCGGCCATAGAGGAGGCCGAGGCTCTCCTGGGAGGATGCCCATTCGGCGGGATCGCGCTCGAATGCGCGCGCCGCGAGCGCCGCCTCCGTGGCCGCTACGGCCTCCTTGTAGCGGACCGTCCCGCCCTCACGGTCGCCGAGCCGCATCAGCGCCACACCGAGGTTGTGCTCGGCGCGCGCCCGATCGTCCGCATCGGTCTCTAAGGGCAGGGCGGCGATCGCATCCTTGTAGAGCGTCGCCGCCTCCTCGAGCTTTCCCGTGTCGCGCTCGTCTTGAACGAGATCCAGCAGGGCGTTGCCGAGCGCCGTCTGGGCCAGGGCGCGCGCGCGCGAGGCGCTCTCCAAGGGCAGCACGGTCAGCGCTTCGCGGAGCGTCCCCGCAGCCTCCTGCAGTCGCGCCGAGGAACGCTCCCGCTGTCCCAAGGCGATCAGCGCGTCGCCAATCTCGAACTGGAGCTTGCCCCATTCTGTGGGCGAAGCTTCGCGCGAGACACTTTGGAGTCGCGCGCGGAGCTGGGCGATCTTCGCGTCGAGCGGAGAGGGAGGGACCGGAGCCGCAGCGGGCGGGGCCGCGGGCGTCGGTTGCGCCTCCTGCGCCCGGGCGGGCAGGCCAAAGGCGATGAATGAGGAGAGCAGGGCGACGCGAAAAAGCATGGGGCCGATTTCTTCCTATGCGATGGAGCGAGGCGCCGGGCGCATCCTTAACGAGGAAAGAGACTCTCAGGGCGCGCCGCTTATTCCGCCACGAGCCGCGCTCTCGCTCGCAGCTTCTCGGTCTCGCTCTTGAGCTGGCCGCAGGCGGCGAGAATGTCGCGGCCGCGCGGGGTGCGCACCGGGCTCGCATAGCCCGCCGAGAAGACGATGTCCGAAAAGCGCTCGATCGTCTCCCAATCCGAGCACTCGTAAGGCGCGCCGGGCCACGGATTGAACGGGATCAGATTGATCTTGGCCGGCAGGCCCTTGAGGAGCCTCACGAGCTCGCGCGCCTCGGCGGGGGAGTCGTTGACGCCCTTGAGCATCACATATTCGAAGGTGATGCGTCGCGCGTTGGAGGCCCCGGGATAGGCCTTGCAGCCCGCGAGCAGCTCGGCGATCGGATATTTCTTGTTGAGCGGCACGAGCTTCGTGCGCAGCTCATCTTTCACCGCATGCAGCGAAATTGCCAGCATCGGCGAGCATTCCGCGCCGAGCCGCTCAATCTGAGGGACGACGCCCGACGTCGAGACTGTGATCCGGCGTTTGGAGATCCCGAGACCGTCGCCATCGGCCATGATCTCGATCGCCGCTATGACATTGTCGATATTATAAAGAGGCTCGCCCATGCCCATGAAGACGATGTTCGATATGGCGCGGACGTCCTCCCCCGAAGGGACGAGCCCATCGGTAGGGCGCTCGAGCCCCGGAAAATCCCCGAGCCTCCTGCGCGCCGCCATGACTTGTCCCACGATCTCGGCCGTCGTGAGGTTCCGCACGAGCCGCTGCGTGCCCGTGTGGCAGAAGCTGCAGTTGAGCGTGCAGCCGACTTGGGAGGAGACGCAGAGCGTGCCCCGGTCGCTCTCCGGGATATAAACGCATTCGATCTCGGCGGGCGCGTCGCCCTCATTCGCGGGCTTGAGCCGCAGCAACCATTTGCGCGTGCCGTCCTGCGACACTTGCTCCTCGACCACCTCGGGGAGCGAGAGCGTGAAGGCCTGGCGGAGCTGCGCGCGCATCGCCTTCGAAACATTGTGCATTGCACAAAAATCATCGGCGCCACGGAAATAAATCCAGTGCCAGAGCTGCGTGACGCGCATGCGGATCTCGCGCTCGGCCACGCCTTGCGCGCGCAGGCGATCGGCGATCTCGCCGCGGGTCAGGCCGGCGAGCGAGGGCAGGGTTGGCGCTTCGAGGGGCGCGAGGGTTTCTGACAGGGGCTGCATCCGGAACGCTATAGCACACCTGATTTAGGGAGACTCGCTGGATCGTCTGGAGAATTCGGCTTGGAGGATGCATTTCCAGGGGGCCGAGGCGTCGCCTCGTCTATGGGGTGTTTACAGGCAAAGGCAAGCAGCTTGCTATCCGTCTGAAGGCAGCGCGGATATTAACCGGAAGATGAAAGATCGCGCCTGCATCCGATTGCCATTTTTCATAGAGATAATGTAATAGATATGGCTATTAATTTTGGCAGGAGTTTCGGCTCTTTACCAGCAATGCTGTTCTGACGACAGGCGCCAACGCTGGCGCCAAACCCAATACAGGAAAAAGACCTGACGCCTCCTCGGACTCGATCATGACGCCAGCCTCTCCCAAAATCCTCCTCGTCACCTTCGGCTCGCGTGGGGACCTGCATCCCTTCGTCGCCGTCGGCCAGGCGCTCTTGCGCGAGGGCTGCCGCACCGTTGTCGCGACGACCGCGGATCATCGCGATCTGGTCCTCTCAGCCGGGCTCGAATATGCCGAGATCGGTCCCGGCGCAGACGGATTCTTAGACTCGCTCGGGCTCGACCACAGCGGCTTGGCGCGAAGTCTGGCCGAGAACGACCGCTTTCTCTTCGAGAAGATCCTCTTTCCGCACTTAAAGCAAGGCTTTAACTCTGTTGATCCATTTTGTGAGAAGTGCGATGCTATCATCGTGCATCCACTAGCTTTTTCTGCTCAAGCTGCGGCGCAAAAGCGAGGCGTTCCGCTCGTGCTTCTCACCCTGTCCCCGATCCTCCTTCCTTCCGCCGCCGATCCGCCGAACGCGCCGGGCTCGCCTTTCATCTCCGAGCCCGTCGGCCGGTTCGCTCTCGCCTACAACCGGCTTGCGCTACGCGTCGCCGCCGAGCTCGCTTGGCTTTGGGCGGCGCCGCTCCGCCGCTTCCGGCGTGATCTCGGCATGCCTCCCCGTGGCGGCTTCGGCTTCTTCGCGCCGACAGAGGCGGGGGTCGAGACCATCGCGCTGTTCTCATCCTTGCTGACGAAGACGCCTCCCGGAGGGGGCGATCGGGTTCTCGTCGCCGGCCACAGTTTTTTTGACGATGCGCGCGCCGAAGATGAGGGCGAGCGGGAGAGGCTCGAGCGTTTCCTGTCGGAGGGGCCGGCGCCGATCGTTTTCACGCTGGGGAGCTTCTTCGTGCACGATGGGCTCTCATACTTCAGGGCCGGACTCGCGGCTGCCCGGGGGCTGAGAGAGCGCGCCGTGCTGCTCGCGCGTCGGGAGGACGTTGCTGCGCTGCAGCATGAGGCGGCGCCCGAAGTCTTCGTGGGCGCCTATCTGCGCCATTCGCATCTCTTCCCGAGAGCGAAAATCATCGTCCATCACGGCGGGGTCGGAACCTCGGGCCAGGCGATGAAGGCCGGCCGACCGCAGCTCGTGACGCCTTATCTGGGGGAGCAGCACGACAATGCGGCGCGTCTCGAAAGGCTCGGAGTCGCCCGTGTGTTGCCGGGGAAACGGGTAACGGCGGCGGCGCTCGAGCAAGAACTGGCCGCGCTCGGAAAGGATCTCTCTTATGGGGCGAACGCCGGAGCCGTCGCGGCGAAGGTTGCGGGGGAGGATGGGGCGACCGTCGCCGCGCGCCGGATCAAAGAGGTCGCGCGCGGCTGGAAGGGAACAGGGCGGTAGGCTAGAGCGCGATGCGAAAATGTGGAAAACGGATTTTCGCGCAAATCGCGCTCTAAACTTTTAGAATCGATCACGTTTTCTGCATTCAGGCGTTTCCGCCTGAACGCAGCGTGAGCTGGAGCCTGTCCCGGAACAGTGCGAAGCGGTTTTCCGGTCAGGACATGCTCCAACTTTTTGATTTGGCGCGATTCCTTATCGCTCGAACGATTCCGTTCGAGCGGGAGACGCGCTAATGCGTCGTCACGCCGCGAGTGAGGCGGCGGCCCGAGCCGGCGAAACTTTGGCGACGCGCGCGGAGCTTTTGACGGGCCGATTCTTCCTATTTCCAAGGTCTTTTTCAACCGCGTCGCGTCCGCGGTCCCAGGCGTATTTTAGCGTCGTGCCGACGATGAGCGTGACGCCGACCGCGGCGACGATTTCGACGCCCAGGCTGGCGACCACAGCGAAGGTCGCGGCCGTCGCCACACCATTCTTCACCACCTCATTGCCGACGTCGATAAGGGCTCCCTTCTCGGAAGCTGAGCCCGTGCGCACACGCTCGATATTCTTTGCCGCTGCATTTGTGCCACTGATGATGGCGCCCATGACGCCCATGCCCACGGCTGTCTCGGCGAGATAGGGACCAAGTAGAATTGGCAAGGACATCTCCTCCTGTGCTCAATGAGCCGCATCGTTGCGCCATCGGGACGCCTCGGGCGGCGTCCGGCCGATCTATCACCGGAAAATCCTCAATTTTCAACACCCGGCGCGATCTGAAGCTTCTGGGCGTCGGCGATTGCGCTCGCACGGATCGCGCGCCAAGGCTCGCTGCGCTCGTGTCCGTTCCTGAAACGCAATTGATGTCAAGGATGTGAAAGCGCCATGAGGCTGAAATCCGGTTTCGGCCTTTTTTTGTCTCGCTTTGGTCGCGTGACCGCTTCAAGACGAAGCACGCAGGACATCGGAGAGAGCCTCAGCCATACAGCGCATGACTGAGAAGGCAAGCGCCTCCTTGTCTCTGGATTTGTTATGTAACGCCGCAAAACTCGCGGTGGTGACGATCAATGTTGAAAGCAGTCCGCTCTGCATCAGTTCCAGATCGAGACCGAACTTTAGTGCGGAATTATTTGCATTTTCGATCTCAGTCTCAATTTTCTTCGCTGCATCCTCCAAGAACGCTCTCTCAGCTCCTCCGAGGCCACGTAATTCGTCCAGGTTGAGGCACGTCATCGCATTTGACCCACAGCTGGTTTTCGTACCTCAGCCTATTACAAGAATAAATGGTTACGGTCCATACGTATACAGGGAGTTTTCCTTGTCCATAGGTTTAATCTTGTGGGTGATGACGGATGTCATTTACGCGATCGGGCTTGGGCGCCTTCCCTTGTTTTGGGCTTTTCAACCTCGCCAAACAATGCCATGCCGTGACGAATGAGCGATCTCACTTCGAACGCCTTGCGTCTGCTGTTTCTCGGCGACGTGGTCGGCCGCAGCGGCCGCGAGGCGTTAACCTCCCGTCTGCCAGGCCTGCGCGAGGTCTGGCGGCTGGATTTCGTTGTCGTCAACGCGGAGAACGCAGCGGGCGGTTTCGGAATCACCGAGGCGATTTGCGAGGAGCTTCTCGAAGCCGGCGCGGATTGCATCACGCTCGGCAATCACGCCTTCGATCAGCGTGAGGCGCTCTCTTATATCAACCGGCAGCCGCGACTCCTTCGCCCGCTCAACTATCCCAGCGGGACGCCGGGGCGGGGGGCAGGGATTTTCGACGCCGCCAGCGGCGCGCGTATTTATGTCGCCAATGTGCAGGGGCGCGTCTTCATGGAACAACTCGACGATCCCTTTGCGGCGATTGATCGCGAGCTCAAACGGATCGGCGACGCGCACGAGGCGGATGCGATCCTGATCGACATGCATGCCGAGACGACGGCCGAGAAGATGGCGCTCGCGCATTTTGTCGACGGGCGCGCCTCGCTCGTCGCGGGGTCGCATACCCATGCGCCGACCGCTGACGCCCAGATCCTCGTCAAGGGCACGGGCTATATCTCGGACGCGGGGATGTGCGGCGATTATGATTCGGTGATTGGCATGCGCAAGGAGGAGCCTATTCGTCGCTTCCTGGAGAAGACGCCGGGCGCTCGCTATGAGCCGGCGACAGGGGAGGGGACGCTTTGCGGTGTCGGTGTCGACGTCGAGCGCGGGACAGGGCTGGCGGTCCGCATCGCGCCGCTTCGGCTCGGCGGGAGGCTTTCTCAGTGTTGGCCGGAATTTTGGGGAGCGCCCTGACGGCAAGGAAGAGGAACCGACGGTTTCGAAAGGACTAAAAAACTTGCGCTTCTGAAATGAGGGTCGCGCCGGGGCGAAAGCCCCGGACGCGACAAGCAAGGTGTGATCAGTTGATCATGCGCGCGGTCGAGCCGACGCCCGCGCCAGTAACGCCTTCGCGGTTGCCCGTCCCGTTGGTGCCTTCCGGCGAAATCCAATCCGGAACCCACGTCAGAGCAACGACGACGAAAATCACGATCCCCGCGAGATAAGCGAGGATTTTGCCGAGCTCGCTCGCGCTGTGGACGTTTGCCATTTGATTCCCCCTGTTGTTTGTTTTGAGCATGGCGTGCTTTCCGCACCGCTGGTGAGCGTAGCTTTTTTTTTGGGCGTTGGCAATGCGGCATAGCGCGCATTTTTGTGCAGCTAAAAATGATAGTGAATGCAGTAAGTTACGGTGTGCGTGGCGCGCGCTTTGAAAGTCTCAGCGACAGTTGCAAGCGCGCAGAGGGATGGGCCGCGAGTCGTCAATTCGCCGGCGTTGGGATCACGATTGTCTTGACCTTGCGCTCCTGGCCATCGAGGGCGAGCGGCTCGAATTCGGTGCGGGCGGCGGGCGCGCCGCGGGCGGAAGCCGGGCAATTGCCGGTGGCGTCGAGAAGCGCGGAGCTCTGAGGCTGAGCGCCGACGACATAGCCCGCGAGGAAGAGCAACAGCCCGGCGGCGATCCCCGCTAGGCCTAAGGCTTCTGGGCTATGCACGGCGACTTGTGCTAGGCGCATGGTTCATCCTTCCCTGCGGCGCTTCCGCCGCCCGCTCATTTCACGCGCGGCCCTTATCATTTCAATCGCGCCGGGTCTCCAGAGCGCCACCGCGGACTTAGCGGAAGCCCCGGATTTTGCAGTTTCTTAGCGCGACGACGCGTCATCGTCGAGACCGGCCTCGAGCGAAGCGATCACGTTTTTCAATGAGCGCGGCGGATTGCGCGCGCCTTGACCCCGGCGCCGGGGTCGCTTAGTCTTCCGGAAGGCTTCGCTCGCCGGGGGTCCAGAGCATGGGTAGAACTCTCCTCGTATCCGCAGCGCCGAGGGACCGGGTTTAAAAGCCCGCCGTCCTCGTCGGCGCTTGACCAAGGCCCCCCGCGGGCCTTTTTTGTTGCCCAAATCGACGCGCCGCGCGCGAAAACACAAGCCAAGGAAAGCTCAGGAACGATGTCCAAGGAGATGACCGGCGCCGAGATGGTCGTCGAGGCCCTCAAGGACCATGGGGTCGACACGCTGTTCGGCTATCCGGGCGGCGCCGTGCTGCCGATCTACGACGTGCTGTTCCAGCAAGAGACCGTGCGCCACATTTTGGTGCGTCATGAGCAGGGCGCCGCGCATGCGGCGGAGGGTTACGCGCGCTCTTCGGGCAAGGTCGGCGTCCTTCTGGTGACCTCGGGCCCCGGCGCGACGAATACCGTGACGGGCCTGACCGACGCGCTCATGGACAGCATTCCGGTCGTCTGCATCACGGGCCAGGTGCCGACGCATCTCATCGGATCGGACGCTTTCCAGGAATGCGACACAGTCGGCATCACCCGTCATTGCACGAAGCATAATTACCTCGTGCGTAGCGTCGACGACCTCTGCCGAGTGCTGCACGAGGCCTTCTACGTCGCCTCGAGCGGGCGTCCAGGGCCGGTGGTCATCGACATTCCCAAGGACGTGCAGTTCGCCCGGGGTCGCTATTCGCCGCCGCACAATGTCCACCACAAGACCTATCAGCCGCAGCTCGACGCCGACATGGCGCTCATCCGCGAGGCGGTCGCGATGATGGCCGCGGCAAAACGCCCGGTCTTCTATACCGGCGGCGGCGTGATCAACTCAGGCCCGGCGGCCTCGACGCTGCTGCGCGAGCTGGTCCGGCTCACGGGTTTTCCGATCACCTCCACCCTGATGGGCCTTGGCGCTTATCCCGCCTCGGGCGAGCACTGGCTCGGGATGCTCGGGATGCACGGGACCTTCGAGGCGAACAACGCCATGCATGATTGCGATCTGATGATCGCGATCGGCGCGCGCTTCGACGACCGCATCACCGGCCGGCTCGACGCCTTTTCGCCGGGATCCAAGAAGATACACGTCGACATCGATCGCTCCTCGATCAACAAAAACGTCAAGGTCGACCTCGCCATCGTCGGCGACTGCGGCCACGTGCTCGAGGCCATGGTGCGTCTGTGGCGTTCCGAAGCGATGCATGCGGAGCAGCCGCCGCTCGAAGAGTGGCGCAATCAGATCGACGTCTGGCGCGCTAAGAAATCGCTCGCCTTCCGCAGCTCGACGACGACGATCAAGCCGCAATATGCGGTGCAACGACTGTATGAGCTGACCAAGGGCCGAGACGCCTATGTGACGACCGAGGTCGGCCAGCATCAGATGTGGGCCGCGCAGCATTATCATTTCGAGGAGCCGAACCGCTGGATGACCTCTGGCGGGCTCGGCACGATGGGCTACGGCCTGCCGGCGGCGATCGGCGTCCAGCTCGCGCATCCTAAGTCGCTCGTCATCGACATCGCCGGCGAGGCTTCGATCCTGATGTGCATTCAGGAGCTGTCGACGGCGATCCAATACCGGCTGCCGGTGAAAGTGTTCATACTGAACAACGAATATATGGGCATGGTGCGCCAGTGGCAGGAGCTGTTGCATGGCGGGCGCTACTCGCACAGCTACTCGGAGGCTCTGCCCGATTTCGTCAAGCTCGCCGAAGCCTTCGGCGCGAAGGGCATCCGCTGCTACGAGCCCAAGGATCTCGACGCGGCGATTTTGGAGATGATCGACCATGACGGGCCGGTCCTCTTCGATTGCGTCGTCGAAAAGTCCGAGAACTGCTTTCCGATGATTCCTTCCGGGAAGGCGCATAACGACATGCTGCTCGCCGATCTTTCCGATGACGCCGGCGTGGATCTCGGCGCGATCATCGACGAGAGAGGGAAGATGCTTGTCTAACCTCGTCAGCGGCGCCGATCGAGGGTTGGAGACGGAGGCGTTCGCGGCGGAATGGATCGCCGCATTCAACGCCCTAGACCTCGAGCGCGTTTTGTCTCACTACGCCGAGGACATCGTCCTCGTCTCGCCTGTCGCGATCGAGCGGCTCGGCCGCGACGACGGAGAGGTGCGGGGGAAGACCGCGCTGCGCGCATATTTTGCGACGGGCGTCTATCCGGGGTCGCCGCTGAAATTCTCGCTGCGCAATTGTTATCGCGGCGTCGCGAGCGTCGTGCTCGAATACGACCGCCACGATGGGCGTCGCGGGGCGGAGTTTATGGAATTGGACGAAGATGGGCTTATAAAGCGCGTCGTCGCCCATTACGTCAGTACCGGCTCGAAGGACCGATAGCATGAACGCCCCCGCTTCTCCGCCATCTCCTTACTCTGCCGCGACCAAGCTCTCGAACGTCGAGGCGCACACGCTCTCCGTCCTCGTTGACAACGAGCCGGGGGTGCTCGCCCGCGTCGTTGGGCTGTTCTCGGGTCGCGCCTACAATATCGATAGCTTGACGGTCGCAGAGGTGGCGCATGCGGAGCATCTCTCCCGCATCACCATCCGGACCCTCGGCGCGCCTGAGACGATCGAGCAAATCCGCCATCAGCTCGAGCGCCTCGTGCCGGTGCGCAAGGTCACCGATCTGACCCTCGGCGGCCGTTCGCTCGAACGTGAGCTCTCTATGGTCAAGGTCAAGGGCAGGGGAGACGATCGGACTGACGCGCTCCAGCTTGCCGAGGCGTTTCGCGCCAGGGTTGTGGACGCAACGACCGAAAGCTTCATATTTGAGCTGACGGGAAAGCCGGAAAAGATCGACGAGTTTGTCGATTTGATGCGGCCCATTGGGCTCGTCGAGGTCTCGCGGACGGGAGTCGCGGCCATCTCGCGTGGGCCCGACCCCATTTGAGCGACCGTCGGCCCGGGTCGCGAGCGGCCTAACCCCACCCTCGGTTTAGGATTTATTGTGCAACGCAAAAAATTTCTTGCTGCATTGCAAAATATGAGATAGGAAGAATGCGCGGAACGGCGTAGGCGGCGCTCGGACGCAATCCCTCCCCAACCAGTCCCTGCGCCGCCGGCTCGCTCCGCTCAAGTCAAGAAAGGAGCGGATCATGACGAACGGTCGACGGACTCTGGGCCTTGCGCTTTGCGCGAGCCTTATGCTCGCCGGTCTCGCGGTCCCGACGGTCGCGGACCCTTGGAACACGCAAGAGCTGCGCCCCTTGCGGGCGACGAGCTTCGAGCTGGGTTCGCAGAGAGTCCTAGCCTTCTTCGTTCCGGCCGAAGGTCAGTGCAAGGTGACGCTGATGATTGCGGACGCGCGCGACGACGCGGCGCCGAAACCTGGCTCGCGTCTCTCTTTGCGCATCGAGCCCGGGCGTAGCGCCACCTTTGACGGCCGCGACGGGCAGTCGCTGCGTCTCGCTTGCCGAGCGGAGGCTTCGGGGCTGCTGACCTCCAGGATCAAAACCCTTGCGGCCAGCGCCAACGACGAATGAGGAGAGATCCTCGACCGTCACGCGCACGCCATACTGCAGTGCAGCAGACCGCGCGTGGCGGCCTCTTGAAGATCGTGGGGCGGCAGCAGACCGCAGAATTCTTTGACATCGGTCAAGAGAAAGGAACCGAGATGAGCAAGGCTTCGCGAATGGTTGCGGCGGCGCTGGCGCTCGCCGTCTCGCTCGGCGGGAGCGCAAGCTTCGCCGCCGACGGGAACTGGGAAAGCACGATGATGAAGCCGACGCGGGCGAAGAGTCTCGATGTCGGAACGAAGCATGTCATCAGCTACTTCGTCAGCGCTGACGGCGCTTGCCGGCTGACGGCGATGATCGCAGACCGAAGCGACGATGAAGCCGCGGCCGGGGCGGCGCAGCTTCAACTCACGGTTGAGCCGGGCAAGACGGCCCGGATCGCCACGGCTGACGGCAATTCGCTGCGCTTCATTTGCCTCGGCCGCGCCGAGTGGATGACGGCGACGGTCGTCAATCGGGTCGCGCTGGGGGCGCCGGCGCAATAACTGAGGATCGGGCGGCGCGATTGGAAATCGCGCCGCGGTCTAATTCGTGCGGCGCGCCCTTGTTTGCGCGCCGCTTTTTCTTTTTTGCGAGCTTTGTCCAGACGCTTTGGCCGCTAGCGCGTTTCCCGCTCGAACGGAATCGTTCGAGCGATAGGGAATCGCGCCAAGTCAAAAAGTTAGAGCATGTCATGACCGGAAAACCGCTTCGCACTTTTCCGTGACATGCTCCAGAATTCTCATTTCATAAATCTTCATAGGCTAGCTATCTTGCACCTGTTCATCGCCGCGCGGCGCGTCGAGCGCGGGCAGAAGCGATCTCGCCATGGCCAAGACCATCCTCATCGTCGAGGACAATGAGCTCAATATGAAGCTCTTCAGCGATCTGCTGGAGCGGAGCGGCCATGTGACGCTGCGCGCCAAGACCGGCGTGGAGGCGGTGGCGCTGGCGCGAGAACACAACCCCGATCTGATTCTGATGGACATCCAGCTTCCCGAGGTCTCCGGCTTGCAGGTGACGCGCTGGATCAAGGACGACCCGGCGCTGAAATCCATCCCCGTCATCGCGGTTACGGCTTTCGCCATGAAGGGGGACGAGGAGAAGATCCTGCAGGGGGGCTGCGAAGCCTACCTTTCGAAGCCCATTTCCGTGGCGAAGTTCCTCGACACCGTCGAGAGCTTTCTCAGCAAGGGACGTGAGGACCAAATCCGATGACCGCGCGCGTGCTCGTGGTGGACGACATACTCCCCAACGTCAAATTGCTGGAGGCGCGCCTCACCGCCGAATATTTCGACGTCGTGTCGGCGACGAGCGGGCGCGAGGCGATCGAGATCGCCCGCGAGGGCCGCTGCGACGTCGTTTTGCTCGATGTGATGATGCCGGGCATGGACGGTTTCGAGGTCTGCCGGAGGCTCAAGGCCGATCCGCTGACCTTGCATGTTCCCGTCGTCATGGTGACGGCGCTGGACGAGCCGGCCGATCGCGTGCGCGGGTTGATGGCCGGGGCCGACGACTTTCTCACCAAACCCGTCGACGAGATCGCAGTGATCGCGCGCGTGCGTTCGCTTTCCCGCCTCAAGGTGATGCTCGACGAGCTGCGCGAGCGGGTGACGACCTCGGCGACGCTCGGGCTGAAGGAGGCCGCAGAGGCGATGGGGGCAGAGACCGGCGCGCCGGGACGAATCCTCCTCGTCGAAGACCGGCCGGGCCTCGCAGAAACGCTCGTCGGGGCGCTGAAGGAGCTGCATCAGGTCGACGTCGAAACAGACGCGCAGGCGGCGCTGATCCGACTGGCCGAAGGGGATTACGATCTCGCCATCATCGGGCTCGATCTCTCGGGCTTCGATGCGTTACGCTTATGCAGCCAGTTGCGGTCGCTCGAGCGCACCCGCGCGCTGCCGGTTCTCATCGCCGCCCAGCCGGAGGGACGCGCGCGGATTCTTCGCGGGCTCGACCTCGGGGTGAACGACTACATCTTGCGGCCGATCGATCGCAATGAGCTCGTCGCCCGCGTGCGCACGCAGCTTCGGCGCAAGCGCTACGCCGACGCGCTGCGCGAGAACATGCAGCAGGCGCTCGAGCTCGCGGTCGTCGACGCGCTGACGGGACTGAACAACCGGCGCTTCCTCGAATCGCACCTCGCCTCGGCGATCGACCGCGCAGCGCATGCCGGCCGCCCACTTTCGCTAATGCTCGTAGACGTCGATCACTTCAAGTCCGTCAACGACGGCCACGGGCACGACGCCGGCGACGAGGTGCTGCGGACGCTCGCGCAGCGGATCCGCCGCGTCGTGCGCAACGCCGATCTCGTCTGCCGTCTCGGCGGCGAGGAATTCGTGATCGTAATGCCGGACACGCCGCTCCCGGTCGCCGCCAGAATCGCCGAGCGCGTGCGCGACGCGGTGCAGTCCACGCCGTTCAAGATCGACGCCCCCGTCGGGCTCCTGCCGGTCACCGTCTCGATCGGCCTCGCCGAACGCGCCGCCGACGCCAACGCCGACGCGCTGATGCGCCGCGCCGACAAGGCGCTCTATGACTCCAAGGCTGCGGGGCGCAATCGCGTGACCCTCGCAGCGGCGTGAGCGGCGGTTGTTAGAGCGCGTCCCGATCGCGTGGAATCACGCGATCGAAAAGGACTCGCTCCAAATCATAAACTTAGAGCATGTCCTGACCGGAAAACCGCTTCGCACTTTTTCGTGACATGCTCTAGGAGCCGCCTCAACAAGGCCGCGAGACGTGATAGCCGAACAGGAAGCCGAGCGGGACGGTGCGGACGGGGGTAAGGCCGTCCTGGAAATAGCGCTCACTGCCGGAGTAGGGGTAGCCCTCGGTGCACCACGGGTTGAAGGGCGCGATCTGACCGCTTCGCACATAGCCCTCGAACCCGCCTCCCGCGACAAGCGTCCAGCCGTCGCGGCGCGCGTCTAGCACCGTGACGGGCATTCCCGCGCCGAGCACGGCGAGCGCATCGGATTTCAGGCTCGGCCGGCTATGCAGCTCCGCGTCTTGCGCTAGCGTTTCGGCCTGCGCGGGGGCAAGGAAGAGGGAGGCGCAAGAGAGCGCCGCGGAGACCGCAAGTTTCATCCGAGTCGAAGACCGCATCGCAGGCGTACCTCTCAACGTTCGCCGAGCGCCTATGCGTCGCGCCCAACTCCGTCCCCGCTCAACCCGTTCTGGACTGAGTTGAGAACAAATTTGTCACGGAATTGCATGGCGGAGCGTCGCGTGAGGATGTTTTGAAGTCAAGCACCGCCTTCGGGCCGCCGCCGAAGGCGGTGCGAGCGTTGCTCGCATCCTTGAGTTCAAAACGTCCTCACGCAAAATCGCCTCCATGCGATCAATGACGAGCCGCCGCCGAGTGCGGCGGGCGTCTCGCATCGCAATAGACGCCCGGCTCAGCGGCCCGTCACGCGACGGCCAGAATCACGTCTTCGGGCGCGAAATGCGCCGCGGCCTCATCGCCTGCACGAAGCTCCAGCGCTTCCGCGCGGGTGTTCGGGATCACCGCGGTCAGGCTCTTGCCGCCGCCAATGTCGAGCAGGAATTCGGTTCGCCGCGGGCCGTCGATGCGACGTGTGATGCGGCCCTGCAGGCGGTTGCGCTCGTAGAGGGGCGGCGCTTCGGCGCGCGACAGCTCCACGAATGAGGATTTCACCAAGGCGATCGCGCGCCGCCCGGGCTTCAGATCGAGCTCCTTCAGCGCCTCGTTGGTCACGACCGCATGCAGCGGGATCGCGTCGGAGAGCCGCAGCGCGACTTCGACGTCGACGGGGCCGGCTTCGATCTTGACGACCTCAGCGTGGAAGACGTTGCGGGCGGAAATCCGAAAACCTACGCTCCAGAGAAGAAAGTCGTCCACGCCCTCGAGGCCCTCGAGCGCGATCGCCGAGGAGATGCGCGTGAGACGCTCCTCGAGACGGTGGAAGGTCTCAATGAGCTTCAAGCCCTCCGCCGTAACCTCGGCGCCGCCTCCCGAGCGGCCGCCCGCCTTGAGCACGAAGGCTGGGGAGGGGAGCAGATTGTTGATGGCGGTGACGGCGTCCCAGGCGCCTTTGTAGGAGAAGCCCGTGACCTTGGCGGCTTGGGAGATGCTGCCGTGCTCGGCGACGGCCTCCAGCACTTTGATGCGATCGCGGCCGACGAGCAGACGCCCTTCGCTGCGCAGCGCCAGCGTGGCGTCGATCTTTTTATCCTGCGACGACGTCAAAGCAGGCTCGCTTGAGAGCGCGAGGCGAACAAGTGGGAAACGGTTTTTCGCATGAAGCGCGCTCTACCTTTTTGGAATCGATCACATTTCCTGCGTTCAGGCAACTCCGTCCGAAGGCAGCGTGATCCAATGAGCGTCGCTGAAGCGGCGCGGCGTCGACCTATCTAGCACGCGGGCGCGAATTGGCGAATGTCCAGCATGAGCGCGCCGCCGCCGCGGCTGCAGTCTTCCCCTTTTGAAAAAAGGGCGAGCTCCGAACAAGCGCGCCGGGGCGCGCTTGCAGGATGCGCCGCGGAGTTACCAGCGGCGATAGACGCGAACCGGACGACGATAGACGGGCCGGCCGACAGCCACCGCGCCGCGAGGCCCGACGCAGGCCGCGCCGCGCCATCCGCGCGCGCAGACCGCCGCCTCCGCCGGCTCGGCGGTTATGATGGAGATCGTGGTGAATTCGGCGAAGACGAGCGCTGCGAGTCCCGCAGCGGCGAGCAGTTTTTTCATGGATCCTCCTCTTCGGCGGCTAGAATTTCGCCGGCTTCAATCTTGTGGCGCGCCTCGTGGCGCCGTTGCCATAACTAGTGCAAGCATCTGAATGGCGCGTGAACGCCCAACTGGCGCGAATGACGCTCGGGGCGCGCGCTACGCAACAACAGCCGGCGGCAGGAAGGCAAACGGGCCCAAACTTGCCGGCGACGGCTCGCGCCGGCGAAGCTGGGTTCAGCTCAATGCCCAGCCCATGACCGAAGCCCCGACGAACAGGATGAGCACCCCAAAAAGTATGACGGGCCAAAGACCTTTCGGCATGGGCGAACTCCCTTTAGGCGTTTTCGATCGCCGCTTCGCTTGCGGCTTGCTTATACAATATAAGCGCGAAGCCGGCCATCGCCACAGAGGGCGGTTATCGCCCCGCATCGTTCAAATTACGGCACGACTCGATAGCGAGCCCTCTCGTCGGAAGCCGATCGACGTTTGCGCTGCGATATCTTGCTTGACAAATGAGTTTGCTGGGCGATATGCGCGGGTTGTACAAGATCCGTCCTCGTCTGAGACGTGATCAACCAACGAAAGAAACATGGGCAGTAGCAGCTTCGGCATCGCGTTCGCAGCATGGGTTGCGCAAGCGGCGTCGGTCGACATCGATAGCATCCGCGGTCACGGAGACCGCGTGAGAGGCGTCGCTCGAGCCTAGCGCTCCTGCCTGCCGCTCATGCTCCGGGCCGTGGAACGAAACGGCAAGGAGATGAGCGATGAACACGCTCACCAACATCCATGCGACTCGCCGGTGTTCACCCGGCGTTGCTCGCGTTTCCGCCCTAGCCGGGCTCGTCGCCGTGCGCAGCCGCGTTCGGCGCACGCTCATTTGCGCGTGGTCGGTGGATCCCGCCACCGGGCGCCTCGTCTGCACCTGGACGCGAGCTGCTCAAGGCGACCCGCTATGCCTGGAAGACGCCCAGCATCCTCCTCCCTTCGCCATTTCCCTCGCCGCCTGAGGAGACAGTCATGAACGACGGCCCGAGTAGGCCCACTGCCTGTCTTTTCGACGGAGCGGTGGGCGCAAGTCCCAAACACCTTTCAACCGATCCTGCGAAGCGGGGTGGAGCGCAGTAGAGGCCCAAAGCGCCTCTGGCGGCGGCTCACTCCTGCGGAAAGGAGATGAGCCATGACCATCCACCTCGATCCAGAAAAGGTCCGGCGCGGCGCCGTCCCGAGCACTTTTCGGGGCCGTCCCAGCGTCGGCGTTGTTCTCTACGTCCATCATGTCCCGGAACGGTTGAGGGTGCGCCTCTCGATATTGGCGCGCAACGAGCCGGCGGCAAAATTGCTCAACTCTGAATTGCTTGCGGTCGCTGGCGTGACGTCCGTGTCGATCAATTCATCGACTGGGAGCCTATTGGTCCACTACGACCGAGGCTGCTTCGAGCCCGAGGCATTTTGGATGGTTTTGCGGCGGCTCGGATACGCCGACCCGCCGCAGCCTGCGCCCTTCAAAGCCCCTAAAACAAGCCCGTCAGCTTCTCCGGAGCTGGCGAATGTTGTCACCGAGGCTCTCGTCAAAGCCATGCTCGAGCAATGGCTCGGACGGTCAGCGGCCGCGCTGATCGGCCTTCTCCTCTGAGTTCCGACCCCTTCGCTTCGCCTCGGCGAACAGCCTTCCTCAAATGACAGAAGACCTGGCCATGACCATCTCCAATCTAACAGAGGCCCCCCGCAGCGCCGTCCTCGACGAGGCCCACAGCGGGCATATCCGTGGCGCCCTGGGCACGATTCAACATGGCGACCATGGGCCGCGCACGACTTGGAAGCACCGGCTGCAGACCCTCCTTGCCATCATTGGCCCCGGTCTTATTGTTATGGTCGGCGACAATGATGCCGGCGCCTTTGGCACCTATACGCAGGCGGGACAAAACTACGGAACCACGCTGCTTTGGACGCTGCTGCTGCTGGTCCCGGTCCTCTACGTCAATCAGGAAATGGTCCTGCGCCTCGGAGCCGTCACCGGCGTCGGCCATGCGCGCTTGATCCTGGAACGGTTCGGCAAATTTTGGGGCGCTTTCAGCGTCATCGACCTCTTCTTGTTGAATGCGCTCACGATCGTCACCGAATTCATCGGCATCGCTTTGGCGCTTTCCTATCTCGGCGTCTCAAGGGAGCTCGGCGTCGCGCTATCGGCGGTCGTGATCATGCTGGCGGTCAGCACGGGCGACTTCCGCCGTTTCGAGCGCTTCGCTCTGGCGCTGTGCGCAGGCAGCCTGTTGCTGGTCCCTGTCTTCGTCATGATTCATCCGCCGCTGGGCCAGCTCGTTCGCGACATGGTGCTCGTGCGGCTTCCGGCGGACGCCAAGCTGAGCGAGGTCATGCTGCTGATCATCGCGATCGTCGGCACGACGATCGCGCCCTGGCAGCTCTTCTTTCAGCAGAGCTATGTCATCGACAAGAGGATCACGCCGCGCTTTATCAAATATCAGCGGGTCGACCTCTGGCTCGGCATCGTCATCGTCATTATCGGCGCGGCGGCGATGATGGCCTTTACATCGGCCGCATTTGCGGGCCGTCCGGAGTTCGGCAACTTCGTCGACGCCGGCGCTGTCGCGAAGGGTCTCGATCAATATGCGGGCCGCCTGCCGGGCGTGCTGTTCGCCTTAGCCTTGATCGATGCAAGCATCATCGGGGCCGCGGCGGTCTCGCTTTCGACCGCCTACGCCATTGGCGACGTGATGTCGCTGAAGCACTCCCTGCATCGCAAGCCCGCCGACGCCAAGGGCTTCTACGGCATCTATTTCGCTCTGATTGCGGTCTCAGCGGGTCTGGTCCTGACGCCCGGCGCGCCGCTCGGACTGTTGACCAACGCCGTGCAAACCCTCGCAGGCGTGCTTTTGCCGAGCGCTACGGTCTTCCTGCTGCTGCTGTGCAACGATAGGGCGGTGCTCGGTCCCTGGGTCAACTCGCGCAGCATGAACCTCTTCACTGGCGCTGTAATCGCCGTTCTTGTGATGTTGTCGATCATCCTAACGGCCTCGGTGCTCTTTCCGGAAGCAACGAATGAAACCGTGATTCTTTCGATCCTCGGGGGAGGGACGGCGGCGTCGCTCATAATCGCCCTCGCGAGCGGCGTGTTTCGCAAGAGTGGGGATGTCCAGACTAAGCGCCCCGTCAAGCCCCATACATTGGACTCCTGGCGGATGCCGCCGCTCGCTCAACTGCCGCCGACACCGCTTTCGCCCGCGAGCCGAGTCTGGATGGGCGTGTTGCGTCTCTATCTCGTCGTCGCGGGAGGCTTAGTCCTCATCAGAATCATCGGCCTCGCCATCTCGCG
Source organism: Methylocystis bryophila (assembly GCF_027925445.1). Classification (NCBI taxonomy): domain Bacteria; kingdom Pseudomonadati; phylum Pseudomonadota; class Alphaproteobacteria; order Hyphomicrobiales; family Methylocystaceae; genus Methylocystis; species Methylocystis bryophila. The sequence continues at coordinate 2,723,221 of NZ_AP027149.1, forward strand.
CTGACGGCGTGGCTCGGTCTTAAGTTCTCCCAGCTAACATTGGCGGCCTTCTTCGATGGCTCGAGTTCGAAAATATGTCGATCTAGGATAGAAGAAGGTACGGCCCAAGGCTCTCGAAGCCAGAGGAAATTCGTCATGCGTAGGCTTGCAATCATAGCGTCTATGTTTGCTTTGCACGCCGCCGTTGGCGTCGCGAAGGCCGAGGACGCCGCCTCGAGCAAGACGGCGGGGCCGCCGAAGGCCGAGGACGCACCCGCCACGCCGGCGCCGCGCGGGCGCGATTGGCGCGGACTTTATCTCGGCGGCTTATTGGGCGGCTCCATCCCGCTCGACCGCAGCGAAACTCTGCAGCCGGTGGGGGGGCTCATCGGGCCGTTCTATGATCTGCATCCGCCGTCGCAGGAGCGGGGCGGGATCGTGTTCGGCGGTCTGGCCGGCTATAATTTCCAGGCAGGCCATGTCGTGCTGGGCGCCGAGACCGAGCTCAACCTTCTCGAGGGGCGCCGCGGTCCGTCGGGAACCTTCCTCGCGCCGCCGGCCTATGCGGCGCTCGGCGTGGCGTATTATTCGCTCGCGCGGCCCTATTCGGACGGCAATTATTTCGCGAGCTTCCGCGGCCGCGTCGGCTACGCGATCGACAACGCCTTGCTCTACGCAACCTTCGGTGTCGCGACCGGCGGCTGGCGATCCGCCTCCGGCTTGATGCTGAACAATTTCGCGCCGGGAAATCTCTTCACGAGCGGCGAGACCGCCTCCTCGCGCATGAAATATGTCGCCGGCGGCGGCCTCGAATGGGGCCTCGACGACCATTGGTCGGCCCGCGTCGAATATTTGTTCCTCGACCAATCTTACGGAACGCAGCTTTTCGACAACGGCGCTTCTTACGACTTCGTGTCGAAGACGCGCACGCAGAGCCACATCTTCCGGCTAGGCCTCCTCTACAACCTCGGCGCCGACAATCTGCTGCCCAAAGCGGACAGGAAGAAGGAGGGAGCGGAAGGCGGCGGCGAGACGCAGGAAAGCAAGCAGACTGCCTGGCCGAACGTCGCCAGACCGACGGAAGGCGAAAGAACCTCCACGGCGAGCGACTCCGCGAGGATCAATCCGACGACGCCGCAGGACACGCCGCAGGAGGAACGTTACAGCTTTCATGCCCAATCGACTGAGCTCGCGCAGGGCTATCCCAAGCTCTTTGCGCTCTACAGCGGGCAAAACAGCTTGCCGCCGTCAGGGCAAGTCCGGGCGACCAATTCAACCACGGGCTATTTCGGCATGCGCCTGTGGGAGGGCGGGGAGGCCTATGTCAATCCTGAGATCGACCAGGGCTACGGGATCGCGAACACTGTGGGCGTCGCAGGCTATCCGAGCGCCGAGGCCTATAAGGTCGGCCACGCTCGGCCCTATCTTCGCTTGCCGCGTTATTTCGTGCGGCAAACCTTCGGGCTTGGCGGCGAAGGGGAGACCATCGATCCAGGACAGAATCTGCTCGGCGGCTCGGTCGACGCCAATCGGTTGACTTTCACCATCGGCAAATATTCGGTCGCCGACATCTTCGACGACAATCGCTACGCACATGACGGTCGCAACGGCTTCATAAACTGGTCGGTCATCGACATGGGCGCCTTCGACTATCCCGCCGACGCCTACGGCTATACGGAGGGCGTGTCAGCCGAGTGGAAGCAGAATTGGTGGACCGTGCGGACGGGGGCCTTTCAGCTCTCCAACGTTCCGAACAGCGAATACATCGAGCCCGTGCTCTTACGCCAATATGGGGTGGTCGGCGAAATCGAGGCGCGTCATGAGCTCTTCTTCGACCAGCCGGGCAAGGTGAAGCTTCTGGCCTTCGCCGACACTGGCTATATGGGAAAATATGACGATGCGGTTTATCTCGGCCTCATGACGAGCACGACGCCCGATGTGTCTATGAACCGCATCAGGCGCACCAAGGTCGGCGGCGGCATCAACATCGAGCAGCCCTATTCCAAGGACCTCGGTTTCTTCCTGCGCGCGAGCCTGCTCAATGGCCGCTACGAGAGTTACGAATTTTCCGATATCCAGCGCTCGCTCTCGGGAGGATTCGTGCTGAAGGGAGACTCGTGGCAGCGTCCTCGGGACGCGATCGGCGTCGCCGGGGTCGTCAACGGCCTTTCGGGGAGCCAAGTCAGATATTTTGCCGCCGGCGGCCTCGGCATCATGATCGGCGACGGCGCGCTCAACTATAACGGCGAGCACATTCTCGAGACTTATTACCGCTACAGCCTGGGCGATGGCGTCCATCTCACCGGCGACTATCAGCTCATCCAAAATCCCGCCTACAACAAGGATCGTGGGCCGGCCAACATCTTCGCCTTGCGGCTGCACGGGGAGTTTTGAGGGCGCGGCCTCGGGCGAAGCCGCCTCTCAGCATGTTCGCGGTCCTTTCATGGTATCTTGCGTTAATGGACGTCGAGGAAGCCATAAGCCGCCTGAGGGCGCATGAAGCCGAGTTGAAAAGGCTCGGCGTCGAGCATCTTTACTTGTTTGGCTCCACGGCGCGGGGGTCGGCGGGCGCGGATTCCGACGTCGATCTGTTTTTCGATCACCAAAAGGGCAAGCTCGGCCTGTACGAGCTTATGGACGTGAAAGAACGGGCGGCGGAGATCCTTGGCCGCAAGGCCGATGTGATGACGCGCGCGAGCCTGCATCCGGCGTTGAAACAGAGAATCGAAGAATCTGCTGTTCTGGTTTTTTGATGACGGCGCGGATCGTCTCGCCAAGGCCGGCGGATATCATCGAAGCGGCAGAGCACGTTCGCAGCGTGCTCGCAGGGGCGTCGCTCGCGGCCTTCGAGCAGGATTGGCAAAAGCGCTGGCTTGTCGAGCGCGGCATTGAAATGATCTCAGAGGCTAGCCGTCATCTGCCCGACGACGTGAAAGACCGGCGGTCAGAAATTCCGTGGCGCAAGGTTGCAGGTATCGGCAATGTGATCCGGCACGATTACGAGCGGGTCGCTCCCGACGTCCTATGGAAGTTGGCGCGGGACGATCTCCCGCTGCTCGAAAAGGTCTGTCGCGAGGAATTGGCCAAGGCTCTGGCGCGGGAAGGAATGACGCGAAACTGAGGGGCCACCCCCCGCTGGCGACCCCGAAACGTCGACATATAAAGACTTGCACATATCTTTATTGCATTGGGATGCGCCTTGCGCTATAGGCCGGGCGCGCTCCCAGCAGTGGGAGGGCTCGCCGATCCGGCCTCGCCAATTCCGAGGGAACACATGACCACGCATTTCCAATTCAACGACTACGCCGTCGCCGACATCGGCCTCGCCGAATGGGGCCGTAAGGAACTCGCCATCGCCGAGACGGAGATGCCCGGCCTGATGGCGACGCGGGCGGAATTTGGCGCGGCGAAGCCCTTGAAAGGCGCGCGCGTCGCGGGCTCCTTGCACATGACGATCCAGACCGCCGTGCTCATCGAGACGCTGAAGGCGCTCGGCGCGGACGTGCGCTGGGCCTCCTGCAACATTTATTCGACGCAGGATCACGCCGCGGCGGCGATCGCCGCCACCGGCACCCCGGTCTTCGCGATAAAGGGCGAGAGCCTCGTGGATTACTGGGACTACACGCACAAGATCTTCGAATGGGGCGACGGCGGCTGCCCGAACATGATTCTCGACGACGGCGGCGACGCGACGCTGCTCATTCACTTGGGCCTGCGCGCGGAGCAGGGAGATGTCGCCTTCCTCGACAAGGCGACGAATGAGGAAGAAGAGGTGCTCTTCGCCTCGATCAAGAAGCGGCTCAAGTCCAATCCCGGCTGGTATGGGCGCAACGCCACGGCGATCAAGGGCGTCACCGAGGAGACGACGACCGGCGTCCATCGCCTCTACACCATGCACAAGGAGGGCAAGCTCCTGTGGCCGGCGATCAACGTCAACGACTCGGTGACGAAGTCGAAGTTCGACAATCTTTACGGCTGCCGCGAGTCGCTCGTCGACGGCATCCGCCGCGCGACCGACGTCATGATGGCGGGCAAGGTCGCCTGCATCGCGGGCTTCGGCGACGTGGGCAAGGGCTCGGCCGCTTCGCTGCGCAACGCCGGCTGCCGCGTGCTCGTGACCGAGATCGACCCGATCTGCGCGCTGCAGGCCGCCATGGAAGGCTATGAGGTGACGACGATGGAGGACGCGGCGACGCGCGCCGACATCTTCTGCACGGCGACGGGCAATGTGGACGTCATCACGATCGACCACATGCGCGCGATGAAGGACCGCGCCATCGTCTGCAACATCGGCCATTTCGACTCGGAGATCCAGGTCGCGGGGCTGCGCAATCTCAAATGGCATAATGTGAAACCGCAGGTCGACGAGGTCGAGTTTTCGGACGGCAAGCGCGTCATTCTTCTCGCGGAAGGCCGTCTCGTGAATCTGGGCTGCGCGACGGGCCATCCCTCCTTCGTGATGTCGGCGTCCTTCACCAATCAGACGCTGGCGCAGATCGAGCTCTGGACGAAGCAGGGCCAGTATCCGACAGGCGTCTACACGCTGCCCAAGCACCTCGACGAAAAGGTCGCGGCGCTGCATCTCGACAAGATCGGCGTGAAGCTCACGAAGATGACGGACGCGCAGGCGGCCTATCTGAACCTGCCGGTCAGCGGCCCGTTCAAGTCGGACCACTATCGCTACTGAAACGTCGCGACCGACCCCGCTCGATGGAGCGGGGTCGGCGCCAGGCTAAACGTGAGCGTTGGAGCGAGAAAAGTTCTAGCGCGAGGACCACCAGTAATCATAGGTGCTTCGCGCGGGAGCGGTATGCAGGATTGTCCAGCCTGCGCCCGTCCAAACCCTTTCCTCGCAATTCGTGCAGCGGAAGGGGTCACCCATCTCCGGTCGGAAGCAAGGCGAGCACGCTTGCGCCAAAGCTGCAGTGCTCAGGCCCACGCTCGCGAGCAGCGTAGCCGCTACAATGATGATCTCCCTAGCGCGCTTTGACATGGTGGCGCCCTCCTTCGGGAGTGGCAACTAAGCTTGCCAGCCAAAATTAGAAGTCGACTTCGTGTTTTTAGTCTGTTAATCTTGAACTTAATAATCTCATTAAATTACGGTCGCCGCGATGGTCGGACGCATTTTGAGATTGGTTAATAATGCCGCAGCGCTCGCCTGCTGCATAGCGGCGCTCTCGGCAGCGGTCGCGATGGCGCAGCAAGTGGTTTCAGGTGATGCGCTCGTGCGGGCCTATCCGGATTATCTCAAAACCAGCGATGAGAAGCAGATCGTCTGGAACGACGGAACGAGAATGCCGTTGTCTGATGGCAAACCCGACAAGAGTTTCGACGAAAAGCTGAAGAACGCCTCTCTGCTCGATCAATTGAGCCTGCCCTATCCGATCGGCAAGCCGGACCATGTGCCCGGCGCGGATGAGGATCCTGGGCGTTTTCGCAATCAGGCGTTCTTTGACAAGATGTATGGCGACTGTGACAAGCACGAGACTCAAAAGCGACTCGTGAAGGTGCCCTGGTTCGGCGGCTTCGTGGAGGTCACGACGATCAACGGGGTCGCGGATAAATTGCGCGCCGTCGCCGCCGAAATAGACCGGCTGCCCGCGGCTCTGAAGCGTTACGCCTATCCGAGCGCCGGCGCCTTCGCCTGCCGCACGGTCAAGGACACCGGCAAGCGCAGCATGCACGCTTATGGCGCCGCGCTCGACATCAACACCAAATATTCCGACTACTGGCTGTGGGGCAAAGGCGCTTACCACAACCGCATTCCCTGGGAGATCGTCGAGATCTTCGAGCGCCACGGTTTCATTTGGGGCGGCAAATGGGGCCATTTCGACACCATGCACTTCGAATATCGGCCTGAGTATTTCGACGCGCGCCAATGAGGCGAAAGGTGGCGCGTTGGAACCTTACGTCGAGGGAAGCAAGCCGTTTGACAGAGGAGGAAAAAATGAAATCTTTAGCAAAATTCAGCGCGGCGCTCGCCGCTCTCCTGGGGGTGGTTGTCGTTTCCATCCCCGAGTCCGCCCTCGCGCAAGATGCTGCGGGGATGTCCTGCGGCGCCCTTTGGTACGCGCGCAACGCCATCTATGCGCGGCGCGGTTACTGCTTCAACACGGCGCGGGCCCGCGCCGTGTTCGGCGCCGGCTGCTTCCCGCCCTATGGCCATTTGAGCGGATGGGAAGCAAGCCGCGTGAACGAGCTCCAGATGTGGGAGCGCCGCAAGGGCTGCTGAGCCCCAGGGCTACAGCCCCAGGGCTACGCGCGGCGCGGCGCTTCCTGGAACCTTGCGCTCGCCGGGGAGAGTTCTCGCGCGAAGCCGGGGCGCCGGGAGGCTCGCGGTCCGTCGTGCTCTCGTTCAACGTCCGAAAAACATTGCCATCCGCGCCCCGATCAATTTCGCGAAGAGTTTCGGCGGGAAGCTTAGATAGCAGGGCGCGTCGTCGGGCATGGGCGACTGGGTCTGGCGACGCCGAACATTCGTGCGCATGTCGATGGGCGGAAGTTCGCCCTCGTAGCGATGGCGATAGCTCGAGACCCAGAACCCTGGGTCGAACTTGAGAAACATGCCTGAGTTGCAGCAACCCGCCACAACGCGTCGCGTCGGTGAGTTGGGTTTCAACCGACGGTCGACGAGAAGCTCTTCGCCGGACACGCAGCGAAAGCGATCGTCGCGGTAGATCAGATAAGGGGCGCCGCCGTCGTCATCGAGCACGCGCGGCGCCTCCGGCAGCGCTTCGATGCGTCGGCCGCCTTCCTGACAGTCGAGACAGTAGCAGACAGCGGAGAGAAGGGTCTCGCCGCTCCCTTCGCAGCGAACGCGTCCGCAGACGCATGAGGAAGTCCTGACCTTCAAGGGCGGCCCCGTCTGTTGTGTGGGATTTTGCTAGAGTAGCAGCTTGACGCCGATTGCGCTCGCGCTCTTGCGAAGGGAGGCGTCTTGGCTATTCTCTTGCAACGCCCAAGCACAGAGAGGGAGTAAAAGATGGAGTCGCCCGATCCACCCTTGGCCGTGGAGGCGGCCCTCGCCGCGCCGCGCGCGAAGAGATCGAATCTTCCTGAGCCCTTTTTCACCCGAATGGCGGGCCGCGAGCGACGTCCTCTCGGCGAGCTCTTCGGCCTCAAGAATTTTGGGGTCAATTTGACGAGCATCGCGCCGGGAGGAGAAACCTCGCTCTTGCATCGCCACGGGCGGCAGGACGAATTCGTCTTTATCCTGGAGGGAGAGCCGACGCTCGTCACCGAGCGCGGCGAGGTCCTGCTGCGCCCCGGCATGTGCGCCGGTTTTGCTGCGGGCGGCGCCGCGCATCATCTGGTCAATCGCAGCGAATCCGTCGTCGTTTATCTCGAGATCGGCGACCGCACCCCAGGAGATTGGGCGGAATATCCGAACGACGACCTCGCCGGCAGACTCGACGAAAGCGGGCAGTGGACCTTCAGCCACAAGGACGGACGGCCCTATTGACGCGGCTGGTGGGGCGCCCTTTCGCGCCCGCCTTAATCTCCCCGCGCAGGAATGGCGATGCGCGGCGGATTGCCGAGGCGCTTGTCGAGATAGTTGGAGACCTCGATGATCAGCGGGTCGATCTTGTTCTCGAAAAAGTGGTTCGCGCCCTTCACGACCGCATGCTCGATCGTGATGCCCTTCTGCGTCTTCAGCTTCTCGATCAAGCCGGTCACCTCCTTCAATGGCGCGACGCGATCGATGTCTCCATGGACGAAGAGGCCCGAAGAAGGGCAGGGGGCGAGGAAGGAGTAGTCGAAGCGGTTCGCGGGCGGAGCCACCGACACGAAGCCCTCGATCTCGGGGCGACGCATGAGGAGCTGCATGCCAATCCAGGAGCCAAAGGAAACCCCGGCGATCCAACAGGCGCGCGCTTCCGGATTGACGGCCTGCGCCCAGTCGAGCGCCGCGGCCGCGTCGGAGAGCTCGCCCGCGCCATGGTCGAACATCCCCTGGCTGCGCCCCACGCCGCGAAAATTGAAGCGAAGGACGGAAAAGCCGCGTTCCGCGAAGGCATAGTAGAGGTGATAGACGATCTGATTATTCATCGTTCCGCCGAACTGCGGATGCGGATGCAGCACGATCGCGATCGGCGCGCCGCGCGTCGCAGATTGGTGAAACCGGCCCTCGAGCCTGCCGCCCGGGCCGCTGAAGATTACTTCGGGCATTTTTTCCTCAGGGATGAAAAGTCCTTCGCCGCCGGCGCGAGCCGTGAGCTCGACCTCGACTTTGCGCGTTCCATCCTGGCAAAGCAGGCTGGCGCAGCGCGCGATGAGCGTTCTTAGCATCAGAGTCCTCGGCGATTGCAAGGATTTTCGTGCGCGGTCGGCGCATTTAGCCTCATCGAGCGCTACGAGGCGCCTTCCCTGGAAACGCAAGGTCTGCAATGTTGCTCGTGCGAGGCCGGCTCAACATTCGCCGTCGAAAGAAGCTGCGCCCTTCCTGATGCGGGAGAAGAAGCAAATGTCTGCTCGATATTCAGACCGATTGCGGTGGCCTTTCGCCTCCGCCTGCTTGGCGTTCCTTGTCGGCGCCGCCCCTTTCGCTGCGCATGCGCAAGCCGGGCAAGGCTGGGCGGCTTGCAGCGGCCAGGCTCCGGACGCCGCGATCGACGCCTGCTCGAAGCTCATCGCGAGCTTCGGTCCCAAAGAGACGGCCCACAACAAGGCGGCGGCCTTCTACAACCGCGCCAACGCCTATGTGGCGAAGGGCGACTATGAGCGCGCCTTCCCGGATTTCGCCAAGGCGTTGGAGCTCGAGCCGAAGTCGGCGAGCATGCTTTCCGCGCGCGCGGCGGCCTACCGCGGCCAGGGCGATTACAAGTCGGCCGTGAAGGATCTAGACGCCGCGATCAAGCGCGACCCCAAGAACGCCGACATCTTTATCAGCCGCGGCGCCGCGCGATACGGTCTGCACGACTTCGACGGCGCCATCGCCGACTTTGGCGAGGCCTTGAAGTTCAATCCGACTTACGGTCCCGCCTTCACCGCCCGCGCCAAAGTTTACATGCAGGAGCGCAAAGAGGAGAAGGCGCTGGCCGATTTCGCAGAGGCCGTAAAATACGACAAGACCGCGGCGCCTTATCTCTCGCGCGGCGACCTCTACCTCGAGATCAAGGACGCGGATCGCGCGATCGCCGACTTCACGGAAGGCCTGAAGCGCGAACCGAACTCTGTCGTGGCCTTCGTCGACCGCGGCTCCGCTTGGCGTAGCAAGGGCGAGCTCGACAAGGCGATCGCCGACTATGACGCGGCGCTCAAGATCGACCCGAAGCTCGTCCCGGCGCTCTACAACCGCGCGAGCATCTGGCGCATGAAAAAGGAATTTCCGCGCGCCAAGGAGGATTACGAGGCGATCCTGAAGTTGAGGCCCGATTTTCCAGAAGCCAAGAAGGGGCTGGAGGAAGTGGATCGCCTGATCTCCTGGCAGGCCAAGAACGCCGCGAAAGCGGCGGCGCCCACTGCAAAGCCCTAGATGTGGAGCACAACAGGCGGCGACCCGCCCTTAGGAGGGAGGGGCCGCCTTTTGTGGGAGACGCCGAAAAAGCTTGAGCTTGTCATGGAGGAGTCCTTCGGGCGCGACAAAGAGTTAGGCGCGAAGGCAGTCGTGACGGAGGAGTTTCGCGGAACGATGCGCCGGTGTTGACGCCGTTGCGGAAGACGCGCGCAGCGCGTGGCGGAGACCGCGCATCTCCGGTTCCCCGGTCCATTTTTTAGGTTTCCGCCTTTCTGGTTTCGCAGGCGAATTCATCTGGATCTTTACTGCTACGTGGATTGGTTCCAAGCGCTCGCGCATTGTCAGCAGTAAAAATATCCGATATGAGACAGATATGTCGCAAAAGGCCGGAATGAGTGCGCGTGTTCGGGCGTTCGTCGTCTTCGGCGCGATTTGCGCCGTGACGATCGGACTGCTCGCGCCAGCGTTTCTCCGGCCCGTGTTGCAGACGGCGAGCGGCTCCGCCGTGGAATGCCCCCACCATCTCCTCGCCAAAGGCGTGATGAGCGCGGCAGAAGACGGCGCAGCTTCGCACGCGCCACGCCCGTCTGGTTTCCCCGGTTGTCCCGATTGCTGTTTGGCCGCCGCCCATTTGGGGAAGGCGGTTCTGGCGTTCCGCAATTCTTATTTCTCGCGGCTTGAAGGGCGCGTCGCCTCGCGCATACGCTACGCCGATTACACGGCGAGCGCTGTCAAGCCCGTGGCGGCCGAGCCCGCCAATGGCGCGCGCGCCCCGCCCGCAGCCTAAGCCCCTTTCCCACTCTTCCCACACCCGCGCTCGCTCACGCGAGAGGGCTCGCGCCGCGCGGCCAATAAGCAAAAAGCCCGACGTCCGCTTGGAGCGGCGGCGCAAGGGCTATAGAGGGAACAACAAGCCATGGACTATTCATCGATAAACCCGCTTACGATGTTCTATGCCGCGGGACTCGTCGGCAAGTCGGTCATCCTCCTTCTTCTCGCCGCCTCGATCTACACCTGGGTGCTCATTCTGATCGGCGCCTATTCCATCGTGAAGATCGGCCGTTCGGCGCAGGAAGCGCGTTCGGGCGGCGACGTCGGCGTGTTGGCGCCGGTCGACGCTGTCGGCAAAGCGGCTGCGGCGCTCGTAGTGGAGGGCGAGTCGGCCAACGAGCGGCGCGAGAGAATCGCCGAGCAGATGAGCCGAGCCGCGCGCGAGATGCTGGCGCGAGAAGAAGGCGGCCTGCCCAATCTTGCGATCATCTCGTCGACGGCGCCCTTTATCGGCCTCTTCGGCACGGTCTGGGGGATCATGTCGAGCTTCGCGAGCATCGCGCAGGCGCAGGACACGAGCCTCGCGGTCGTCGCGCCGGGTATCGCGGAAGCGCTGGCGACGACCGCCTATGGACTCTTCGCGGCCATTCCCGCGGCGGTCGCCTATAACCGCATCGGCGCGAACTTCGGGCGCCTCGGCCAGCAGGTCGCCCATTGGATCGAGGACGTGGCGCTCTCGCATGTTTCGGATCGCCCCGTCCTGCCGCGTAAGAAGGAGGCCGCGTAATGGCTTTCTCCACGCGCTCCAACGCCAGCAAAGATCTTTATCAGCCGCTGGCTGAAATCAACGTTACGCCGCTCGTCGACGTGATGCTGGTGCTTCTGATCATTTTCATGATCACCGCGCCGCTGCTCGCCAAGGGCGTCAAGGTCAACCTGCCGCAGGCGAAAGCGGCCGTGCCGCTCAACCAAAAAGACCCGATCATGGTCACGGTGAGCAAGGACGGCAAGATCTCGCTCGGCGTCGACGAAGTGTCGCCGGAGGCGTTGATCGACGGCGTTCGCGCCATGATGGGCGAAGAAGTCAACCGCGTCGTGCACGTGCGCGGCGATACGGAAGCGGTTTACGGCCAGATCGTCGCGGTTATGGACAAGCTCGCGACGAATGGGATCACCCATATCGCGATCATGACCAATTCGCGTAAGGCGGGCGCTGGCGGCGCCTCGGCGCCGGTCTCCGTCCCCGCGGTCGCGCCTCCCGCGCCGGCCCCGGCTCCTGCGGGAGGCGGCAGATGACGGACCTCGCAGCGCTCCCATCCTTTGCGGATAGATCGTTTGAGAGCGGTTTTCCTGGCGTTCGGCCGAGTTGGCTGAAGCCGCTCTCGATCGCTGTCGTGCTCCTCGGCCATGTGGCGCTCGGCTTGCTGTTCATGAACTTCGCGCTCGAGAAGATCGTTCCGCTCGATTCGATGAGTGCGGACCTGATTCCCGAAGGCGACCAATTCGAATCGGTCGAGCAGGTCGAATTGGACGACGTGCCGCCGCCCGAGGCGCTCGAGCAGCCGGACTTCGCCATTCCGCCGCCGCTCGTCATGCATCCCGAGGCGCCGCCGCTGCCGGCGAAGAAGGATGTCGTCGAGCCTGAGAAGCAGGTCGTGGAGAAGCGTCAGGAGACTCCGCGAGCCGAGCACAAGCAGCAGGCGCAGGAGCGTCACCGGCTCGGCATAGAAGGCGGCCAGGCGGCTTCCGGCGGCATCTCGCGCGCCACCTATGCGGCTCAACTCTCGGCGGCAATCCGTCGCCATGTGCCGAGCTCGTCGAGGCTTGGCGCGGGCGCGGCGAACTGCAGCTTTCACGTAGGCCCTGGGGGCGGAATGGGGGGCATCGCTTGCTCGGGGTCCACCCCGGCGCATGCGGCGCTGCTGCGGACCGCCATCGCCTCGGTGCAAGCGCCGCCCCCGCCGGGTGGCGGGTTCTTCGCCTCGCAGTCCGTCAACTTCCATTAGGGCGCGATACGGATATGCGGAAACCGGTTTTTCGCATAAGTCGCGCTCTAAACCTTTAGAATCGATCGCGTTTTCTGGCTTTCAGGCGACTCCGCCCGAACGCAGCGTGATCTAGCGCGTTTCCCGCTCGAACGGAATCGTTGGGGCGATAAGGAATCACGCTAAATCAAAAGGTTGAAGCGAGTTCTCCCGCGCGGAGCTTCCGTGCGGGAGGAACATCAGCCGCGCGCCTGCGCCGCGCGCCGACAAGGATGGCGGTAAGGGGATGTCGAGCATGCGCATTTCATGGGGCGTTGTGATCGCGTTGTCGTTGGGGCCGGCTTGCGCGCAAGCGCAAACGGCGCAGCCAGCGTCGCCTTTAGCCGAGAAGCCCAAGGCCGTGGCTCCGGCGGCTCCTGCCGCGCCGAAGCCGGCCGAGACGACGGCGGCCGCGCCGCCGCAAGAGGAGATTCGCTCCGAAAGCAAGTTCCTCGCCGTGCTCTACGCCGAGATCGCGAAGCAAAGCGCTTCGGAGGAGGAGAAAGAGCTGGGCGAGGGGCAGGCGAGTGCAAGCTTCCATGTCGACGCGAATGGCAAGATCGACAAGGTGACGATCGACAATACGACGAGCGAGGCGCATTCGGCGGCGGTGAAGCGCATCCTCGCTCAGGTCAAGGTCCCGCGACCGCCGAACGGCGGCATGGATATCGGCCAGACCTTCAAATTCCACTAGGTCACGCCGCTTTCAAGCCGCCGACACGCAGACAGCGCGGGTGGCTAATCGGTTGGAAGATCGCGGGCAGGAGAAGTCATGAATCCGGCAGATTGGCGCGCTGCGTTTAAATCCACTTCGTTCGGCGCGCTCGCCCTCGCGGCGATGGCCGCGGCGGTTATCGTCTCCCATCCCGCCCGCGGCGAATCTCGCGCAACCGCCGTTCCGACGGCTGCGCCAGCCGCGAAAAGCGGAGAGGGCGGCCATGAGGGCCACATGATGGGCGCGCCTGCAGCCCCCGCCTGCCTGGACCCGCTGCCACGTTGCGCCTCGACCGCCGAGCCTGCCTTCTCCCGCGATGGAACGCTCTGGCTCGCCTTCCCCGTAGGCGACAAAATCTATGTCGCGTCCTCACGCGACAGCGGCGCGAGCTTCGCGCCGGCGGTCGTCGCGGCGACCGTGACGGGCGGCGTGATCGACGCCAATGGCGAGGCGCGCCCCAAGATTGCGGCGCTCCCCAATGGCGCGCTCCTCATCAGTTACACGGCGCGGCCAGAGAAGAGCTATGACGGCTCGATCTGGCTCGTTCGCTCGGTGGATGGCGGCAAGAGCTTCTCGGCGCCCGAGCCGCTCCTCGATTCCACCGGGCAGCGCTTCGACATTTTCCTCGTCTCGCCGAAGGGTCGCATCTACGCAGCCTGGCTCGACAAGCGCGACGCCGCTGCGGCGAAGCAGGCGGGCGAAGCCTTCGCAGGCAGCGGGATCGCCGTCGGCTGGTCCGACGATGGGGGCAAGAGCTTTGTGGGCAAGAAGATCCTGATGGATCATTCCTGCGAATGCTGTCGCGTGTCGGCGGCGTTTGACCCGGACGGCCAGCCCGTGTTCGCCTGGCGACACGTCTACGACGACAATCTGCGCGACCATTACGTCGCCAAGCTCTCCAAGGACGGCGCGACGCTTTCGGGCGGCCGCGTCAGCGAGGACGAGTGGGCGACGGGTTGCCCGCATCAAGGGCCGTCACTGGCGATCGACGCCGCTGGAACCTGGCATGTCACCTGGTTCACCAACGGCAAGGCGCGCAAGGGGCTGTTCTACGCATCGAGCGCCGACGGCGGAAAGAGCTTTTCGGCGCCCCAGAAACTCGGAGATGACGCGAAGGCGCCTTCGCGCGCGGCGATCCTCTTTTCGAAAGGCAAGCTCTACCGCGTCTGGAAAGAGTTCGACGGAACGACGACCGGCATTCTCCTGCAATCGTCCAAAGACTCGGGGAAGAGCTGGAGCGCGGCGCGGACAGTGGCGACGACGGCCGAGACCTCCGATCAGCCTCGGCTTATCGACGGTAAGACCGGCGTCTATCTCTCCTGGCTGACCAAGGTCGAGGGCTACCGGCTATTGCCGCTCGGGCGGGAAGACGCCGCTGAGGCGGCGCAACCCGCGCTGGCGAAGAAGTGAGCATGAAAGCCGGTCGCGCATCGCTTCTCGCCGGCTTTGTTGTGGCCCTCGGCTCTGTCATGGCCGCGCCGGAGCCCGCGTCGGCGCTCGACTTCCAGCCCTATGCGCGCGGCTCCTTCGCCGAGCTGCGCAAGGCGCATGCGGGCCGACCGCTCCTGGTGCATTTCTGGTCCGCGACCTGCGCGCCTTGCCTCGCGGAGCTTTCCGACTGGGCGCGGCTCGCGGCCGAGAAAAAAGGGATCGACATCATCTTCGTCAATGCGGACGGGGAGCACGACCGCGTGAAAGCCGGCGCGCGCTTGGAGAAGGCGGGACTCGCGGGTGCGGTCCAGTATGGCTTCGCCGATGATTTCCTTGACAGGCTTTTCTTCGAGGTCGATCCGATGTGGCGCGGCGAGCTTCCGTTCACGGCGATGATCGATGCGAGCGGCAAGATCATCACAGTGGCGGGGCTCCTGGACGATTCCACGATAGCGGCGTGGCTGAAATCGAATTGACGCGTTCGCGCGCGCTGCGAATGACTAATATGTGTCTTTGCGGCAACACTTGCTTGTGTCTTTGTTGCAACACCTTCCCGGAAAAATTTTCCCTTTGAAATTGGCATGTTGACCTTCGCCTACGCGTAAGTCACATGCTGTGATGTGAACACGAAGCCAACCAACATGCGGTCTCGAATGCGTGCGCTGGCGGCGTGCGTGGCGGCCTGCATGCTCCTGTTGCAAGGCTTCGCCTCTTCCTGCCAGGCTGCGCCCAGCTATTCGGGCGGCGCCGTCGCCTCAATGACAGCGCATCCGGAAGCGTCGCCCTGTCACGACGCCGGCGGCTCTCAGGCTCCGGCAAAAGTCTCGCATGATTGCTGCGCGCATTGCACGGCCGCTGGCCGTGACGCCGCAATGCAGCTGCTCGCCGCAGTTGTCGATTTCATCCTCGCGCCGACGCCGAGCGTCGTTGCTTTCGCCTTTTCTCGGCCCCTTGTCCGGAATCCTGTTCCCTTGGGACTGACGACGAGCTGGTCGTCGCGCGCGCCGCCTCGCGTCGGCTGACGAACGTCTGACCGTTCGACCCCGCGTCCCACGGCTCTCTTCCTAATCCGCTCACCGCAACGGCTCCGGCGCCGCGCGTTTCGCGCGCCGAAGGAGCGTTCGTATCGACGCGTCTTCATCGGCGCGGACGAAAGGATCGATTATGCATCGCCCCCGTCTCCTCACCAGCGTCTCCGTCTGCGCCCTCTTCGTTCTCGGCTCTAACGAGCTGCGCGCGCAGCAATCCTTGCCGTCGATCGACGTCGGCGCCGCGCGCGTGGTGCGCCCCCATAAGCCGCAACAGGCGCATCGCCCGAGTCTGGGGGCCACGCATAGCGCGCCCACCCACACGACCGCGCCGGTCGTCGCGACACACCCGGCGCCCGCGCCCGTCGCCGCCCCGGCGCCCGCGCCTGTCGCCGATGCGCTGGGTCATACCGACAAGCCCTTCAGCGGTTCCTACGTGCCCGCCAGCGTCGCCCATGTTGGAGACGTGGCCTCAGTGACCCAACGGCAGATCAGTGAGACCGTGAACGTCATGACGTCGTCGGAGACGATCCAAAATCTCCCGAGCACGCTCGTGCGCGAACGCTTCATCGGCGACCGCAATGCGACGATCCAGGGACGCATCAACAACCCTCAAGATAGCGCGCGCACGATGCTTTACGCAGACGGCGTGCTGCTCTCGAATTATCTCGGCAACAGCTACGCCTATCCGCCGCGCTGGAACATGGTGTCGCCTGTCGAGATCGAGCGCGTCGATGTGATGCAGGGTCCGTTCTCGGCGCTTTACGGCGGCAACTCGGAAAGCGGCGTCTACACGATCACGACGCGCATGCCGGAAACTTTCGAGTTTCACGCCGAAGGCAATTCTGCGCTGCAGTATTTCCACTGGTTCGAGGACAAGGAGACCGATCTTTCCGGGCACATGTCGGCAGCGCTCGGCGATCGCAAAGAGAATTTCTCGTACTGGGTGATCTACGACCGGCTCGACGCGCAGGGCCAGGCGCAGACCTTTTCTCAAAATCAATTCACAACCTCATGTGGAACGAAGTGCCTAAAAGCCTTCGGCGGCATGTTTGCCCCTTACGTGGGGGGCGGCACGGCCGCCAATGGGTTCCCGACCCCTGGCGGGACTCTGGGCAATATCGCCGGCAGCGCCGGCGCCGACCACAGCCAGCAACACTTCGGCAAGGTCAAGCTCGCCTATGACTTCACGCCAGCGGTGCGCGCGACCTGGCAGACCGGCTTCTGGTCCCTGGTCGACGATACTTTCGTCCAACCGTACATGTACACGACGAGTGGCGTGCCGCTTTACGGCCTCGGCAGCGGAATCAAGATCAATGACGGCCCCTATGGCTCTTACACGCTGGGCGCCCTGAACCCGACGCATTCCAACGCGTCGCACATGATGAACACGGCGGAATTCAAGAGCGACACGAAGGGCTTCTTCGATTTCGACCTCGTGGGCACGCAATATAATTTTCTGCGCGACTATACTAACACCTATTCGCAATATGGCTTCCTGCCGACCGCCGTTAACGCGGCAGGCAACGTCACCGCTTGGAACATCAACCCGACCGGCTCGAACGTCAATCAGGGCGGCAATTTTTGGCGCACCTTCGATGGGCGCTTCATCGCGCGCCCCGAGCAGGATCTGCTCGGCAAGCACATCCTTTCCTTCGGCCTAAGCGATTGGCTCTATTCGCTGAACAGCGTGCAGACCAACACCAATGTCGCGACGTCAAACTATTATTATGACATCCAAACCATCAACTACGGCAAGACGAACACGCGGAGCGCCTACATTCAGGACGAGTGGAAGTTCCATCCGGACTGGCGTCTCACCCTGGGCGCGCGCGGCGATTGGTGGACCGCCTTCGAAGGCGCAAATGACAGCCTGGGCAATGTCACCAAGTTGAACAGAACCACGCTTGCTCTCTACCCCAAGGCGTACAAGGGCGCCTTCTCGCCCAAGAGCGCGCTGGAGTGGCAGGTGACCCCCGAATTCCTGCTCCGAGGCTCGATCGATAGAGCTTATCGCTTCCCGACCGTCTCCGAGATGTTCCAGGCGATCTCGACTCCCAATACGGTCGTCTTCAACAATCCCAATCTGCAGCCTGAATCCATGACCTACTACGATCTCAGCGGCGAATATCATTGGCGCAACGCTTTCGACGGAGCCGCTGAAATGCTCACGCCGCGGGTCAGCTTTTTCAATGTGGACGCCTGGGATTACATGTACACCCAATCCAACACAGTCGGCGCCACCACATTTTCTCAGACCATCAATATCAACAAGGTTCACTTCCACGGCATAGAAGGGCTCTTGACCGCGAACGGCCTCGGTTGGCATGGGCTCAACGGCGAGTTCAGCGCGACCTTCACGGACACCAAAATGCTTTCGGATAAGCTGGCGCCGTGGTTTGACGGCAATCAGGTCCCTCGCATCCCTCGCATTCGCCTGCGGGGAACCATCAGCTACTCTCCGGACGACAAATTCTCCATCGGCGCCTCCATGCGCTTCGCGACGGGCGCTTTCGTCAGTCTCGCGAATACCGATTTCAGCCATGACTCCTATGGCAGCACGGACAGCTCCTATCTCGTCTTCGACGCGAAAGCGCAGTACAAAATCGCGCCAGGCTGGACCGCGACCGCCGGCGTCAACAATATCGGCAACAACAAAGCCCTGGTTAATCCCAATCCCTACCCCGAGCGCACTTTCTTTCTCGGGCTCAAATACGATATCGGCGGCCCGAGGCAGGACGTCGTCGGCGTGAGCGCTGCGGATCTGAGCGGCGGGGCCAGCGATCAGTCGTCCACGATCCATCGATAGAGCTTTCCGACTCGCGCGCCGCGTCGTCGGGCGAGAGCCGGTCACGCGGCGCGCGATGGGCCTGACGTTTTTTTGCGGCTCGCTCCCGAGTTCCGCCGTCAGCTTTCCCGCGCGGGGAGGCTTTGTCTCAGACGAAAGGGGGAGGATTGAGGCCTTTCGGCTTGCCACGCGGGGCAAATAGGCCGATAGGCGAGCGCTGGACTGATCCCTGGCGCCTGCGATCGCCTCTTCTCCGGAAAATTCGTCCGACATGCCCCGCACGCTGCTCTGCCTCGCCCGCCATGGCGAGACGAATTGGAATCTCGAGAGGCGCTTCCAGGGTCAGCTCGACATAGCCTTGAACTACAAGGGACGCATGCAAGCGGCGGCGCTCGACGCGGAGCTCGCCGAACGTTCCTTCGTTCGCGTCTATTCGAGCGATCTTATCCGCGCCATAGAGACGGCGAGCCCGCATGCGGCGCGGCGCGGTCTCGCCCTGACGCAAAGGCCGGAATTAAGGGAGAAGCACGACGGCCTCTGGCATGGCTTGAGCCATGAGGAGGTCGCGGCGCGCTATCCTGAGGACTATCGGCATTACCTGGATCGCCGCGCCGATTATGCCGCCCCAGGCGGCGAGACGCTCATGCGCTTCGCGGCGCGCGTGCGCGCCGGCTTGACCAAAATTGCCAGCGCCCATCCCGGCGAGACGCTGCTCGTCGTGGTGCATGCCGGCGTGCTCGACATCGCCTGGCGCGTGGCGATGGAGAAGCGCCTCGACGAGCCGCGCGTGCTCCCCGCGCTCAACGCCGCGCCGAACTGGTTCGTCTTCGAGAACGAAAAATGGTCGCTCCTCGATTGGGCGCAGGCCGACAAACGCAAGCCCATCGTCGCGCCCTACGAGACGATCGCGCTCGCGCGACGCGAGGCTTCGCGGGTGCTGCTCGTCAATCCGAAGGGCGAGACCTTGCTGATCAAATTCGCAAGCCGCATTCTGCCCGACGTCGCCGCGCGGGGCTATGAGCACTTTTGGGGACAGCCCGGCGGCGCGCGCGAAGCCGGGGAGAGTTTTGAAGCTTGCGCCGCGCGCGAGCTCTACGAGGAGACCGGGCTTTCGGGCGTCGATGTCGGCGCCGCCGTCGCGTCGCGCGAGTTCCCCTTGCTGCTGCCGGGCGGCTGGGTGCAGGGCGTCGAGCGCTATTTTCTCGTGCGCTGCCCGACCTTCGAGCCCCAATTGGGAGCGCTCACCGAGAGTGAAGCGTCCTATGTGCTGGGCTGGAAGTGGTGGAGCAAGGAAGAGATCGCCGCCTCGCGCGAGCTTATCTATCCCGAAGCCCTAGCGAATCTGCTCGACAATGTGGGCGTGGGGTAAGCCATTCCGGGCGTGTCAAACCCCAAAGTTAGAGCCCTGTCGTCGAGCTTGACTTTCATTTCCAAAGCGTCAGATTCCTCCTCCATGGGGAAGCGGTCTCCCCTTTAGGCGACATGCCCAAGCATCGCGTCCAACCCATTCCGTGGGGACGCTGGTGCATGTCTGATCTCCCTCATAATATCGACGATAATGTTGGGAGGCGGCCGCAGCCCCAAGCGCCGCTTTCTGCGCATCGTAGCGCGCCTGCACACGCCCTATCGCTGGCTGAAGCGCTTCGCGTTTGCCACCTATGTAGGTTGACTGAGGCGCTGGGCCCTCGGCGTCCTCAACTCCGGCTGACTCTTCATTTTCCCGGGGCGATCGCGACTGACGCCGTCGTCGCAGTCATTCTGAGCCTCGCTAACTGGTCTGCAGTCCGACTCGTCTTTCGACGCGCCGGTTCTCAGCAGCATCGATTGCCGGAACTTTGCGCACTTGGACGCCGCTACGCTTGCGATCTTCAGGCTCGGGCTCGGCATGCTACCAACATTGGCGGGTTCTTGCGTTGTAGCGACAGGTATTTTTCTCGCGGGTGCGCGCTTAGCCAATTATCTCCAAAAGTTGATAGACTTCTGTTGCTAGAATTTGCTCAAATAATTCTGACTTTCATGACTTTTTTTCGCTCGAATGATTCCATTCAGGTCGAGAAAGCGTGAGAAGAAAGGAAGAGATCATGAAGACAGCATTCCTCACCCTCGCTACAGCAGCGCGGCTTGTATCCGCGTCTGCCGCGATCGCGGAAACAGACTGGTCACAAGTCGATTCCGCGATCGGCAAAAAGTCCACGGTGACGGGAACCGTCCATAGATACGGCCTGCCGCGTAGCGATCTTCACGTCGTACTTGACGGCGTCAGCATCAAGCCGGGCCTCGCCCTTGGGGGCTGGATCGCGTTCGAGCCGAGGGGGCTTGAGGCTATGATGATGGGCGATCTCGTGCTGATCGAAGCCGAGGTCAATCCGGTGATGCGGGCGCTGCTGGCGAACGGCGTCGAGGTCAGCGCCGTCCATAACCATCTTCTGCGCGCCAGCCCCCCGACCTTCTACATGCACGTCGCCGCGCATGGCGATCCGGTGAAGCTGGCGAAAATTCTTCGGGAAGCCCTCGCGGAAACGAAAACGCCTTTCGAGAGTCCCTCTGCTTCTGTCGGCGAGCCGCCAAAAATTGCCTTCGATACGGCGCAAGTCGACGATGCGCTCGGCTTCCAAGGCAAGAACAACGGCGGCGTCTATCAATTCAGCATTCCGAAGGCCGATCAGGTGAAGGCTGACGGCGCCACGGTGTCCCCGGCCATGGGGATCGCCAATGTCATCAACTTCCAATCCACGAGCGATGGCAGGGCCGCAATAACGGGGGATTTCGTCGCCACGGCAAAAGAAGTGGAGCCGCTGCTGAAAGCGCTTCAGTCAAACGGGATCGAGGTCACGGCCGTGCACAACCACATGCTCGACGAGGAGCCTCGGCTTTACTTCGTTCATTTCTGGGCGACTGAGGACGCCGTGAGATTGGCGCGAGGGCTGCGCGCCGGGCTCGACGCCGTCCACGCCCTGGGAAAGGGCTGATCGCTGCGCCAGCCCCCGGTAGCCGCGCCCTCTCCCGCGAATCGGCGAGGGCAGGGGAGGGGTTCACGCCTCCTCGCCGCCCCACCCCACGCACATCAGCGCGAAGGCCCATTCGAGCGCCGTCTCTTCCAGGGACTCGAAGCGGCCCAGGGGAAACGGCGGTGCATAAGCGTTGAAAAGAATGTAAGGTTCCGTATTGGAATGGACGGCGGGTCGAGACCGCCTTTAGACGCAACGCGTGGAGGCGAGGTGCGGGCGTTTGCGTGATTGGCTACGACCCTCGGGAGCGGCTGGATGATGCGCATGAGCGCCACACACGGCGATGTCGCCTGGGGCTCGAATGAGGAGCGCTCGCCCCGGTTGAGAGGTTTCATCACCCCTTCGGGCGTCGAGCTTCATTTATGACCTCGATCCTTGCAAAATTGAATCGTCTCATGCCGATCTTCATGGCGGCGATCGGGATATTGGCGTTCGTACAGCTGCTCGGCTATCTTGGACAATGGCTATCCAAGTCTCCTCTGGCTAGCTGGGTTGATCGGCATGCTGAGGTGATAGAGTGGACTCTTGCCGTTGCAGCTGCAGTATCGGTTTCGCTTGCGCTTCTCGGGTGGCTGCGAGCGACGGGGCGAATGCCAAAAATTTTGACGCGTTGGACAGGGCTTATGGACGTTCTCGACAGGTTGACCAATCGTCGTGAGCTTGAACTGCGACTGCAGTCGAAGCCGCAGGCGGTCTTCATCGACGCCGATGCGCTTGCGCGGGCGCTGAAATCGCAGGTGGTTGGGCAGGATGCGATTTGCGACGACGTCGCCGCCCAAATCCGTAGACGGCTCGCCTTGCAGCAGCGCGGCAAGCCTGTGGGGGTGTTCCTCTTCGCAGGGCCGCCAGGCGCAGGAAAAACTTATTTAGGCAAAGTGCTTGCGGACGCGCTCGATCGCAAGTTGATCCATCTTGATATGACCCAATATTCTAGCGCCGGCTTAGCTGCGACCTCTTTGTTCGGTTCGCCAAAGGGCTACGTAGGCTCTGACTCCTACGGCAAATTGACTGGCGCATTGCGTGACACTCCGAATGCGGTGGTCTTGCTGGACGAATTCGAAAAGGCGCATTCGAACGTCCACAAGAATTTCTTGACCGCTTGGAATGACGGCTTTATCACCGAAGCGTCTAACGAAAACCATATAGGCACTACGGCGGCAATTTTTATTCTCACGACCAATGCTGCGGTTGATGCGCTGGCGATAATTAGCCGAGAGTTTGCAAAGTCTCCGGACGATATACGCCGCCACGCGGACGCTGCTTTGCGTTCCGCCGGCTTCGCGCCGGAAGTCCTGAGCCGGATTGATCGCATATTTGTATTCAATCCATTGGTGGATCTCGACATCGCCCGAGTGGCCGCCTTGGAGATCGAGCGTATGATCAAACAGTACGGCCTCGACGTGAGGGAAGGAGGCATCGACCCGCAGATACTTGTCGATCTCATGACGCGCCAGAAGAAGCTCGGCAATTGCGCATCGTCGCGCGACCTAGTTCGCGCAATCGAAGAATCCGTCGCCGACTCGCTGATTGAGGCCAAGCAGCGTGGCGTGCAAAGCATCAACCTGATCGACGCAGCCGGGCGCGTCGTGGCGCAGGCCGCGGACTGAGCGCGTGCCTTCACAGTTGCGGAGCGGCGCGCAACCAGCGCAATCAGCACAGCCGGAACCGTCGACGCAAACGCTCTGGTCGACGGCGCCCACTTGGCGGCGGCTGGTAATCGGGTCGGCCATGCTAACTTCGCTCGCGGCAAGCGCGCCCGCCTGGCTGCCCCACTCCGACATCCAGTCAGGGGCGTCCGCTGTCGGTTCCAAGAGTCAATCGGAACGAACGCAGCAAGACTGCGCTGCGCAACTGGCTCTCAGACAGATACCGGATGCTCCTCAGCATATCATGGCGCGCGTAATCAGCACCATTACCCCGGAGGCGGTTCTGGCGGCGACAGCGAGAGTTGAGGCCCGTCTTGGCGCAAAGGTGAACCCCGCTTATCTCGATTGGCCTCACGTAGATACGGTAACATCCTTGACGGGCATGGAAACAATCGCGGCGGTTCCTCCCGCCATGACCGTCAAGGTAGGCGATCTAATCGAACTAAATTCGCGTTACAGGGATCATAGTCTGCCTTGCCATTTCATTCCTTGGACGGTCAGTCGGGTGCTCGAACGCTAGGTCAATTGGTCGTCCCTGGGGACCCTGAAAACGCCACGCCGGAACGCCGTCGCGAACGGAGTCTCAGCGCGGGTTGATGATCAGGTTCGGGATATAATGGCATGGCAATGAGGAATCGAGGCGGCCACCTTCGTATTTGACCCGGTCGCCCGGATCGACCTTCATCCTCACGGGAACGAGCGCGACGACCTGATGTCCATTCTCTGCGCCGTCGATACGGATTAACGCTCTTCTATTGCCAAGAAAATTCGGGTTGATCGCCAGCTTCGTGCGCGCCTGAGTCGCCTGCAACAATTGGATGGCCTGCTCGGTGTTCAGGAATCCGACAACAACGCCGCTTCCCCCCTGCCAGTTAGGCATTGTCGCTCCGGCTCCGCACGCCGTCGTTTGCGGCTGCGGGGCGGCGGCCTCGCCCGTCGAGCCGTTCGAGAGTTTTCTGGCGCCATGTAGCAGCTTCTCAATCTCATCAGCGCTGAGCGGCCGCAGCTTGTCGTCTGTTTGCCCTTCCGCCAGGTCCACGACCGCTGGATCCACGCCCATCTCTTTGGCGTAATCGGTCAAAACCCGGCGCATCTTCCCGTCGTCATGTTGTTTCGAGGTCGTGTTTTCAGACTGCATCGGCAGGTACATGCGCATTAGGGCGACGACGCTCTCCTTCGGCACGATCCGCTGCACGGCGCCCATCAGCGCATAGACGCAGGCCGCGATACACTGACCGCCGATCGGCTGTGCGGCGCCCGCCTCCGTAGCTTTTGCGCGCCCCACGATCACGATCGCGTTGACGCGACGCAGCAACCTGCCAATCCGCATCGCCGCGGCGACGCTTCCGCCCGGCGAACTTAGAAGCACGACCAAACGCAGATTTCGCTGACCCAGCTGCGATCGCATGAAGGCCAGCAGGGATTGCGGCGACGTTTCAACAATGCCGCCGACAGCCGTGAACACTCTCGGGCACTCGGTTGTGCAGTTACCGCTCTGTAATTGCACAAGATCGAAAGTCATGTCAGGAACAGCCGCTTGAGTCGGCTCAGTTCGTCCGGCACAAGCAATGCCGAAGATCAGCGCTGCGGCTAACCGCCATTGAAGCATGCAGCCAGCGAAAGGAAGAAAACTTCGCTGTATCGAATTCCTCAGATGCTGAACGATGGTCGGCAACCTCTGTCCAGAGATCAAGGAGCGCGAGGACAGCACCGGATCGGCGCTCATTGCTGTTTCCGTCGGAGGCTCGGGATTATTGTGGGACTGGGCGGGTCGAGATGCAGAGGCAGCCTCACGACTCTCTGCAATAGTAACCCTCAGATTTCCAGAGATTCCATGCAATAGCGTAAGAGGCTAGGGTGGGGGCTCTCACGCCTCCTCGCCGCCCCACCCCACGCACATCAGCGCGAAGGCCCATTCGAGCGCCGTCTCTTCCAGGGACTCGAAGCGGCCCGAGGCGCCCGCATGTCCCGCGCCCATTTGCGTCTTGAGCAGCACGGGTCCGCCTCCCGTCATTGTCGCACGCAGCTTCTGGACCCACTTCAGCGGCTCCCAATAGGTCACGCGCGGGTCGGTCAGTCCGGCGAGCGCCAGGATTGGTGGATAGTTTTGCGCCGCGACATTGTCGTAGGGGGAATAGCTCGCGAGCCGCGCGAAGGCCGTAGCGTCCTCGATCGGATTGCCCCATTCGAGCCATTCCGGCGGCGTCAGCGGCAGATCCGCGCGCAGCATCGTGTTCAGCACGTCGACGAAGGGCACCTCGGCGATGACGCCGGCAAAGAGCTCCGGCGCCATGTTGACGACGGCGCCCATCAGCATGCCTCCGGCAGAGCCGCCTTGCGCGACGATCGCGCCCGCGCGCGTGAAGCCGGCGTCGATGAGCGCGCGCGCGCAGGCGATGAAGTCGGAAAAGCTGTTCGGCTTATGGTCGAGCTTGCCGTTCTCGTACCAATTCCAGCCGCGCTCCGTGCCGCCGCGAACATGCGCGAGCGCGTAGACGAATCCGCGATCGACAAGCGAAAGCACATCGGGATCGAATTCCGCGTCGAGCGAATGGCCGTAGGCCCCATAGCCATAAAGCAGCAGCGGCGCCCCTTCGCCCGGCTCGAAGCCCTTACGGTGTAGGAGCGTGATGGGCACGCTTTCGCCGTCGGGGGCCTTCGCCGAGATCCGTCTCGCGACATAATTCTCGGGGTCGTGACCGCTTGGAATCTCCTGACGTTTGATGAGGACGCGCTGACGCGTCGTCATGTCGTAATCGTAGGTCTCCTCGGGCGTCGTCGGCGAGGAATAGACAAATCGCAACGTCGTCGTGTCGAATTCGAGCCCGGGCTCGAGCGCGAGGGAATAGGCCTCCTCCTCGAAGGCGATGGCGTGCTCCGCGCCGCTCTCGATCTCGCGGATGACGAGGCGCGGCAGCGCGTTCTCCCGCTCGATCCAGACGAGATGGCGCGCATAGACGGTCATGGCGACGAGCATGCGCCCCTTGCGATGAGGAACGACGACGCGCCAATCCGCACGCGACGACGAGCCGAGCGGCGCTGAAAAAATCGCGAAATCCTCGGCGCCGTCGGCATTGGCGAGGATGAAGATCTGCTCGCCATGCGGCTCGACATCATAGCGCAGGCGGCTTTCGCGCGGCGCGACCCGGCGCGGCGGCGCGTTTTCGTCCGCAAGATCGATGAGATGGCATTCGCTCGCGTCGTGCCCGTGGATCGTGACGACGCCGAAACGTCCGCAGCGGCTTTCGGAAAGCGAGACGAACCAGGCGGGATCGCGCTCCTCGATGACGAGCCGATCCTCGCGCTGCCGCGCGCCAATCCTATGCATCTGGACCGCGTCCGTGCGGTGACTGTCATCGACGCGGACGTAGTAAAAGCTCGTCCCGCCGAGGCTCCAGACGATGGAGCCGTCCGTCTCGAGAACCACATCGGCGCGATCTTGCCCGTCGCTCAAGGCGCGCGTGCGGACGGCGTAAAGCTCCGAGCCCTTGTCGTCCACGCTCCAGGCAAGTGCGGCATGGTCGCGGGAATGCGCGGCGTCGCCGATCTCGAAAAAGTCGTGGTCTTTGGCGAGCGCTTCCGCGTCGAGCAAAATTTCCTCGTCGCCGCCGCCGCGCGGACGCCGGCAAATCAGCGGATGTTCCCCGCCTGCGCGATAGCGCTGGTAATAAGAGTAGGGGCCGTCGGGCGCGGGCGGATCGGCGTCGTCCTCCTTGATGCGACCGCGCATTTCCGCGAGGAGGGTTTTGCGCAGCGCTTTGGCGGGGACGAGCGCCTGGTCGCAATGCGCGTTCTCGGCTTTGAGCAGCTTGCCGATCTCGCCGGGCAGGGAGCTGGGATCGCGTAGCGCCTCGCGCCAATTCTTCGCCGCGAGCCAGGCGTAGTCATCCTCGATCATGCGGCCGTGGAAGCTTCGCCGCATTGGCTTTCGCTCGGCGCAGGGCGGGGTCGACTGCGCGAAGGACGAGGCAGAGTCGCGAGGGCCGCCAGCGGACATGAATTTCTCCTCAAGCATTTAGGCGCGCGCCGAAGCGCATGTGTCGGAGAAAACCCGGAGCGAGCTTTCGCAAAGGTGAGCGCCAAGAAGCGCTCAGAGCCTTCAATGAAGCGCTCAGAGCCTTCAATATAGAATATGACGCTCCCCAGAAAACCGCATCGCGCTCTAAGGGGTTCAGCCGTCCTCGCCGCCCGAGCGCATGCTGGAGCCGCGGCATCCGCCCGGACGCGTGAGACGCTTGACGGCTTCGAGCGCCGTGGGATTCAAGCCCTCTCCGCCGTCGGCGACATAGTCGATGATGCCGGCGCGCATGCGCGGGTCCCAGAACTTTCTCAAATGGTCCGCGGCGGAGGCGGCCCGGTCCCCTGACTTCTGCGCCGAGAAGAACTGCCCGATCTGATTGGCCATCTTCACCAGCGTCTCGACCGAATTATGCGCCATGCGGTTGCACCTGCTTCGCTATGGTGTCGTCTTCAGAAATGCGTCTGACGGCCCCGAGCGCAATGGGGTTCAATCCGTCTCCGCCCTTCGCGACATGATCGACGATTTTCAAGCGCATGCGGGACGGCCAAAATCGTTTGAGATGGTCGGCAGTGTCCGCGATCTGGTCGCCGGACTTTTGGGCGGAAAAGAACTGGCCGATCTGATTGGCCATTCTCACCAAAGTGTCGATCGAACTATGCGACATGGGCTGGAGCCGGCTCCACGATGCGTTCGGGGTGGGTAAAGACTTCGAAGTCTCGCCCTCGCATTACCGCGACGAGCGTCATGCCGCAAGCTTCAGCGGTCCGAACCGCGAGCGCCGTCGGCGCCGAGATCGCCGCGATGACCGGCGCGCCGATGCGCGCCGCCTTCTGGATGAGTTCGACAGACACGCGGCTTGTCATCAGCACGACGCCGTCCTTGCCCGACACGCGTCTTCGCAGGAGCGCGCCGACGAGCTTGTCGAGCGCATTGTGGCGCCCCACATCCTCGCGCAGCATCAAGAGATCATCGGAGGGGCGCCAGAAAGCGGCGCCATGCACGGCGCGCGTCTGCTGATTGAGCGTCTGGCTGTCCGACAGGCGCTCCATCGCTCGGACCATCTCCGTGGCCTGCACCTGAAAGCCTTCCCCGACCCTTGGCGGCTCTCGGATCGCCTGCTCCAGGCTTTCCACGCCGCAGAGCCCGCATCCCGTCGGCCCCGCCATAGAGCGTCGCCGCGCGGCGTATTGGCGTTGGCCTTCGCCGGGCAGCCAGCTGCGCAACTCGACGCCCAAATCGCTCGCGACGATTTCGACCTCCAGCGCCCCCGCCTCGGCGTCGATCAAGCCTTCCGTCAGCGCGAAGCCGGCGGCGAAATCCTCGAGGTCGGCGGGAGTCGCCATCATCACGGCATGGGTCGAGCCGCCATAGGTGAACGCGATCGGCGTCTCCTCGGGGAGCAGGCGAGACCCCGGCGTGAGCTCGTCGTGGCGGCGCGCGAGGCACGCCGCCATTGCAACGGGCGCAGGAACGCCTTCGCTCATTCCGCGGCTTCGATCCCCGTCTCGATGCGGCGGCTCGCCTCGGACAGGGCGGCGTATCGCTCCTGCCAGTCGGAAGGACCGTTCGTCGGTGACACCTGCACAGCGGTCACCTTGTATTCCGGGCAATTGGTCGCCCAGTCGGAATTGTCGGTGGTGATGACGTTGGCCTGGCTCTGCGGATGATGGAAGGTCGTGTAAACCACGCCGGGCGCCATGCGCGCGCTGATCTTGGCGCGCAGCGACGCCTCGCCGGCGCGGCTCTGCACGCGCACCCAGTCGCCGTCCTTGACCCCGCGTTCCTCAGCGTCATGCGGGCTGATCTCCAGAACGTCCTCGGGATGCCAGCTGCTGTTCTCCGTGCGGCGGGTCTGCGCGCCGACGTTGTATTGCGAGAGAATGCGCCCCGTCGTCAGCAGCAGCGGGAATCGCGGTCCGGTCTTTTCGTCCGTCGGCACATATTCGGTGATGACGAACTTGCCCTTGCCGCGCGCGAATTTGTCGATGTGCATGATCGGCACGCCATGCGGGTGCTCGTCATTGCAGGGCCATTGAACCGAGCCCTCCTCTTCGAGGCGTTTGAACGAGACTCGGCGGAAGCTCGGGGTCAGGCGCGCGATCTCGTCCATGATCTCGCTCGGGTGCTTGTAGTCCCAGTCGAGACCCATGGCCTTCGCGATGAGCTGGGTGATCTCCCAGTCGCCATAGCCATTCTTGGGGCTCATCACCTTGCGCACGAGCTGAATGCGGCGCTCCGCGTTGGTGAAGGTGCCGTCCTTCTCGAGGAAGGTCGCGCCCGGCAGGAACACATGGGCGTAGTTCGCCGTCTCGACCAGGAAGAGATCTTGCACGACGACGAGGTCCATGGCCGCAAGACCCGCGGACACATGCTTGGTGTTCGGGTCCGACTGCAGAATGTCCTCGCCCTGGACGTAGAGGCCCTTAAAGGTGCCGTCGATCGCCGCATCGAACATGTTGGGGATGCGCAGGCCCGGCTCCGCGTCGAGCTTCACTCCCCATTCTTGCTCGAAGGCTTCACGCGCGGCTTCGTTCGAGATGTGCTGATAGCCCGGCAGCTCGTGCGGGAAAGAGCCCATGTCGCAGGAGCCCTGCACATTGTTTTGGCCGCGCAGCGGGTTCACGCCGACGCCTCGCCGGCCGAGATTGCCCGTGGCCATCGCCAGATTGGCGATGCCCATGACGGTCGTCGACCCCTGGCTATGCTCGGTGACGCCGAGGCCGTAGTAGATCGCGGCGTTGCCGCCCGTGGCGTAAAGGCGCGCGGCGGCGCGCACGTCCGCAGCCGGCACGCCCGTGAATTTCTCGGTCGCCTCCGGGCTGTTGCGTTCCTCGGCGACGAAGGCCGCCCAGTCCAGATATTCGTCCTTGTTGCAGCGCTCGCGCACGAAAGTCTCGTTGACGAGTCCTTCGGTCACGATCACATGCGCGAGCGCGGTCACGATGGCGACGTTCGTTCCGGGCTTGATCGGCAGGTGGTAATCGGCTGCGATGTGCGGCGAGCGCACGAGATCGATCTTGCGAGGATCGATGACAATGAGCTTCGCGCCATCACGCAGCCTCGCCTTCATGCGCGAGCCGAAGACCGGATGTGCGTCGGTCGGATTGGCGCCGATGACGACGATGACGTCGGCGTCGTCGACCGAGTCGAAATCCTGCGTGCCGGCCGAGGTGCCGAAGGCCTGGTTGAGGCCATAGCCGGTCGGCGAATGGCAGACGCGCGCGCAAGTGTCGGTATTGTTGTTGCCAAAGCCCGCGCGGGCGAGCTTCTGGACGAGAAAGCTCTCCTCGTTCGTGCAGCGCGAGGAGGTGATGACGCCAACCGAATCCTTGCCGTATTTGGCTTGGACCTCCTTGAAGCGCCGCGCCGTGAAGGCGATCGCCTCCTCCCAGGAGACGATGCGCCAGGGCTCGGTGATCTGGTCGCGGATCATCGGCTCGAGCAGGCGATCCTTGTGATGCGCGTAGCCATAGGCGAAGCGGCCCTTGATGCAGCTATGGCCGTGGTTCGCCTTGCCGTCCTTCCACGGAACCATGCGCACGACTTCCTCGCCGCGCATTTCCGCCTTGAAGGCGCAGCCGACGCCGCAATAGGCGCAGGTCGTCACCGCCGAGTGCTCCGGCTGGCCGACCTCGACGACCGACTTCTCGATGAGCGTCGCGGTGGGGCAGGCCTGCACGCAGGCGCCACAGGAGACGCATTCGGATTCCATGAAGGCTTCCGACATGCCGGGGGAAACGCGGCTCTCGAATCCGCGGCCGGCGATCGTCAGCGCGAAGGTGCCCTGCACCTCCTCGCAAGCGCGCACGCAGCGATTGCAGACGATGCATTTCGACGGGTCGTAGCTGAAGTAGGGGTTTGACTCGTCCTTCGGCAGCCATTCGAAATTCGCTTCGCCGCTGTTGCGCGCGAAGACGTGATTGGCGCCGTCATAGCCGTAGCGGACTTCGCGCAGACCGACCGCGCCGGCCATGTCCTGCAGCTCGCAGTCGCCATTGGCTGCGCAGGTCAGGCAGTCGAGCGGGTGATCTGAAATATAGAGCTCCATGACGCCGCGCCGGACCGCCTTGAGGCGCGGCGTCTGCGTGTGAACCGTAATCCCGGGCGCGACCGGCGTCGTGCAGGAGGCCGGCAGGCCGCCGCGGCCTTCGATCTCGACGAGACAGAGGCGGCAGGAGCCGAAGGCCTTGATGCTGTCTGTAGCGCAAAGCTTGGGAATCTCATTGCCGACCTGCATCGCCGCGCGCATGATCGACGTGCCTTCCGGCACGGTGACCGACTGGCCGTCAATGGTCAAAGTCACCATATTCTGAGACTGCGAGGCCGGCGTGCCATAGTCGATTTCTTTAATGACGCTCATGGCGTTAGCTCCTCATTCCGCCGCGGCGGCAACGGACTTCCTGCGGAAGTCTTCGGGAAAATGGCGCAACGCGCTGAGCACGGGGTAGGGCGCGAAGCCCCCGAGAGCGCAGAGCGATCCAAACTTCATGGTGTTGCACAGATCCTCGAGCAGAGCGATCTCCGCCTCGACGTTGAAGCCCTCTCGGATCTTGTCGATCGTCTCGACGCCCCGCGTCGAGCCGATCCGGCAGGGTGTGCATTTTCCGCAGCTTTCGATCGCGCAAAACTCCATGCCGAAGCGGGCCATCTGCAACATATCGACCGTGTCGTCGAACACGACCAGGCCGCCATGGCCGATCAGCGCGTCGCGCTTGGCGAAATCCTCGTAGTCAAAGATGAGGTCGAAGTCCTTGACCGGGACATAGGCTCCGAGCGGACCGCCGCACTGAACGGCGCGCACGGGCCGGCCGGAATGAGTCCCGCCGCCGATCTCATTGACAATCTCGCCGAGCGTCAGGCCGAAGTCGACCTCGCAGAGCCCGCCATACTTGACGTTGCCGGCGATCTGCAGCGGCATGGTGCCGCGCGAGCGCCCGACTCCGCAATCGGCGTAGGCTTGCGCGCCCTCCTCGAAGATCATCGGGATCGTCGCGATCGAGAGCACATTATTGACGATCGTGGGCTTGGCGAAGAGGCCGGCGATGGCCGGGAAGGGGGGCTTGGCCCGCACGATGCCGCGCTTGCCCTCGAGGCTCTCCAGCAGCGACGTCTCCTCGCCGCAGACATAGGCGCCGGCGCCGATGCGCAGCTCTACGTCGAAAGCGAAATCCGAGCCCCGGACCCTCGGGCCGAGCCACCCGGCTTCGCGCAGGATCTCGATCGCGCGGCCGAAGACTACCGCGGTCTGCGGATACTCCGAGCGCAGATAGACATAACCTTTCGAGGCGTTGACGGCGTAGCCGGCGATGATCATGCCCTCGAGCAGCGCGAAGGGATCGCCCTCCATGATCATGCGGTCGGCGAAAGTGCCGCTGTCGCCTTCGTCCGCGTTGACGACGACATAGCGGCGATCCGCCGGCGTGTCGGCGACCGTCTTCCACTTGATCCCCGTCGGGAAGCCGGCGCCGCCGCGTCCGCGCAGACCGGATTTCGTCACCTCCGCGACCGCTTCGGCGGGCGACATGGCGAAGGCCTTCGCCAGACCCACGCCGCCGCCCAGCGACTCATAGTCGGACAGCGAGAGCGGATCGGTGATTCCGCAGCGCTTGAAGGTCACGCGATGCTGGCGCTTCCAGAAGGGGTGGTCCTCGACCTTGCCGATCGAGAGCTTGTGCTGAGCGCCGGTGAGAAAGCCCGACTCGAAGAGCGAGGCGACGTCTTTTGCCGCCACATTGCCGTAACCGATCCGACCCTGTGGGGTCTGGACCTCGACGAGCGGCTCCAGCCAGAGCAATCCGCGCGAGCCGTTGCGCACGATCTGGACGTCGAGGCCGCGCGCCGAGGCTTCCTTGGCGATCGCCGCGGCGACCTTGTCCGCGCCCATGGCCTTGGCGGCCATGTCGAGAGGAACGAAGACTTTCGTCATCACAGGCGCGCCTCCGCAACGATTGCGTCGAGCGTCTCGCCGTCGACGCGCCCGATCGGCTCGCCGTCAAAGAGCGCCGAAGGGCTATGGGCGCAGAGCCCCAGGCAGTAGACAGGCTCGATCGTCAGCGCGCCGTCCGGCGTCGTGTGATGCCAATCCGTCTTGATTCTTTCGAGGAAGTCTTGGGCGATCTTCTCCGACCCCATCGATTGGCACGATTCCGCACGGCAGATCTTCAGCACATGGCGGCCGGCCGGCTCTCGGCGAAAGTCGTGATAGAAGGTGACGACGCCGTGCATCTCCGCCCGCGACACGTTGAGCGCCTGCGCGATTTGAGGCACGGCCGCCTCTGGGACGCAGCCGAACTCTTCTTGCAATGCGTGCAGTATCGGCATGGCGGGGCCCTCCAAATGGAGATGCGCATCGATAATCTCCTGCGCGCGCGCGGAGTCCCAAGCAGCGACTTGCGACATTTCTTCCCTTTTTGACCGTGAGCCGAACGCCGGCGCGCGGCGCGGTTCTTCTATTTTGATTAGTTGAAAGATGAGATTGCCGTAATTTCAGGTTCCAATCAATGGCCGGGAACCATAGAACGATAGAAACAGCCTATGGTAGGTTCAAAGCCCCGCTTTCTGCGAACTTTCTGGCTTCGACGAGGAGAGCGGCGACGAGGGGCGGCGCCGGCTCGCGCTGCGGAGCGACGAGGCCGATCTCATGCACCGCCTCGGGCTCGACGATGGGGATCGAGCGGAGCGGGGGCGTCACGCCGAGGGTCTGCGCAATCTTCTCCGGCATGACGGTCGCCCAGCGGCCCGCCTTGACGTGATCGTAAAGCAGAATAATCGAATTCGATTCGAGCACGGTCTGCGGGGGCTTGCCGGCTTCTCGCATCAACTGGTCGACGATGCGGCGATTTTGCATGTCGGGCGTGAGAAGACATAGCGTCAGGCGCGCGACCTCGGCCCAGGTGACGCGCTCGCGATCGCCAAGCGGGTTTCCCGCGACGGTCAGCAGCCGATAGCGTTCTTTCCACAAGGGCACGCTGCGCACGCGCCCGAGCGGCTCATTGTCGAGATAGGTCAGGCCGCCGTCGATCTCGAGATTGTCGAGCATGGCCAGAATGTCGACCGAGGCCGCGCTGATGACCTTGACGCGGACGCCCGGGTGCTTGTCGAGGAACGGCGCGATGAGGGACGAGACGGCTCCGAGCGCGGTCGGTATGGCGGCGAGTCTGAGCTGGCCGGAGAGCCCGTCGCGCAACGATCGCGCCTCCTGTCGCATCGCGCGGGTGTCCGCGACGATGCGCTTCGCCCAGACCAGCACATGCTCCCCCTCGCGAGTGAGCCCGTGGTACCGCGAGGAGCGATTGACGAGCAGCACGCCGAGCGAGTCCTCGAGCTGCTTCACGCCCGCGGAAAGCGTGGGTTGAGTCACCCCGCAAACCTCCGCAGCGCGCGAGAAGCTCTGCTCTCCCGCGAGCGCGATGAAGAACTCCAGCTTGTCGATCACCCGAGACGTTTCCCCTTTACCGCATTGTAGGTTTAGCACGAGCGGCGGCGGGCGTCGGACGCTTTCAGGCGATCAGGCGAAAAGATTCACGATTCGACCCCCGAGGCGCCTTTCGAGATGATCGGCAACGCCCTAGGCGCCCGAATTGCGCCGGATTTGGCGAGTTTGGTAAACTCGTCATAAAGGGGCTCGGGCTCGCGACTTTCGAGACGCGGCGCGGATCGGGGAATTTGCGCATGAAACTTTCATCCGGGGGCGCGTTACGCCGAGTCGTCGCCTTGGTTTTGGGTCTGGGACTCGCTGGCCCGGCTATGGCCACGCCTTCGATCGTCATCGACGTTGCGACCGGGCAGGTGCTCGAGCAGGATCAGGCGACCGCAGTCTGGTTTCCCGCCTCGACCACGAAGCTCATGACCGCCTATGTCGCGCTCGACGCGGTGCGCAAAGGACGGATCACGCTCGACACGCCGCTCGTCGTTTCGGAGCGCGCGACCGAGCAGGCGCCGTCGAAAATGGGCTTTCGCGCCGGGCAGCAGGTGACCCTGCGCAATGCTCTCGTCATGCTCATGGTCAAGTCGGCCAATGACATAGCGGTCACGATCGCCGAAGGAGTCTCGGGCTCGATCGAAGCCTTCGCGGGCGAGATGAACCAAGCCTCGGCGGCGATTGGCATGAAGGAATCCTATTGGGTCAATCCGAACGGGCTGCCCGACGATCGCCAGGTCTCCTCGGCCCGCGACCTGGCGCTTCTGGGACGAGCGCTGCTGGTTGATTTTCCCGAATCCGCCGACCTCTACCACATCGGCGCTTTTCGCATCGGCCGGCGGATCATGCCGACGCACAACGGTCTGCTGAAGCAATATCCCGGCGCCGACGGCATGAAGACCGGCTTCACCTGTCCCGCCGGCTATAATCTGGTGGCCTCGGCGACGCGCGGCTCGAAGAAGCTCATCACGGTCGTGCTCGGCGCGCCAAGCGGCGCGGCCCGCACCTTGCGCACGGCGGCGCTGTTCGATCGCGCCTTCCAGGGAGCGCAGCCCCAAGGTCTCGCCTCCGAGCTGCCGGGTCCCGGCGTCGGGCCGGCGCCCGACCAGCGCGACAAGATCTGCGTGCGCCACGGCAAGGCGCATAAGCAATATGTGGCCGAATTCGAGGATGCGCCGATCCAAATGCTCGGCGACTCCGCGCAGAAGTCGGGGGAGGGGCATCTCAACGCGCAGCCCCTCGCTTTCGACCCGGTCCTCGTTCATACGGGTCCGATCGAGGGATATGCCGGACCGGTGGCCAAGCCTCGCGATCCGAAGCTCGCCGTGGGCGCGGATGAGCCCGGCGGACCTCAACTCGTTCCCGCGCCGCTTGCGGAGCCTGGCAAGCTGACCGTCTGGGGCGCCGGCGGAAGAGCCTTCGCGGCCGCGGCGGGGCAGGACGATGCGGAGGAGCCGCATGGAAAGTCCGGCAAGCATAAGGCGAAAGGGAAGGGCCATCATCACGACTCCGCCAAGGCGCAAGACAGCGCTGAAAGCGGCGACGATTCCGAGCCAGCAAAAGGTAAGCCGCGCAAGCATGGGCCCGGCAAGGCGAAGCATCATTCGTCGCGCTCGACCGCCGCGGCGGGCGGGAGCCGCGTTGCGGAGGCGAGATGAGCGCTTGGGCGCCCGCTGAGCCCCGCCGTCCCCCGCCGCCCCTTCCGCTAACGGTCCTCACC
Organism: Methylocystis bryophila; assembly: GCF_027925445.1. Classification (NCBI taxonomy): domain Bacteria; kingdom Pseudomonadati; phylum Pseudomonadota; class Alphaproteobacteria; order Hyphomicrobiales; family Methylocystaceae; genus Methylocystis; species Methylocystis bryophila. Next base: position 2,759,229 of record NZ_AP027149.1, read on the forward strand.
GGCTTTCTTGGGGCCGGCAAGACGACGCTGCTCAATCAACTGCTCGCATCGAGCGAATTTGCCGACACGCTGGTTCTGATCAACGAATTCGGCGAGATCGGGCTCGACCATCTCTTCGTCGAGAAGATCGACGGCGACATGATCGTGATGAGCTCGGGCTGCGTCTGCTGCACGATTCGGGGCGATCTCGTCGCGGCGCTCGAGGATGCGCTGCGCCAGCGCGACAACGGCCGAATTAGGCCTTTCACGCGCGTCGTGCTGGAGACGACAGGACTCGCCGATCCTGCGCCGATCCTGCATGCGATCATGCGCCATCCTTATCTCTTGCTGCGCTACCGGCTCGATGGGGTCGTGACGCTCGTTGACGCGGTGAACGGCGAAGCGACGCTCGACGCCCATGAGGAGGCGGTCAAGCAAGCCGCCGTCGCGGACCGAATTGTCATCACGAAGACCGATTTGCCTCGCGGTGCGGAAAATCTCGGCAAGCTCCGCGCAAGGCTTGCCGCGCTCAATCCGACGGCGCGCATCCTGATCGCCGCAGATGGCGAGGCGTCGGCTGCGGCCCTTCTCGATTGCGGCCTCTATGACGCCGAAGGAAAGACCCCGCGGCTCGATGCTTGGCTCAACGCTCGAAGCCTGCTCGCCGAAGATGAGCACGACCACGATCATGCTCACGACCACGAGCATGGTCACGATCACGGCCACGCCGACGTCAATCGCCATGACGCGCATATTCGCGCCTTCTGCATGACGAGCGACAAGGCGCTCGCCCCTCAAGCCTTCGACCTTTTTCTCGAGCTCTTGCGCCAGGCCCACGGCCCGCGGCTTCTGCGCGTCAAAGGGATCGTTGCGCTTTCCGACGACGCCAATTCTCCCGTCGTGATCCATGGCGTGCAGCACGTCTTCCATCCGCCGCACCGTCTCGCCGCTTGGCCCGACGCCGACCGCCGCACCCGGATCGTCTTCATCGTCAAAGATTTGGAGGAGCGCTTCGTCTCGGGCCTCTACGCGGCTTTCGCCGGCGCGCCGGCGGTGGACGCGCCCGATCCCGCGGCGCTCCTCGACAATCCGCTGGCGCCGCGTGAAGGCGGCTTGCTGGGGTAAGCCGAATGCTCCCCGGCTCCGCCTGAACGCAGCGCATCTTGCGCTCAAACGCCCGTCGGATGCGCGCCAATGCTTGTTCCATGCGGCGCTGGGATCACTCTTGTGGCGCTCGGCGCAGTGCGCTTTCCGCTCGGCTTCGACTCCTTCCAATGCGCGGGGCGCGTGGCCGACTTGTTCGCCGACGTCGGCCCTGCAGCCGCCGTGGCGGCGCCTTTTTGCGCAGGAGGGGACGCTAAAAACGCCGCGGCCGGCTTCGCCGGCGTCTCCATCGGCGTCGGAGCGGCGTTCGCCTTATCGGCCGTAGCCGCGGCGGCCGTGGTCGCCGTGGCGGGCGCGGCAGGTTCGGCGACCTGGGTCGGCGCGGGCAGACTGGCGTGGCAGACTTTGAAAAATTCCCCCCAGCTTTGGCCGTTGAGCGTATCGGCGACTTTGGCGGCTTCGTACCGGTCGCCGCATTCGTGCTGCCTTTCGAACATGAGCAGGGCTTGGTTGCCCGCGCCGGTCGTGACGCCCAAGGCGACGACGCCGACAGTGGCGGTGATCAGGCCTGCCGCCGCAATCGATAAACGGGTTCGCATCGACATGACTATGCCCTCGTAAAGCGGATCAAAAGGCTACGCTCCCGCGTTGCGCGCGGGAGCGTAGCGTCAGGCTTCATTGCTGCCAGGGACGCATGAAGCTCAGAACCGTTGCGCTGAGGCTCCCGCCGGTCAGGACCACCGTGGCCCCAAGCGTGAGCAGGGCGACAAGGTTCAGCGTCAGATCGGCCTGATGGCCGGCGATCGCGAGCGTTCCGAGCACGATGGCCGCCAAGCCTGCGAGCGCTTGAATACCGGCGGAGCCGGCGGCCATGTCGCTCGCGAGAATCTCGCGCCCCACCATTTGCGCCGCCTGAGTTTGCGTTGTCCCCAGTCCGCTTCTCGTCGAGGCGCGCCCGAGCACATAAAGGCGCCAGACCGAATTGCTCGTGAGCACGAGAGCCGTCCCGAATGCGATCGAAGCGGCCGGAGTGAGGATTGCGGACTCGATGCCGAGCAGGGCCAGGACGCCGAGGACGACGCCCGCTGCGCCGACCAGAAACAAGATAGAAAGGCTTGCGCCCCCAAACTGGTCGACCGACACGTCGCTCGCGTCGCTCTTGAGGCCTTGCGGAAAGTAGATCGCGGCGAATTCGGACAGCATCGTTCCGCCCTGAATCATCAGCGCCACGCCAAACACGATCGTCGCGATCGCCGCCAAGAACGCTCCGTGGACGCCGGCCAGTCCAATCACCGCGAGAACAATGGTCGCCACGCCGCCGATCGCGTCCGCAAGCCCCCCATAGGCGGCAGTTTCGCCATAGGCGGTTTCTTTCATCGTATACGCCATATCGTCACCTCTCGTAGGCCCGACCCGAGGCGCTCCAGGGACGAGCCATTGGCGCTTGCAGCGCAGTCCTCGCCGTGCGTGAATATGGCGGATTGGGCCCGGCTCGATATGAAGCAGGCGATTTCAGATGCGCGCATTTGGAGCGTCGCCAAGGAACTTGTTCAAGATGCCGAGCTATCAATTCGGCTAAACCCTTACGTAGTTATAACTGCATCTGCTCAATGCGACGGCGCTGCAGTAAGTAAATATAGAAATAATGATGCTAAGCTTGCTGATCGTGGGACCAATTGAGAAACTGTATCATTACCGCGTAATGCCGAGCTGGGCCCGGAGAGAGAAGAACTAGAACAACAGCGTCAGCGCAGCATTAAGAGACGCCAAGCGCACGGCCTGACGCGAAAAATCGATAGAGCGGATTTTCATGCGGAGCATGCTCTTTCATCCATATTTTCTGCAGCCTGATGCAGCGTGAGCTGAGGTGTTTGCTTCTCAACCGTTGCGATTTCACTGTGGTAATGGCGCCACAGCGCTTGGATTTTTTATGCCGCGCTCTCCGGAAGCCTGTTCAAGCTCTTGCGTTGGTGTAACAGTTTTTCTCTGCTCAAGCGCGGGTAGTCGGAGGCGACGTGTCTAGACCCTCTCAAGTTCCATGGTTGGCCTTGGTCGCGGGCTTGACCGCGGCTGTGGCTGCGGTGGGCGCCCGCGCACAGGAACTACAGGTCGACTTTCCGGCGTTCGGCGGCGAAGCGGGGGCGCAGTCGCATGGCGAGCTCGACCGTCTCGCCGAGGAAATTCGCCTCCATCCCACCGACTACGACAAGACTTACGCTTACATCCGGCTCGCTTCGCAGCTCGGCTATGACGAAGAAGCGATCAGCGCGCTTCAGCGCCTACTGATGTTCAACCCGGGTCTTGCCCGCGCCCGAAAGGAGCTTGGCTATCTCTACGCGAAGCTCGGCGCCGATCGCAGCGCCGAGTTGCAGCTACGCCGGGCGCTCGAGTCGCCCAATCTCGATTCCGCTCAAAAAGCGCAGATCGAGGCGCAATTGCCCGACGTCGAGAAAGCTTCCGAGGATAAGCGTCTCTACGGCAGCCTGCAGATCGGCATGCGCTCGCAATCGAACGCCAATTTTTTCCCCGCTGGAGGGCTGTTCGGCGTGGGCGGCGTGCAGACGAACGCGCTCGTCGGTCAGCGCGCCGACATCAACACCTTCGAGTTGCTCCAGGCTGGGCTCGACTGGGATTTTCTCGGTCACAACGGGCCGACGCTCGAGACGCGAGGCCTGATCTATGCGACGCAGCAGTTCAGCCTGTCGCAATATGACGTCGCGCTGTTCGCCGGCTCGATCGGGCCGCGTTTCGAGATCGCCCCGGGACTTTCGGTCAAGCCCTATGCGACGGGCGCGGCGTCCATTCTAGGCGACATCAACTATCTGAATGACGGAGGCGGCGGGATCACCTTCCGCAAGAATTTCGGCCGGGACCTCGTGCTGGAGCCCGGCTTCGAATACCGCAGCCTCTACGTCTATGATGGTGGTCCCTGGCCTTGGGGCTGGGCGTCGCATTCTGTCGCGACGCTCGCGACTGGCGACGTCTACACGGGCTCGCTGAACGCCTTTTATCGCTTCAGCGACCTGGTGAAATTCGAGGGAAGAGGCGCCTATTCACGGGCGAGCGCGATCCTTTCGTCTCAGTCCTCCGATACGATAGACATCGAGGCCATGCTGCGCTTCGAATTCGATCCGCCCGCGCGCGAGCTGCCGCGCCGCTGGACGATCGCCCCCTATGCGCGCTTCATGCAGATGGCGTTCGATTCTCCGAATTTTTTGGTTGATCCCTTGCATGCCCGCCGCGACGACCTGTGGACCTACGGCGTCGCGCTCGACCTGCCCGCCGGCGCCCAGTGGGGCTTCTCCGGCCACGTAGAGTTTTTGCGCAACGACTCGAACATCTCGAATTTCAGGACGCACAACCTATCCGTGGTGTTCGGTCCCGTGGCGAAGTTCTAGAGAAGGGGCGACGAAGATGAAGATCCTGCTGCCGCTTCTCGTCGCCGCGTCGACGGCCTTCGCCGGAGCGGCGATGGCCGAGGCCGTCGGCAATGTCGGGGCGGTCAATCAGTCCGCCGAGGGCGGCGGTCAGAAGCTTTTCGTCGGCGGGGGGGTCGAGCAGGGCGAGCGCATCACGACAAACGCCATAGGGTCGGCGCAGATCGTTTTTCGCGACAAGTCGACGATGACGGTCGGCCACGGCAGCTCGCTCACCATCAACAAGTTCGTCTACAACGGGCAACAGGGCGTCGGCGCGCAGTCCGCGAAGCTGACCAAAGGCGCCTTGCGCTTCGTCGGCGGCGCAGTCAGCCATTCCGAGGGCGCGAGGATCGAGACGCCGTCCGCCGACATGGCGGTTCGTGGCGGCATGGCCTATGTGTGCCTCAATTGTCAAAACACGATCTTTGCAGCGCTGACGGGCGAGGTGATCGTGAGCAACCGCAAGTCGACCGTCACGGTTCCTCCGGGCGAGATGGTGACGATCCTGCCGGACGGGACAATCTCGCAGCCGACCCCTATCCCGATGGACCTCCTCGAATCGCTCGACTCCCGTTTTGCGAGCGGCGCCGGGCAGGACGGCGGCGCTCGAATCCCGCCGACCGAGATTGGCGCCAATCAGCAGCTCGGCGACAGGCGCCTGCCGGACTGGACCCCTTGGCAAGGGTTAGGTTACGTTGGCGCCTTCTGGGGCGGCAACGCCATCGTGCAGGGTCAGGCGGAGGCCAACAATCAGGGTTCGGCCAATACGGTGCGTGTGCTCACGACGCCTGTAAGGCGGCCGCGACGGCCCCCGGGTTAGATCACGCTACCTTCAGGCGGAGTCGCCTGAACACACAGAAAACTGATCGATTCTTGAAATTTAGAGCGCGATTGGTGCGAAGAAGCTGTTTCCACTTTTTCGCGTCGCGCTCTAGCGGGCCTCGCCCTCGCGCCCGTTGGCGCGGCGGGGCTTCCCAGGTCGTCTGGCGTTGGGGAAGCGACTGGAGCATCTCGAGGTTCTGGACGCACGGGCTGTCCGTCGCATTCCGCCCTGTGGCGAAGTTGTAGAGAGGGGAGGGCGAAGAAAGTGAAAATCCTCCTGCCGCTGCTCCTCGCCATGTCGACGGCCTTCGCCGGGGCGGCGTTGGCCGAGTCCGTCGGCAATGTCGGGGCGGTTAACCAATCCGCGGAGGGTAACGGCCAAAAGCTTTCGGTCGGCGCAGGCGTGGAGCAGGGCGAGCGGATCACGACAGACGCCAAAGGGTCGACACAGATCGTTTTTCGCGACAAGTCGACGATGACGGTCGGGCACGGCAGCTCGCTCACCATCACCAAATTCGTCTACGACGGGAACGAGGGCGTCGCCGCGCAGTCCGCGAAGCTGACCAAGGGCGCCATGCGCTTCGTCGGCGGCGCGGTCAGCCACTCCGCGGGCGCGAAGGTCGAGACGCCCTTTGGCACCTTATCGGTTCGCGGCGGCATGGCCTATGTATGCCTCAACTGCCAAAACACGGTCTTTGCGGCGCTGACGGGCGTGGTGACGCTGAGCCATGGCGCCTCGACGGTCACGATTTCTCCTGGCGAAATGGTGACGGTCCTGGCGGACGGGACATTCTCCTCGCCCACCCCCATTCCCCTGGATCTCCTCGAGACCTTGGATTCACGATTTGCGAGCAGCGAGGGGCAGAGCGGCGGCGCTCCGGATCCGCCGCAGGAGGAGGGCGCCAATCAACAGCTTAGCGGCGCCCGCATGCCGGATTCGACCCCTTGGCAAGGGCTGGGCTACGTCGGCGCGTTCTGGGGCGGCAATGCGGTGGTGCAGGGGCAGGCGCAGGCCAATAATCAGAGCTCGGCGGGCACGGCGCATGTGCTGACGACGCCGCGGCCGCGGCCGCCCGCGGCGCATCGGGCTTGCAGCGGGAACAACTGCTTCCCTCAGTAAAGACCTGGAGGTTTTGCGCGCGAAACAGGGGGTGTGGCGTTTTCCCCAGCTCCCTCCGATCCCCTGTCGCCTTCCGGCTTCTTCGACGGTATAAGCCGCCATGACCGACGAGGCCGCCCCCGAAAAGACGAGCCGTCTGAAGACGCTCGCGCCGCTGCGACGATTGCTCCCCTATGCGTTGCGCTATTGGCTGCGCATCCTGCTGGCTCTGATCGCGCTCAGCGTCGCCGCTGGCGCCACGCTGGCGTTGCCGCTCGCCGTGCGGGCGATGATCGACCAGGGCTTTTCCAAAGATAACGCCGGCTCGGTCAATGCGAGCTTCGGCGCGCTCATCGGCGTCGTCGGCGCGCTGGCGCTCGCTTCCGGCTCCCGATACTATCTCGTCATAACGCTCGGGGAGCGAGTGGTCGCGGATCTCCGCTCCGATCTCTTCCAGCATCTGACGCGCCTCGATGCGCGCTTCTACGAGACCGCCAAGACCGGGGAGCTCCTCTCGCGGCTCACCAGCGACACGACGCAGCTTAAATCCGCCTTCGGCGCGTCGGCCTCGATCGCCCTGCGCAATTTCTTCCTTTTTCTCGGCGCGATCGTCATGATGGTCGTGACGAGCTTCAAGCTTTCCCTCGTCGCGCTTGCGGCCATACCGGTGATCGTGCTGCCGCTCATCGCCTCCGGACGCGCGGTGAAGGGCCGCTCGCGCCTGGCGCAGGACGCGCTCGCCGAGGCGTCGGCCTATGCCGGCGAAAACCTCGCGGCGGTGCGCACGATGCAGGCCTGCGGCGCGGAGCCGCAAATCGTCGAGCGCTTTCACCGCGCAGCGGAGGCAGCCTACACGACCGCGCGCGACGCGACGCAACTGCGCGCCCTGGTCACGGCTGGCGCGATCTTTCTCGTCTCCTGCAGCGTCGTGGCCGTGCTCTGGCTCGGCGCGCATGACGTGCTCGCAGGCAAGATGAGCTCGGGCGTGCTGTCGCAATTCGTGCTCTACGCCGTGCTCGGCGCGAGCTCGCTGGGCGAGCTGTCGCAGGTCTGGAGTGAGGCGGCGGCGGCGGCGGGCGCAGCCGGGCGCATCGGCGAGATCCTAAGGGTGCGGCCGACAATCGCCGCGCCGCCCAAGCCCAAAGCGCTCAAGGAGCCGGTGCGCGGGCGCATCGCCTTCGAGAAGGTGAGCTTCTCCTATCCGAGCGCAAACGGCGTCAAAGCGATCGACGAGCTGTATCTGACGATCGAGCCGGGAGAGCGCGTTGCGGTGGTCGGTCCCTCGGGAGCGGGCAAGTCGACGCTCTTCCAGCTGCTGACGCGCTTCTACGACGTCGATTCCGGCGCGGTCTCGCTCGACGGGATCGATGTCCGCGAGCTCGATCCGCGGGCGCTGCGCAGATCAATCGCGCTCGCGCCGCAAGACCCCGTGATCTTCGGGACGAGCGTCGCGGAAAACATCGCCTATGGCCGCTACGGGGCGCCGCGGCGCGAGATCGAGGCGGCCGCCCGCCGCGCCCAGGCGCATGACTTCATCGCGGCCCTGCCCAACGGTTACGACACACAGCTCGGCGAGCGCGGGGTGACTCTTTCGGGCGGTCAGCGACAGCGCCTCGCGATCGCCCGCGCGATCCTCGCCGACGCGCCTGTGCTTCTTCTGGACGAAGCGACCTCGGCGCTCGACGCCGAAAATGAAAAGCTCGTGCAAGCCGCGCTCGAGGACGTGATGGCGGGGAGGACGAGCCTCGTCATCGCGCACCGGCTGGCGACCGTGCTCGAAGCCGACCGAATTGTCGTGCTCGAGGGCGGGCGTATCGTCGAGGAGGGCGTCCACGAGACCCTCGTCGAAAACGGCGGGCTCTATGCGCGGCTCGCGCGACTGCAATTTAATGTCTAGCGGCGCGTTCCCCTCGAACGGAATCGCTCGCGCGGAAACCTCCGCCGCCGCCGGGAGAAGTCAAGCAAGAATCCGGAGTTCATGTGATGTGCGCCAAATTCGTTGAGGCCGTGAGCGAGGCCCTCACTTTCGACGACGTGCTGCTGCAGCCGGGCCATTCTCGCGTCCAGCCTTCCGGCGTCGACGTGAGCACGCGGCTCACGCGCGACATCGAGCTGCATTTGCCGATCATCTCGGCGGCGATGGACACGGTGACCGAGGCGCGTCTCGCCATCGCCATGGCGCAGGCCGGCGGCATTGGCGTGATCCACCAGAACCTCACGCCCGCCGATCAGGCGGGCGAGGTGCGCAAGGTCAAGCGCTATGAAAGCGGCATGGTCGTCGACCCGATCACGATTCATCCCGACGAGACGCTCGCCGACGCGCTGGCGTTGATGGCCAGGAACGGCATCTCGGGCATTCCGGTCGTCGAGCGTCCCAACGGCGCGAAAAAGGGCAGGCTCGTCGGCATATTGACGAACCGCGACGTGCGCTTCGCCCAGGATCGCAGCCAGCCCGTCGCCGAGCTGATGACCAAGAGCCTCATCACCGTGCGCGAAGGCGTCTCGCGCGACGAGGCCCAGCGCCTGCTGCACCAGCACCGCATCGAAAAGCTTCTCGTCGTCGACGAGGATTACTCCTGCGTTGGCCTCGTCACCGTGAAGGACATCGAAAAGGCGACGCAGCATCCCTATGCTTGCAAGGACGCGGAGGGCCGGCTGCGCGTCGCGGCGGCGACGACGGTCGGCGATCATGGCTTCGAGCGCGCGCTGCAGCTCATCGACGCCGGAGTCGATTGCCTCGTCATCGACACGGCGCATGGCCATTCGCAAGCTGTGCTCGACCAGGTCGCGCGCGTGAAGAAGACGAGCAACAAGATCTCGATCGTCGCCGGCAATGTCGCGACCGCGGAAGCCGTGAAGGCGCTGATCGACGCCGGCGCCGACGCGGTCAAGGTCGGCATCGGCCCCGGCTCGATTTGCACGACGCGCATCGTCGCGGGCGTCGGCGTGCCGCAGCTCACGGCGGTGCTGAACGCGGCGGCGGAGGCGCAAAAGCAGAATGTGCCGGTCATCGCCGACGGCGGCGTGAAATATTCCGGCGATCTCGCCAAGGCCATCGCCGCGGGCGCCAATGTCGTGATGATCGGCTCGCTGCTTGCGGGCACGGAGGAGTCGCCCGGCGAGGTGTTTCTCTATCAGGGCCGCTCGTTCAAATCCTATCGCGGCATGGGTTCGGTCGGCGCGATGGTCGCGGGCTCGGCGACGCGCTATTTCCAGGGTGACGTGCAGGAGCAGCAAAAGCTCGTGCCGGAAGGCGTGGAGGGCCAGGTGCCCTATCGCGGCCCGGCGGCGCCAATCCTCTATCAGCTCGCAGGCGGTCTGCGCTCGGCGATGGGCTATGTCGGCGCTGCGACAATCCCCGAGTTCCAGCAGCGCGCGCGCTTCGTGCGCATCACCAATGCGGGCTTGCGCGAAAGCCATGTGCATGACGTGACGATCACGCGCGAGAGCCCGAATTATCCGACGGGGGGGTAGGGGAGCTTGCGAGCGTTCTGCGGGCGCATATGATGCGATAGACGCGAAGGGGACTGAAATGAAACCTTATATCGTCATCGTTCACAAGGAGGTGGGCAGCGCCTATGGCATGACGTTCCCCGACGCGCCAGGCTGTTTTTCCGCGGCTGATGAAGCCGATGACCTCTTCGCCATGGCGCGTGAGGCGCTTGAGCTTTGGGCGGAGGGAATGCGCGATGAGGGAATAGCTGTAACGGAGCCTCGCGACTTCGAGACATTGCGAGCCGATCCGGAGTGGGGCAAGACTTTCGAGGACGCAGCCTTCGTGATTGCGGTGGCTCCGCCTTGGCAGGAACGATTCAAAGCCGCCGAGTGATCAATTGAATTCCCAGCCGGCGCTCTTGTAAATTTCCCGAGCCGTCTTAATCGGAATATCTTTTTTGGGATGAGGGACGGTCACGCGTCCGGGTTTTGCGGAATGCTTGAATTGATGGTGTGAACCCTTCACTCGCACAAGTTCCCACCCCTCCTTTTTGAGGCGCTGGAGTATGAGGCGGGTGTCGGTGAGCATGGGTCGGGCTTCCTGATTCGGATCAGGAGATTTTAAAGGCAGGTCAGGCCCGTCAATTGCTCCAGAGCTGCATTCTACGGAGCGATCAATGAAACTCCATTTTTTTCAATGATAAACACTCGCGCGCCGCAAGGTTTCATGTCTTAGCGTATGGATTTTCCCTCTTGCAATTGACAATGTAATACTGCGCCCATACGGCCTACCCCCGAACCAGATTCGCCACGATAATGACCGAAAAAAGCGGGAAGTCGGGCGCGGAGAAAGCGACGCAAGCCCAGGCCGAAGCGCGGGCCAAGGCGCTGCGCGCCAATCTCAAGCGACGCAAGGAGGCGGCGCGGGCGGACGAGTCGTCCGACCCGCCGCAGCGGGGAACGCAAACGCATGGACAAGATCAAGATCGTCGGCGGTCATAAGCTGAAGGGAACCATTCCGATCTCCGGCGCCAAGAACGCCGCGCTGCCGCTGATGATCGCCTCGCTGCTCACGCGCGAGACGCTGACGCTCGAGAACATGCCGCTTTTGGCCGATGTGACCCAGCTTGAGCGCATTCTCACCAACCACGGCGTCGACTACGCCATCGCAGGAAAACGCGCCGGCGCTTCGCCCGACACGGGCCGCACCGTTCATCTCACCGCGCGCGAGATCGTCGACACCACCGCGCCCTATGAGATGGTCTCGCGCATGCGCGCGAGCTTCTGGGTGCTCGCGCCGCTGCTGGCGCGCATAGGAGAAGCGCGCGTCTCATTGCCGGGCGGCTGCGCGATCGGCACGCGCCCCGTCGATCTGCTGCTCATGGCGATGGAGAAGCTCGGCGCGGAGATCGCGATCGAGAACGGCTATGTCGTGGCCCAGGCCAAGAAGGGACTCGTCGGCGCCGAGATCAATTTCGAGAAGGTAACCGTCGGCGGGACCCATATGGCGCTGATGGCGGCTTCGCTCGCCAAGGGAACGACCGTGCTGCGCAACGCCGCGCGTGAGCCGGAGATCGTCGATCTCGCCGAGTGCTTGAACGCGATGGGCGCGCGCATCAAGGGCGCTGGGCAATCGACGATCGAGATCCAAGGCGTTTCGTCGCTGCACGGCGGCTGGCACGCCGTTCTGCCCGATCGCATCGAGGCCGGCACCTATGCGATGGCCGTCGCAATGACCGGCGGCGATGTTGTCCTCAGCGGCGCGCGCGCCGACCTGCTTCAGGCGGCGATCGACGCGGTGAGGCTGGCCGGCGCGGAGGTTTCGGAGAGCGAGGACGGTCTGCGCGTGGTCCGCAATGGCTCGGGGCTTGCCCCGGTCGATGTGCGCACCGCGCCTTTCCCGGAATTTCCGACCGATCTTCAGGCGCAGTTCATGGCGCTGATGACCAGAGCCAATGGCGTCTCGCGCATCACCGAGACGATTTTCGAGAACCGCTTCATGCATGTGCAGGAGCTGGCTAGGCTCGGCGCGCGCATCCGCCTCGAGGGCGACAGCGCCATCGTCACCGGCGCTGAAGAGCTGCAAGGAGCGCAGGTCATGGCGACGGATCTGCGCGCCTCGGTCTCGCTCGTCATCGCCGGACTCGCGGCCAAGGGCGAGACGACGATCAACCGCGTTTACCATCTCGACCGCGGCTTCGAGCGGCTGGAGAAGAAGCTGTCTGGCTGCGGCGCCGAAGTGGAGCGGGTCGCGGGACGGGATTAGGCGACTCGCCGGTCGTTCATGCGAGCCGGAGGCTCGTGGTCCGAGCGCCTGGACTCCGAGCCTTCGGCTCGCATTCGCATCACACAAACCCCGGATCGATCTTGTCGCGCGCGCCGAGCCATGGCGGCGTCGGCAGATTGAGCCCCCGCAAGAACTCGGGATTATAGAGCTTCGAGGCGTAGCGGGCGCCGCCGTCGCAAAGCACGGTGACGATCGTCTTGCCCGGCCCGAGCTCGCGCGCGAGGCGGATCGCCCCGGCGACATTGATCCCCGACGAGCCGCCGAGCATCAGACCTTCGTTTTCGGCGAGATCGAAGACGATCGGCAGCGCCTCGTCGTCTGGGATCTGGCAGGCGAAGTCGATCGGCGCGTCCACGAGATTGCCGGTGATGCGGCCCTGGCCGATCCCCTCGGTGATGGAGGTTCCCGAGGCCTTCAGCTCCCCCGTCGTGTAATAGGAATAGAGCGCCGCCCCCATCGGATCGGCGATGCCGATTTTGATCGCGGGCTTGCGCGCCTTGAGGGCGATGCCCACTCCGGCGAGCGTGCCGCCTGTGCCGCAGGCGCATATGAAGCCGTCGACCGCGCCGCCAAGCTCGTCCCAGATCTCCGGCCCAGTCGTCTCGATATGCGCCTCGCGATTCGCGACATTGTCGAACTGATTGGCCCAGATCGCCCCTTCCGGACGCTCCTTGGCGAGACGCTCGGCGAGACGCCCCGAAAGCTTCACGTAATTATTGGGATTGGCGTAGGGGACGGCCGGGACTTCGACGAGTTCCGCACCCTGCAGGCGCAGCATGTCCTTTTTCTCCTGCGACTGCGTCTCAGGGATCACGATCACCGTCTTGTAGCCCAGGGCGTTGGCGACGAGCGCGAGGCCGATCCCGGTATTGCCCGCCGTGCCCTCGACGATGACGCCGCCGGGCTTGAGCGCGCCTCGCGCGACGGCGTCCTTAACAATGTAGAGCGCCGCGCGATCCTTGACCGAGCCGCCCGGGTTCATGAACTCGGCCTTGCCCAATATGCGGCAGCCCGTGGCTTTCGAGGCCGCGCGCAGTTCGATGAGCGGCGACTTGCCGATGGCGTCGATGACGGTGGGGGCGATGGTCATGAGGCGGAGCGTCCTGGGGCTGTGGGCTCGCACAAGCAATGGTCGGGCCGGAGCCGCTATGGCCTGCGTGGCGCCGGGTTGCAAGTCCGAAACGGGCCGTATCGAGCGCCAGGCTCGACATGACGAATGCGGAAGGTCTGCGGTGAGCCGTTCTGCGGACGAGGGGAGTTTCGTGAGAAAGACACGGTTGGGGGTGTAACTTTTGCTTAGCGGTAGTGGGTCGCAGCTCGGTGTCGAGTCCGGACGCCGGACGATTGCGCTGAGCAGGAGTCGATCGCATGCCGATACTGGCGATGACGCGCTTTCGGCTGAAGTCGATCTGGCTGTTGCCCCAGTTTATGCGGGCGAGTGAGCTTGCGGTCGCGCAATTGCGGATTGCGCCGGGCTTCTTGGGCGCCAAACTGCTGGCCGAGCCGAATTTGGCGATGTGGACGGCCTCGTTGTGGCGGTCGGAGGAGTCCATGCGAGCCTATTACCTAACCGGAGCCCACAGGAAGCTTATGCCGGAGCTTGCAGATGTGGCCTGCGAGGCGATTGCGGGACACGTCGAACGCGAGTCCTGCGAGCTGCCCTCATGGCGTATTATACACGCGGAGCTGTGCAGGGCGGGGCGGTTCAGCGAAGCGCTGAGCGAGCCAAACAAGCGTCATAGCGACCGCGAGGTTACGCCTCCAAAGTTTACGTTTTTTACGCGCCCCGTGACTCCCGCAGGATCGGACAGCGGCTGAGAGCGGCCGGCGAGGCGGGGAGCTTCTGTCGCGTCAACCCTCCGCTCTTTCAAACCGAAAAACCGCCCTGTGCCTTGCGCTCGCGCCCGGCGCGAGACTTCGCATCGACGGCTTTTCCCTGAGCTCGCCCGAGAACCCTTCCGGATCGGCGTGGCCCGTCCAGGGCTCGAGGCAGAGATAGGGGGCGCCGGGCCGCATCCAGAAGCCGATATGCGGAAAATCGGGGAATTCGCAGAGGATCCGCGCGCCCTCGCCATTGTCGAAGGCGACGCGGCGGCTTTTCGTGTCGAGGAACACCATCGCGTCTCTCGCAAAGAGTTCCGGCGCGAGCGGCAAAACGCGGTCCTCCAGCGGAACGCGCTTCTTCTCGAAACTGATGAGTCCGCCCGCGGCGATGACCGGCAGCGCCGGGTCTTCGGGAGCGTCGAACACGAGCGCATGCTGCGCCTTCGAGCCCGCAAGCGGCCAGCGGAAGGCGGGGTGCAAGCCGCAGGCGTAGGGCAGGGGCTTTGCGCCCGTGTTTTGGACGATGAGCGTATTTTCCAGCGCTCCGGGCAGGAGTCGAAACTCGACGCCGAAGCGGAACTCGAATGGATAAAGCGCGCGCGTTTCCTCGTCGGCGGCAAGCTCCAGGCGCAGGAAATCCTCGCGGCGTTCGGCGACGGTAAAGTCCTTCTCCCAGGCGAAGCCGTGCAAGGACAAGGGATAGCTCATGCCCTCGACGCGAATGCAACCCTCGCGGGTGGCGCCCACGATGGGAAAAAGCACCGGAGCCGTGCGGTCCCAGAAGCGTCCGTCGATCTCCCAGATGAGGTCGACGCCGCCGGAACGCCAGGCGCAGAGCTCGGCGCCGAAACTCGCGATGGCCGCGCTGTCGCCGGCGGCGTTGGAGAGGAGGATCGTTTCACTCACGGGGAAGGCTTTCTTGGGGGCAGGGGAAAAAGCAAGGGTGTCGTTAAGCGGGTTTGGTTGTGTCGCCCCCTCCCCACCCCTCCCCCGTTTTCACGCTACCAGATTCACATAACTTGGCTTGCCGTGATTGCGTTGACGCCCTGCTTTGCGGCTTGGAACTGGAGCCAACCCTGGAGCATGACGACGGGGCCTGGTTTTCCGTAGTATCCGGTCCAGCCTCCCAGGCGTGCGCAGACCCAGGCGGCGTAGGCGAGAGAGCCTTTGGGGTGGGGGTTCTTTTGTCTTTGCGTTTTGCCTTCGAGCGTGGCGCAAAGGGCTTCGAGGAGGGGGATGTCGGCTTCCTCGAAAGCGTCGCTGACTGGGCGCAATCGGCCTTTTGCGCCGCCGCCGTCGCGGGCGTGGACGAGTTGCTGGACGGTGACGGCGGCGATCAGCGCGGCCATCACCAGGTTGCAGCGGGGAACGTCGTCCTCGATGCGCAGGCCTTCAATGTCGAAGCCCTGCGTCTTCATCGTGCGGAACAATTGCTCGATCGCCCAGCGGCGGCGGTAAAGCTCCCCGACTTGCAGAGCTTCGCGCAAATCGGCGACGGGATAGGTGGTTATGAGCCGCCAATGGATGGTCTCGCCGGAAGGCGGATCGACCTCTCGCAGATCGACGAGATGCAGGCTCAAGCTTTCCGGCAAGCCTTCGTCGACGCTGTTTTTGGGCCGCTTCAGCTCGATGCGGGAAAAGCGCGCCGCCAAGGTCGTCTGGCGCGCGGGGCGGCCGGGTTTGGCCGGCAAATCCAGCCGGGTTCGTCCCGCCTCGGGCAGAGCGTCGGCTGTGGCGAACAGACGCCCGCCGTCCTCGAGGCTGCGATCCTGCGCCGCACGCACGATCATATGCGCCTGCGCAGGACGCTGCGCGAAGGCGGCGTAAATATCGCTCTCGCGATCCGCGACGATCGTGATCTCGCGCGCGCTCCGGCAGGCCCGCGCGGCGTCGTCCGCCCCCTCCAGCCAGCGCTGGCTCTCCTTCGCCACGGTCGGCAGGGCCCGCCTTTGCCCCTTGCGGCCTTCCTCGCGCTTGAGGAACCGCGCATGCGCCAGGCCCAGCAGCGTCCCGTCGTCCGCGTCCACCGCCGCGCAAACATGCAGATAAAGCCCGCCGCCGCCGGAAGACTTGACCACCGTGGTGTCCTGGATCGCCAGCACGTGGCGATCCGCGCAACGCAGACCGAGACGCTCCGCCGCATGCGCAGCCATCTCGCCGGGGCTCACATTCCGATTGCGAAGGAAGCGGGTCAGGCGAATTTCTCCCGCCCGATCCCCGCCCAACCGTCGCACCCGTAGTCCCCGACCGACCGCCGACACCAGACGGGCGTGCAAAAACGCCCCCCTTTTTCCAGGCGACGGTCGCCAAACCGCCCCAGCGAAACCTCCGACATCCCCAACCTCCCAAATCACGCGGGAGAAGGAATCAGAGTTCCGCGTCCGCCGCAAACCACGATGTGTGAATGCCGTAGCGTTTTCACGGGAGAGGGAGTTCGGTTGCGCGCATCTTAGACTTTTCGCGCAACGCCGGCCGCTCCCTCTCCCGCGCGAGCGGGGGAGGGTGAGGGAGGGGGCGTTACTTCATCGGTTCGTGTCTGCTTTGCACGCATCGGCGCTCTTGTCCCCCAGCGCGCTCTTCAAGCTCGCGACCGTCTTGTCCCGCTCTCCCAAGGGCGCGAGGCAGAAGCGCTCCTCGATGAGCTTGGCGATCGCCGTCGTGTCATGCGCGACGTGATCGACGCCCGAGCGCGCGAGCTTCCTCGCGATCAGCATCACGGGAATGCGCGTGCCGGGGCCCCATTCGTCATGCGCGCCATTGGCGTTATCGCCATGAGGAGGAGGCGGGACATGGTCCCAGGCGCCGCCGTGCTCGTCATAGGCGATGATGATCAGCGTGTCGTTGCCGTTCGTCCCGTCCACCACCGCCTTCACGAGCTTGACGAGATGGCTGTCGCCCTTGTCCTCGCTCGCATAGCCCGGATGCTCATTCTCCGAGCCCAGAGGCTTCACGAAGCTCACGGCTGGCAGACGGCCTTCCCGAGCCGCGTCGAAAAACTCCTCCTCGTCGCGCAGATGATTCTTGCGGCCGTCCGTTCCCGGCCCGTATTTTTCAAAATAGTCGAAGGCCTGATGATGATATTGAAAGGACTTGTCGGGGCAGCGCAGCACGCCGTCAATCACTGTCTCGAGCGCGTGCGGGTCCGCGCCCTGCGCATTGGCGCAGTGGGGTCCCGCGCCATTGGTCCAGCCGCGCCCGTCGCGCTTGCCTTCGACATTGTCCCAGCCCCCCGCGTACCAAGCCCAGTCGATCCGCCTTTCGGTCAAGCGATCGCCGATCGTCGCATGCGTCAAGGGCTGAAGACGCGGGATGCTGGGCTCGTCTGGACGCCAGGGCCAGTTCTGCGGGCTGATCGTGCCGACGACCCAATCGCCGCAGATGAAGCCCTTGGGCGCTCCGACGAGGCCCGACGGCATGCGCGCATCGCCTTCGCAATAGGCCGTGAGCGGCCGGTCGCGCATCAGCGCTTGCTGCGCCTCATAGACCTCCTTGGGCGGCTTCGTCGCGAGGCCGTTGGCGTCGATCGAGCTATGTAGATCCTGACCCGCGCCAAGGCTTGGCGGATTTGTGAAAACGGGCGTGCGCGCGGCGATCAGCCACTGGTGATTGATGAACGAGCCGCCAAAGGCCGCATGAAAGAAGTTATCTGAGATCACATATGAGGGCGCGCCGGCCTCATGCAGATATCTGTAGAGAGGCGATTGCCGCGTGTCGTAATAGCCCATGACGAGCCCGGCCGCGTCGCTTCCCATCACATAGCGATTCTGCCCGCCGTCGTTGATCTGAAATTGCTCATTGTAGAAGCTGTGCGTGAGGTCGCGCGTGCAGCCGCCGGGCGCGCCTTGGCCCTTGGCGTATCCATCGCGTTTGCCTTGCTTCGTGAAGGTTTCGCCATAAGGCTTCGGACAGGTCTCGTCCCGCGGCTTGATATAATCCTCGATGTCGAAAGGCGCGTTGGGGAAGGCGCAAGTCGCGTCGCCCGCTGGCTTCACATCCTTGAGATTGACGTCGTTTTGGAAGAGGCAGCCGAAGGGCTTGCCGTCGGCGCCAAGCTGCAAGCGGTGCGGGGCGTCCGCTTGCGCAATGCCGTTGACCGGCGCGCCGTCGACCTCGCCCCAAAATCCCCAGAGATTGTCGAAGCTATGATTTTCCTGGAGGATGACGACGATATGGTTGTAGTCGCGTAAGCTCCCAGCCTGCGCGTCGAGACTCGAGAGGCCCGCAAGCGCGAGCAAGGCGAAGCGGCTCAAATGAATTCTGAGGCTCATAGGAACAGGTCTCGCAAGAAATAAGAGTGCGGCAGTATAGCGGCCATGCCGCATTGATGGAAAGAGCGTGACGCAAGGGCGCGGCACGCGTCGATCCGAATGCGCGCTCACACGACATTCGCCGGGGCGAGGCGACATTCGCCTTCGCCCGTTTCGATTTGAATTGTCGCGTGTTGGATGCCGAAGCGGTGTTCCAGCTCTTGCGCAGCCATGGCCAGAAAGACGTCGTCGAGTTGCGAGCCAGGACGCACCAAATGCGCCGTCAAGGCGGTTTCCGTGGTGCTCATGCCCCAAATATGAAGATCATGGACCTCGGTGACGCCGTCGAGACTCGCAAGATAAGCCGCCACGGCGGCAGGATCGACGCCCGCCGGCACGGCGTCGAGCGCAAGATTGAGCCCATCGCGCAAAAGGCCCCAACTGCTCCAGAGAATGACGACGCCGATGGCGATGCTGGCCAGCGGATCGAGCCAGAACAAGCCGGTTTGACCGATCAAGAGCGCGACGACGACGACGCCCGCCGACACGGCGGCGTCTCCGGCCATATGGATGAAGGCGCCCCTGATGTTGAGATCCCGCTCGCGGCCGCGCAGGAAGAGCAGGGCGGTCGCCGTGTTGATGACGATGCCCGCGAGCGCCACCCAAAGCACCGTGCCGCTCGCAACCTCCGGGGGCGCATTGACGAGCCGCTGCGCCGCTTCGAGCAGAAGCCCGCCCGTCGCGACCAAGAGCAACGACGCATTGCCGAGCGCCGCCAAAATGGACGCTCTCCGGTAGCCGTAAGTGCGTGTGGCGGTCGGCCGCCGGGTCGCGAGCCACGAGCCGCCCCAAGCCAAAAGCAGGCCGAGCACATCCGAAAAATTATGCACGCCGTCCGAGATCAGCGCGAGCGAGTTTGAACGGAGCCCGTAGACCACTTGCGCGATCACGAGCCCGAGATTGAGCGATGCGCCAATGGCGAAGGCGGCGCTGAAGTCTTGCGGCGCGTGGCTGTGCTCGTGCGCGTGATGGCTGGGGTGGTGGGTGTGGGCCATTTTGGTGTCTTAGCGCGGTTCCCGCTCGAACGGAATCGTACGAGCGATAAGGAATCGCGCCAAATCAAAAGATTGGAGCATATCCTGACCGGAAAACCGCTTCGCACTTTTCTGGGACAAGCTCTAGAGCGAAACCCATGACGGTATACAGTTAAACACGATCAAAATTCGTTCCATTTTTGATTCATCGAGTCCGGAGGATTCCTCTGAGCCGCCTTGGGGGCCCTTCGCGCGAAGAGTCCGATTATCAGTTCAAAGCGAAAAGACCGATGTTTCCCGCGCTCGAGGGGGAAGCTCGGTCTTTTCGACCACTATCCGGGGAGACTACCTGTCGACGATGAGAACTTCATAATTCGACAAATGTGGTTCTCCGCCGCCCCACGGGATATTACATGCATGATCGACGATCTTTCCCGGGTGGACGCCATTATTATAGGGGCCGCGGCAAACATAAAGGGTCCGTTCTGGTTCGCGTCCCCCTTCAAAAGCGCCATTGGGGACTTCACCATTGCTTGCATGAACCCAATGCGCCGCCGCAACGTTAGTTAATACTCGGTACGAGCCATATTTTCTTTCTTTGCTATCGTAGCCGATATTACAGTATCCTTCAACGACCTTCCCTGGGTGAATGCCAATTGTATCTTCAATTTGGCAGATCCAAAGCTGACGCGTGCGATTTTCTCCGGTAACCTGTTCTGTGCCCCCAAGAAATGCTCCTGGGGGAGGGGTAGTTCCGTGCTCCAATCCCCAGGGAGTCCACTCCCAAGCTTCCGCTGCCGACCCCCCGGCCATGAAGAGCGAAACGGAAAGCGCGAATAAAGTCGAGTATTTCATTATTAGATCTCCCACTAAGCGATAGACTCTCAATCAACGCGCATCGCCCGCGCGCGTTCCCGCGCCGGCCTAACAAATGGCGTTCGCAAATCCGAGCCAGTGCTGGGCGGCGTGAGCTCGATACGCAGAGATGAAATTAGAGGTCAGTCTGGACGAGGGGACCGAGCTTGCATGGAAGGGGCGTACCCCCGCGCAGGCTTCGGCGCCGGTTCTTCGCCTCAGCGAGGACAGGGCGCTCGCCCGGGCATGTATCATATTCGCACGGCGCTATATCTTGCGTCCACCCGATCCCGGCCGTCGCTCGTTAAAGTATCATGCCTTCCGAGAATTCGTCATAGATGACCGCTTTGGATGACTGCTTTGCGTTCTCGTCAGTTTCGGGTCTCCGTCGCGGCGAAGTCTATTTCTATGCAAGCGCCGTTGGAATCCTGGAAGAAGAGCTGCCACACGCCTGCGGCGTGTCCGCCTTCCGGCAGCCTTCGAAGTTCATAGGCCAAGCCCCGCGCCTCCAGCTTTGCGAGCAGAGAAGGAGGTCTTCTCCCCAAAAGGCGACGTGATCGAGGACGCCGCAACCGTCAGGAATCGCGGAGCGTTCGATGACATGCAGGACGCAGGACCGCCTCGCCATTGTTATAGAGCCACGCGCCCGGGAATGCGAAAGCCTGCCGCGGGCCCGGCTCGAAGCCGAGCAGCTCCCGATAGAAGGCGACCGTTTGTCCCGTATCCGTGGCGAGCACGGTGAAGTGATCCATACGCAGTATGGGCATATTCGGCGCTCCCAGCGAAGCGGCGCCTCTAAGCTATGGCATTGTCCTGCGCTCGCTCCTGCATACGACCCGCTCCCGCTGCTAAATAGAAAAGCCAATCTGGCCGGCAGGGTGATCTTCTTCCTCCGCGCCGCTTGCATCCCGCGCCGCTCTCCCCTATACACCCGGCCCATCCCACAGGCGAAAGTCTACGCGTCCCCTGAATCAAGGCGGCGCTCCGGTGTCGGTTTTCCGGCTCAAAGACGCTTTCGCCGAGGCTCGAACCGGAGAAAGAATAACATGTCGCTGCCCGACTTCTCGATGCGTGGCCTCCTCGAGGCCGGCGCCCATTTCGGCCATCAGTCGCATCGCTGGAACCCGAAAATGGCGCCCTATATCTTCGGCGCCCGCAACAACATCCACATCATCGACCTTGCGCAGACGGTGCCGCTGATGCATCAGGCGCTGAAGGCCGTTTCCGATACGGTGGCCAAGGGCGGCCGCGTGCTGCTCGTCGGCACGAAGCGCCAGGCGCAGGATCAGATCGCCGACGCCGCGAAGCGCAGCGCGCAATATTACATTAATTCGCGCTGGCTCGGCGGCACGCTGACCAATTGGAAGACGATCTCGGGGTCGATCCAACGCCTGCGCAAGCTCGAGGAGCAGCTTTCGGTCGGCGCCGGCGGCGTGACGAAGAAGGAGCGCCTGCTGCTCACGCGCGAGCGCGACAAGCTCGAGAAGGCGCTGGGCGGCATCAAGGACATGGGCGGCACGCCCGACCTCATCTTCGTCATCGACACGAACAAAGAGGCGCTGGCGATCAAGGAGGCGAACCGCCTCAAGATCCCGGTCGTCGCCATCCTCGACACCAATTGCGATCCGGACGGCGTGACGTTTCCGGTTCCCGGCAATGACGACGCCGGCCGCGCCATCGCCCTTTACTGCGATCTGATCGCGCGCGCGGCGATCGACGGCATCGGGCGCAGCCAGGGCGCGATGGGCATGGACATCGGCGAGGCCGAGGCGCCGCCGGCCGAGCCGGCGCTGGAGACCGCGACGGCCGAGGTCGAAGGGCCGACGGAAGCCTTCGAGCTGCTCGCCGCGCCGCGCGGCGCGCCGGACGATCTCGCCAAGCTCCAGGGCGTCGGCCCGCAGATCGTCAAGAAGCTCAATGACGGCGGCGTCTTCCACTATTGGCAGATCGCCGCGCTCAACGCCGCAGAAGCCGAGAAGCTCGACAGCGATCTCAAGCTCGGCGGCCGCATCGTGCGCGACAATTGGATCGAAGCCGCCCGCGCGCTGACCGCCGGCTGACGCGCGCCCTTGTTCCTCGAACGTTTCCGTTCGAGGAACGCCGTTAGGCGTCCTGTCGCATAAACACCCTAGTCATCTCGCCGGCCCGCAAGGGCCGGCGTCCTTTTGGAAAGAGAGCGCCCGGTCGCAACGCGATGGGTCCGCGCACGCAATAGAGGATTTCGCTCATGGCCACGATCACCGCCGCCCTCGTCAAGGAGCTGCGTGAAAGCACCGGCGCCGGCATGATGGATTGCAAGACGGCGCTCACCGAGAACGACGGAAATTTTGAAGCTTCGGTCGATTGGCTGCGTAAGAAGGGCCTCTCCAAGGCGGCGAAGAAGGCCGGCCGCGTGGCCGCCGAAGGCCTCGTCGCGGCGCTGGTCGAGGGAACGAAGGGCGTCGTCGTCGAGGTGAACTCCGAGACCGATTTCGTCGCGCGCAACACCGATTTCCAGACGCTCGTGCGGAACATCTCCGAGACCGCGCTGAAGTCCGGCAAGACCGAGGTCGAGGAGTTGAACGCCCAAGCCTACCCGGGCGGCGCCACAGTCGCCGAGGCCATCACGACGGCCATCGCCAATATCGGCGAGAACCTCACGCTGCGCCGCGCCGCCGAGCTTTCGGTCACGGACGGCGTCGTCGGCCGCTACGTCCACACGCAGATTTCCGACGGTCTCGGCAAGATCGCGGTCATCGTCGCTCTCGAGTCGACGGGCGACAAGGAGGTCCTCGCGACGCTCGCGCGCCAGCTCGCGATGCATGTCGCCTCGGCTAATCCGGCCGCCATGACGGCTGATGAGATCGACGCGGCGACCATCGAGCGCGAGAAGAACCTGCTGCGCGAGAAGAACGCCGGCAAGCCCGACAAGGTGATGGAGAAGATCATCGAGTCGGGGCTCAAGACCTATTACAAGGAAGTGCTCTTGCCCGAGCAGGTCTCGAACCATCCCGACCACGGCGGCAAGACCGTCGCTCAGGCGGTCAAGGAGACCGAGGGCAAGGCCGGCGCCCCGATCGCGATCAAGGGCTTCAAGCGCTATGCGCTCGGCGAGGGCATCGAGAAGCAGACCGGCGACTTCGCCGCCGAGGTCGCGGCCGCCGCCAAGGGCTGAGGCGCGGGCTGCGAGCGACGTCGCGCGCAGACATATTCGCGCTTAAACTTTTAGAATCGATCACGTCTTTTCAGGCGATTCCGCCTGAACCCAGCGTGATCTAAGCAGCACATCGGAGACATGCGCAGTCCGACTCCCTCTCCCGCGATAGCGGGGAGGGCCGGGGAGAGGGCGCTTGAGCGGGCCGTCGAATGGCGTGATCGACAGCTGATCCGTTGAAAACGCCCATGCAGATCGCCCACAAGGGCGCGCCTATTTCGCGCGATCCGGGATGATCCACTGGAAGTCGGTCAGCGTCAGCGGCTTCAGACACTTGCTGTCGGGGTTGAGCGTTTCGAGCGGGTCCGGGCAGTCGGCGTTCTGATAGCTCGCGAAGGGGGGGAGCTTGTGGGCGGCTTGGCTATTGGGCCACCCGGCGCGGTTGTGGCAATTGTTGCAGTTCGTCGCCACCGGATGGATCGCCAGTTCGATGTAAGGGTTCATCGCCACCGGCTGCGCACCCCCTGGCCGCACGGGAACGCCATAGGAGTCAACCAGCAGATAATGGGCCCAGGGCCCCTGGGCGTCGGGCAGGGAAGGGCGGTTGGCGGCGTAAGGGCCTGCGTCGGCTCGATCCGACCACCAGACGCTCTGCAGGGCCCAGGTCGGCAGTTCCTTGGTGTTGACGTGCATGGCGACGGTCACGAGATAATCGCCGACCTCGAAGGGCTTATTGTAGGCCCAATAGCTCGCCGCGCTGAGGATCGCCTTGTCGGCTTCGTCGAAACTGTCCCACGCCGCTCGCGTGACCTTGTGGTGGTAGAACTGGTCGATCCCATAGAGGGTCGCCGTCGCCGTCACCGTTGGCCAGGGCGTCGTTTGATCCGGTTCAAACACGCCATAGAGGAAACTGACCTTGGCCTCGAGCTGCGCAGGCGATTTGCCGCTTGGATCGACTGCGACGAGATTTTTCCAAAGCTCATAGCCTGCGTATTTCGCGTAATTCGGGCCATAGTCGTCGCGCCACACGGGGATCGCCGACAGGCCGGCGGCCTTGACCGGCCAATACATATGCTTCGTCACGATGTGACGCGCCGGCGCCTCCAGGAGATGCACACCGTCCTTGTGCAACTTGTCGAGGCTCTCTACCTCATAGAGCTTCGGCGCGCTTGGTTTGGAGCCGCGGATCCAGTCGAAGGCCTCTTTGCTCAGCGACTCCGTCGGTATCATGATGTCGCCGTTGAATTGAAAATGCGCGCCGTCGCAGATGTTGTTGGCGCCGCATTTCGAGGTGGCGTTCGGATAGGCTTTGGCGACCGCCTCGGGAATTGGATAGTATGGCAATTCAGTGGATGGGATGTTCACATTGATCATATTGCGCTTGAGCAGTGATCTCCCAGAGCTCGCCGCCGCGAGCGCCCCAGGCGCCGGCTCGACGGCGAAAGCCGCGGTGGTGTTGGGCCAAGTGTACCAGACGGGCCAATCGAGCCCTTTCGCGGGCTGCATGATGCCCGCCCACATCCGCCAGCCATGGTCGCGCAGCACGGCGTGGTCGCCGTCTTTGACCGCGTTGACCAGCAGCGAGATTTCTGAGGGGTCCATATAGCCATAGCCGTCGGGGAACGGCTGGTACTCCGCCGCCCGGGCCGCTGTTGCCGATGGAAGCGCGAGGAGAAGCGAAGCGGCGAGCTGAAGGCAATGTTTCTTTAGCATCAGTCCCTCCCAATATTTTGTAAAGAACCCGTTTGCCTGGACGCGAAAACTGATCGGTCAGGCCCATCCTTATGTGCCGCGGAATTTTCGGGCGGCAACGTGGCAATGAAAAAAAATATGCGGTCGAGAGCTATCGTATGCTGATTGCGGCCTGCGACGTCGACGCGCCGTAAATACAGTCTGTTTAAAAGATTGGCCGACCATCCCGGGTTGGCGCCGTATTTAGAGACGTCTCGTCAGAGAGAACACAAGGATGGGGAAAAATATCGTCTATCCCCGAACCCGGAGGATCGCTATCTTCGTTTTTGATGGATTCGAGCCGATTTCCCGAAAGCAGTTTGGAGGAGCCGTTGATGTCCCAAGCGAAGACGATTGATGAAGTCATAGAGCGGCTGACGCTGATTGTAGAAGACGCGAAAGCAAAGCCATCAAGGCTTGGCTATTTCGCGGTCCTTTACCGTGAAGTCACGATCGCCGTTAAACAGCGCATCGACCAAGGCGACTACTTCGATGACAATGTGCGCATGGAAAAATTCGATGTGAATTTTGCGAACCGCTATCTCGCGGCCTACGATAAAATGCAAAGCGGATTCAAGCCGACACGCTGTTGGGACTACGCCTTTCAGGTTACGCCGCAATGGTGGCCGATCACGTTGCAGCACCTGCTGCTGGGCATCAATGCTCACATCAATCTCGACCTCGGAATCGCGGCTGTCGAGACCGTCGGCTCGCAGGGGTTGCAGGCGCTGCACCCGGATTTCAACCGCATCAACGATCTCTTGGCCGACCTGGTTGGCGACGTGAAGGAGAAGCTGGCCTCAGTTTGGCCTCCGCTGCGGTTCTTGAACCAATATCTGGGCGACGTCGAAACCGGGGTCATCAATTTCAGCATGGCCAAGGCTCGCGACGCCGCCTGGTCGCTCGCGCTAGAACTGGCGGCGCTCGATCAGAGCGGTCGTGAGCAAGCCATCGCCCGGCGCGACGACGAGACGCTCGCTCTTGGCCACGCCATCCGCAATCCGGGCTTTCTCCTCGGTCTCGTCACCAAGGCGGTGCGCCTCGGCGAACGCGGATCCGTCTCTCAAATTATCGCTGTCCTTGAAGGCGAAGCACGGCGTTGGAGTTTTGCGGTCTCACGCGGCAAGCCGCTTCGCACCCTGCAGCCTCAATCAGACCGTCAATTACAAGGTTGAGGCCTGGATCTGTTGTGGCGCGGGTTTCCTGGGGGCCCTTCACTCGCCCAGGCAACGGCGTCTCTGGACGTCCGATGTGATCTTCTCGCAGATGCTGGCGATGCTCTTGTGCTGCGCGGCGACAGCCTGCTCGAATTCTTTTTGGCTGTCCGCCTCCCGGTCTCGGGTCATCTGACAGGCGGAAAGCAGAAGGAAAACAGCGGCTGCGACGAAGACTCTCAGCACCTGCGGCTCCTTACCGGCCGACGAAAAGCTGGATCCCGCTGCGTTCGGGCGATGGCGCTCTAGCCGCCTGCGGCTCCGCTTCGAGCATGCCCGCAAACGCCGCCCGGAACAAGATCGCGCGGGCGAGGGCCGGCGCGGCCGGAGAGCGGCCCAAAACCCAACTTTTCCTTCGCTTTCCACCGCTGCGATAAGCGTATATCTTCGCGCCCGCGCGCGCTCAGTGTCGGGGAAGACCGCTGTCGCATGTGGCAGGAACGTTTAGACGCCTTCTGGGATGGAAAACGTGGTCTCGCGCTAGGCTTCTTCGACGAGGAGACGGTCGCGGCCGAAGGCGTGCGCCCTGAGATCGCCGTCTTCGCTTCCGCCACCGAAGCAATGGACGACGCCGAGCTCGTCGATCTCGTCGAACCGGCGCGCTGGCGCTGCGGCTGTCAAATGTTCGACGTGCCGCGCGGGCGCCGTTTCTTGGCTCTACACGCTGTGGGCGGCGCCGAGCTGCGGATCGAGCTCTGTGACGACAAGCTCGGGCTGACCGGCGGCGAATGGCGCGTTCTCTTCATCGAGCTTCCCGACGGCTCAGCGCTGGCGCAGCCGGCCTTTAACGCCGCGTCGCTCTCGGCGCATGGCGATCTCGCGCGTTACGCTCAGGAGCGTATCCTCCGCAGCGGCCCAAAGCTCGTCTGGGCGCTCGGACAAAAGCGGAGCGTTGAGCGGCCTGCCGACGCGATCGTCATCCAGCGCCTGGAGCCCACGCAAAGGCTGTTTCCGGCTCAGCAGAGCCATCTCGCCATAGAGGCGCGCGAATTGCGCGTAGAGCGCGAGGAAGCCCCGCCGCCAGCTCCCTTCGCGATTTTGGATCATTGGCTGCGCGAAGGCGGCGCGCCCTGCGCCACCTTGCGGCTCCGCTTCGCGAGCTTTGCGCAAGGCGACGCTTTTCTCAAACGCTCCTCGACGTTCCTCGTCATGCATCAGCGACGCGCCTTTCGCGATTGGGCGCGCGAGCAGAGGCGCATAGGCGGAGCGATCGCGGACCCGCTGACCTGCGACGACGTCCGCATCGCCACCGGGCGGGCGCAGGAGCGTTTCGATGCGGTAGAGCGGAGCGGCGCGATCGTCGTGCAGAATCTCGCCAAGCTCTTCGGCGCGAAGAACGCCTTGCCCGACGGCGTCTCGGCGCGGCGCACGACAGATGAGGCTGGCTCCGGCGCGGTCGTGGATTTGGCCTTCCATGGAGCCGCGCTCGGAGACGACCTCGGCCTCGTCAGCGCTTGCCCCGATGGAGGCGACTTCGAGGTGCTTCCCGTCGATCCGGGCGGCGTGCGCCACGCCCGCGTTTTTCGCCTTGGCTTCGACGGCTTGAGCGCACGCGCCCTTCAGGAGAACGACCCGCTGCTAGAGGAGATTCTGCGCCTCGCCGCGGACGCCGAACGCGGCGCGGAACTGGGGGCGCCGGAATCGAAGCGCGCCGCCCCCCTGCAGGAGCGCCGCGAGAGGCTCGTCTCCTCACTCAATAGGACGCTTGCCGCGGCGGGCTTTGGCGAGCGCTTCGATCCGACGCGGAAATGGGACGCGCTCGAACCTCTGCGGTTCTGGAGCTTTTGCGCGCTCGTCGTCGACTGCCCCGCCGCGGCGCGCGGCGATCTCGCGGCGCGCGGCGGGTTCGAGGCGTTTCGCGCCGATCCCGCGTTGATCGAGGCGCTCGCGGGGCAACCGGATCTGCGCCTGCTGGATGGGAGCCCGCGTCGGGCGAATGAAGAACAGCGATCCTTCGTCCACCGATACGCAGCGGCGCTCGGACTGGGGGGCTTGGTTGCGCCGCGGGCCGACGCGGCGACGCAGCTCGAGGCTTATCGCCTGTTGCGTCAGACTCCGCTGGCGCGTGAGCTCGCGGCGGCGCGTCTGGCGCTCGACGAGCCTTCGTTTGAAGCGGCGACGCTCGCGGATGCGGCTGCGAAGCTCTCGAACGAGGCCATGGTGGAGCGCGCCGTGATCTATTGCGACGACTGGGGTTTCCCGGAGAAAGGCGAGGCGTTGCGCGCTTATCTCCAACGTCGCCGACAAGGCGAATGGACCTCCGTAGAGGAGGGAACGCATCTCGCCGTCATCGTCGCCGAAGCTGACACCTATTGGCGCGAGCTTGGCGCCGCGCGCGCCAGCACCCCTGACGAAGCCGAGCCCGTGAAGCCCGCGGGCCTGCTCGCGACCGTTCGCGGCTTCTTTTTTCGCGGCGCGTCAAAGGCCGCGCAGTCGTGACAGATGTGGCTCAACCGGCGTCCGACGAGCGGGACGCTCACCGCGTTCTGCCGCAGCGCCTGACGATCACGCTCGTCGGTCCGCGCAGCGCGGGCAAGTCTACATTGATCGCGGCGCTTCCCGATTGTTTCGCGCAGGGCGCGCATGGCTATCCGTCGGCGCTGCGCCTGACCCTTCAGCCGATCGGACGCGGCGAGTTTGAAGGCGGCTATCCGGCGGCGTCGAAATATGAATTGCTGGAAAGCTTCGTTTCTCCTTACGAACGCCTGAGAGAAACGGTCGAAAGCGGCGGCGAGCCGACGCCGCCCGAGACATTGCAGGAGTATTTCTTCCGCCTGAACGCAGAGGCGTCGCAAGACCTGTCGGACGCGACCCGCCTGCTCGAAATCGTCGATGTCGGCGGCGGTCTCGCGGCGCCGGAGGAGGGCCAGCCACAATCGGCGTCGGTCGCGTCTCGCGTGCAGTTCGCGACCAAACTCCTTGCGAGCGACGCGATCGTATTCGTGCTGCCGCTCGTGCGATTAGAAGAATGCCGGTGGGTCGGTTCGATGTCGCGGCTTATCGAACGCCTGGCGCTCGCCCCAGATCGTAAGGCCAAGCGCTTCGTCGTCGCCTGGTCTTTCTACGAACGGCTCTTCGTGAATCTCGGCCCCGCAGCCTTCACCTACGCCTGCGACCCGCTCGTTGCGGCGCACGTGCTGCGTCGGGCGCTGGCGCAAGCGCCCTGGCTCGACGCGCTGCGCGAGCTCGAGCGCGAGGGCGCATCCCTACGTTTTTGCGTGTTCTCGTCCTACGGATTCGTCAAGACTTTCCAAAACCCCAATCTCGATCCACTTCAATCGGGCGAGCGACGCTTCAGCCGGGTGAATGGCCCGGGACGGCCCTCCCTCACGGAATTCTGGCGGCCGTTTCTCGCAGCCGATCCCATCGTGAACGCCGCGCTGGGCTTGGACAGCGCATTTTGCTTTTCCTATGAACGTCTTGCGGCGCCGCAGGGGCTGGTGGCGGAGTAGGGTGGCGCAGGGGAAACGAGCACAGCCTAGGATGGGCATTAAAATGAGCGGATCGAGGTTGACCAGATTTCACGCTGCGTTCAGGCAGAATCGCCTAAACGCAGAAAACGTGATCGATTCTTGAAGTTTAGAACGCGATGCGAAAAGCCGGCCTCTACTATTTCGCACCGGGCTCTAGCCATAAATGGCGTCGTTCAGCGCGTCGCGCCGCCGCGACTTGCATTGCATGTCTTACCGTTTCCGGCGCTTTTGCTTTCGCGCAAATCGCGAGTCGTGATGTGGACGATGTATCAATCGCGCCGGGGCCCAATTACGATAAAGCGAAGTTCAGCCTTTGGCATCCGGAGGACGCCGGACCATTACATGCCGTTGTCGTCCTCATGCCGGGTTCGAACCAGGACGGGCGGCCCGACGTGCGCGATCCCTTTTGGCAAGACTTCGCTCGCCGCAACAACGTCGCTCTGATGGGTTGTTATTTTACCGACGCGCCGCATGACCTGGCCTTCATCGAGAATTATGCGAACGCCGCGCAGGGGAGCGGCCAAGCCTTGCTCGACGCCCTTCAGGCTCTTTCGAACCGCGCCCAGCATCCAGAATTGGCAAATGCGCCGCTCTTGCTATGGGGCGTCTCGGCGGGAGGCGAATTCAACTACGAGTTCACGGCGTGGAAAGCGGAGCGCGTCATCGGCTTCATTGTGAACAAGGGCGGAATCTATTTCTCGGCGCTTTTGCCAAGCGCGGCGCGGCGCGTGCCAGGGCTGTTTTATTCCGGGGAACTGGACTTGGACTCGCGGAAGCGGGTCATATCCGGGCTCTTCGCGCTGAACCGCAGAGCCGGCGCGCTCTGGGCTTTTGCCGAGGAGCCAAATGTCTCGCACGATGACAAGCGGTCGAGGGAATTGGCCGCGATCTTTTTCGAGTCGGTTCTGCCTTTGCGTCTGGACGCTTCGTCGAGCGAGGGCGCCTTGCAGCCGCTCGACGAAGGATCCGGTTTTCTGGGTGATCCCGTTCGGATGACTTTTCGGCCTGCAACGGAAGAGGCGACCGAAACCGAATTGACAGCGTGGTTGCCCAGTGAACGCGTCGCGCGCGCGTGGCAGGCCGTCGTGCGTGGCGAGCCCATCGACCGCTGAAGCTGGGAGGCGCTTTTGCGCTCACTTTATATATAAAAGTATTTTTACGTAAGCACTTAGTCTATCATTTCTCAGATATTGGATAAGATGATGCGGCCGGCGACGGGCGCGTGGGGCGTGTTTCCTCCTCGCAAGAAGGAGGGGAAGTGTGGGCATGGCTGCCGACGAAGAGGGAGATTGAAATGAACAAATTCTTTGTGTCGCTGACGCTCTGCGGGCTTTTGGTTTCTCCGGCGTTCGCCGCGCCGGTGCGTCTGAAGGGCGCCAAGGCCGACGCTTTCATCGCCAAATATTTTCCCAATGCCGATATCCCCGGGCCCGTGGAGGGGAGCTTCACCTACAAGAAGGGGGCCCGCACGGCGGTCGGCCACGCGAGCTGCAACGTGCCCGCGATGGGCGCGAGGTCGGAGGGCGAGGTTTCGACTTGCACGGTCAAATACTGACGTCGGAACGGCGCGGCGTCGACAACCGTCCTCCCCGGGCGCTGAGGCCGCGAGCCTCCGGCGCGCAGGAAGCCGTCATCCGGACTAAAGACTGTTTTGCTTTTGGATGGCCCTCGTCCGAGCCAAGGGGAGATTTAGTCGTCGCTCTCCATCGCCGCGATGGCGGGGGCCGGCGGGGAGGGGAGGATATATCGCGCCAGCGCGCCGCGACCGCGCCGCCAGACTCCGTCGCCGTCCTCGGCAAATCCCGAGAGAGCCGAGAAGCGTCCAGGCGCGCCGACCGTGGCCGCAAGCAGCCGCTGACGTTTGAGCGCCGCTTCCAGCCGCGCCTCAGCTTCGATCAGCGTCCGGTCGTCGAGGATGTATTCGCCTTTGCGATCGACATAGGCGTGGCCCGCGCGCACGAGCCGGTTGAGCAATCCCGAGAGATTGTCGCGCACCTCATCGGGCAGCGCCTCGATCTCGGGCACATGAACGTCGAGCAGACTCATCGCCCCGTGATAGGGCCTCGCGCGCCGTAGCAGCGCCTTGAGCACGCGGGTGTCCCAATCCTCTCCGTCATTGTCGGTCAGGTCCATCGAGGATGGCAGCGGCGCGCGCTCGCGCGCCTTCGTCTCCCGCTTCAAGATCTCGGACAGAAGCTTCATGACGAACATGAAGGCGTCCTGAGCGATCGCGACGCCGAGCGCCATCGTGGCGTCGGGCGTCAGCTTGAGAAAGGCTTCGCGCGCAAGCTCGAAACGGTTGCGCTCCAAGCTGCGCGTCTGAAGGAAACGGTCGCTGCGCTTGAGCAACTCCTGCACTTGCGCTTCGGTGAGTCCGGCGGCCTTGCCCGAGACGACGCAGGCGTCGACGCGCTGCTTGGCTTCGTTGACGCCGGCCGACGCGCTCGCCGCGTCCCCGCCCGCGCGCATGCGCGTTACGATCGCTTGCATATCGTTGCGCAGCTCGCCGTCGAGCGCGCATTTTTGCGCGAAAGCCGCACGCGCGCCGATCACCTCGTCGCGCGCCGCGAGGAGATCCAATGTCTCGCGTCCCTGCGGCTCGCAGCTGAAATCCGAGGGGACTGCGGCGGGAAGCGAGCGGGTCTCGCGCGTTGCGCCGAGCAGCAGCAGACAGGCGGGCTTCGCCTCGCGTATGCGCTGCGTCGTCGGATTGACGCGAATATCGATGCTCGCCTGAGAGAGGGCCGCGATGGCCGCCGAGAGGTCGGGCGGCGGCTCGATCTTGGCGTCGATCGCGGCGGGGCGCTTGGCGCGCGCGCTTTCTTCCTGCTGGCGCAGCGTAACCAGAGCAGCCTCGAGAAGATCACGCTGCTTGATCGCATGGGCGCGCTCGCTCAAAGGCCCGCTGAGCGTCTGTCGTATCGTCGCGGCGCGCTTGCGCGCGGCTTCGGCCTTGCCCCGATGCGACAGGCAATTCGGCCCGCAGGCGGCGCCCATGTTGTCGAGGCCCTTCGAGGCGTCGAGCGCGAGTTGCTCCTCCTCGCGCTCTGTGGCCGAAAGCGCGGCGATCTGCTCCTCCTTGGCCTTGACGATGGGCTCCAACTCCGCGGTCGTGCGGTCGAGCGCGGCGATCTTCTCCTCGGACTCGGCAATCTGCCGGCGCGCCGCCTGCGCGTCGGCGAGGTCGGCCGCGGTCTTCTGGGCGGCGATCGCCGCGACGCGCTGCAACTCCTCTTGCGCCTTGCGGGCATTCTCGCGCAGCGCCGGCCCGGCGTTCGCCGCCGCGCGCGTCAGCGCGTCGATGCGCTCCAGATAGGCGCGCATCGCCGGCATCGAGACGATGCGCTGACTCTCGGCGTCGTAATTCTCCTCGATATATTTCTGCGCGGGCAGGAGCGATTCAGCGGCGATCTCCATCGGCTGCAGCTGCGCAGCGAGGCGCTTCGACGAGAGGCCGAAAATGTTGTTGTAATAATAGGTGAAGGAGAAGAACGCCGAGATCGAGAAGACGAAGACGTAAACGAGCCCCGTGATCGCCGTCTTGAGCGCGACCCTCTCGCCCAGAAACTGCTGACGCGCGATCAGGGCGCCGAGGTCTGCGCCGAGCGACCAGGAGGTGGCGGCGAGCATGGTCAGAAGGGCGGTCGTGCCGATCACCGTGCCGATGATGCCGACCCAGTCGCCCGGCTCGCGTCGCATCACGTCGATCATGCCGCTCGAGGTCGTGTAAAAGACCCAGCAGAGCACCGGGATCGTCACCAGAAACGCCAGTCGCGCGACATCGGCGCGCGAGAAGGCAAGACGCGCCTTGCCCTTGGACGCCTCGTCTTGCCTCCAAAACAGCGTGGTCAGGCGCGCCGCGAGAGAATTCGCCGCCGAGCGCCTCTCGTCGGTGGGCGGAGCGCTTTCCTGACCCGGGCGCGCCGACGTCGGGCTTGCGCCCTGCTGAGGGCCGCGGGTCGAGGGTAGGTCATGCATCGAGGCGCGCCCTCTTCAGTCGCCTGCGCTGTGGCGGAATCGCCTGAACGCAGGAAGCGTGATCTCAAAAATTCTGCTGCGCGCCCTACGGGAAAAGCTGACGCTCCGTTCGAGCGGGAGTCGCGTTAGCGCATTCGGTCCCCCGACCGCGCGATAGCCTGAAGGCGATTTGCACCCGTTTTTAAGCCATTTTGCAAGCAAGGCCGAACAAATGCTGTTGGGCTCAGCGCGCTTTTGCAAAAAGAGCAAGTTTTTCAATGATCTGGAGCATCATTCTTCCAGACCGCGCCGCGTTTCCATCTCGATGAGCTCGGCGATTTTTAGCGGGTCGTCGGGAAAACCCGCGCGAATCCAGTCATCCTGAAGCTGCTTCAACGCCGCTCCCAGCTTGCGGCCGGGCGGAAAGCCGCGATGCATGAGATCCGCGGCTTTCACGGGGAAGACCGGCGGCTCGGAAGCCTCGACGAAATCGAAAGCCGCGCGCCAGCTTGAGTCGTCTCCGCCTGCGCCGCTCTCGGCTTGCAGCAAAGCGAGACCATCCAGGGCGCCGCGCCGACCTTCATGGAACATGAGCTCCAGCAGCTCCTGGCGCGTGCGGGGGACTCCGAGTCCGTGGCGTTCCTCGCAGAGGCGCGCCATCCGCGTGAGCCGCGCATGCTCGGCGTTGGAGAGCCGCAGCGAGACGCGTACGCGTTCGGCGTCCTCACTGATCAAGACCGCCAGCGCGCCGAGACGCAGAACGGCGTCCGGCGCCTTTTCTCGCGCCGCTTCGATCGCGGCGACCCGCTCGAGCCGCCCCGGCAAGCCCAAGCCGAGCAGCGCTTCGAGAATGCCGGTCTCGCACATGATCCGCAGCGTCGCCGGCGCGCCGCGCGCCGCGAGAAGTTTCAGGAGTTCCGCGCCGACGCGCTCACGCGAGAGAATCGTGAGCTTTCCGCGCGCGAGGACCGCCGCGTGGAGGCCCTCGCGATCGATGGATCCCTGGCCGATCGCTGCGTGAAAGCGGAAGAAGCGCAGAATGCGCAGATAATCCTCGGCGATTCGCGTCGCCGGATCGCCAATGAAGCGAATGCGCCGCGCGGCAAGATCCTCGCGACCGCCCGCATAATCATGCAGCACGCCATCGGGCGTCAGCGACAGGGCGTTGACGGTGAAATCTCG
This sequence comes from Methylocystis bryophila, assembly GCF_027925445.1. Classification (NCBI taxonomy): domain Bacteria; kingdom Pseudomonadati; phylum Pseudomonadota; class Alphaproteobacteria; order Hyphomicrobiales; family Methylocystaceae; genus Methylocystis; species Methylocystis bryophila. Next base: position 2,794,024 of record NZ_AP027149.1, read on the forward strand.
GCGCAGAGCGTCCTGCTCGAAATCGGCGCCGAAGCGCACCTTGGCGGCGCGGCCATAGGTCTCGACGTCCTCGCGCAGCGTCGTGACCTCGTAGGGCTCGCCGTCGACGACGATCGTGACCGTGCCGTGGTGGACGCCGATCGGCGCGACCTTGAAACCGGCGCGGCGCGCAGCGCTCATGACCTCTTCCGGATGAGCGGGCGTCGCGAGATCCACCTCCTGTGGCGTCATGCCGAGCAAGGCGTCGCGCACGGCGCCGCCCACGATCCGCGTCTCGCAGCCCGTCACGGCGAGCGCCGAAAACAGGCGCGCCAGTCGCGGATCGCGCAGCAGCGCGTCGAGCTCCTTCACTCGAAACGCCCGGGCGCGAGCCGACCGTTCTCGATGTGCGCCGGGACATAGGCGCCCCGTTCGCGGGGGCCGAGAACACCGAGCGCCAGCATTCCGATGACCGCGAGCGCGAGGCCGGCGATGGCGAGGCTCGAAATCCGGCCCGGCGTCCAAAGCGACGCGACGAAGGGCCAGCGCAGGAACAAGAGATGGAATGCGGCGTAGAGAATGAAGGGAAGCGCGAAGAGAAACGCGGTTTCTAGGAAGGCGCGCCACATCGGCGAAAGGCCTCGGCTGGCGCCATAGCTCGGCGCAGGGCGATCATGTCGCGTGATATATACACTTTTTCGAAACGCGTAAGCGCGTGGAGCGCGCGTCCCGCCGGACGCCCTTGTCAAAACAGGCTCTGGTCTCGGAAGGAGCCCTGCTGTCGTCGCCTCGCAAAAGGTTCGATGTTCTCTAGACTTCGGACTCAATGGGATAGAAGGCGACGACGGCCGCGATGCAGATTGCCGAGAAGAAGGTGTGGGAGCAGCGGTCGTAGCGGGTGGCGATGCGCCGCCAGTCCTTGAGCTTGGCGAAGAGGTTCTCGATCTTGTGGCGGGTCTTGTAGATCGCCCTGTCGTAGTCGAGCGGGTTCTTGCGGTTTTTTGTCAGGGGGATGCGGAGTTCTGTCCGGCGCTCTCCCGCTGACAACGCGGCGGTCGCCCACCCGAGGCACGCCGTGCGACAACGGGAAATGAGAGGTGATCCGCGCCATTTGCGCTTCGCTGAGCAAAAGCGAATCACCTATCAAAGCCTCCGTATCCAGAGACTTTGAAATCACGCCTCAAGCAAAATTAATCGCTTCGTAGGCCTAACCCCGGCCAACAGAGGCGGACTGGGATCCGGAGCTGAACTCAGACCTTGGTTGCGATGATCATGGCGGTATCGAGCTTGAAGCTGCCGTCCGCCTCAATGGAGAAATGTTCAATCAACTCCTCCGCCGCCCGCTGCTGCAAGGAACGGATGGCGGCGACGTGAGCCGCCGGCGGGTTCATGCGGGAGATCCAAGAGGCGAACTCCAAGCGAATGCGAAATTGCGCCACCTCGTCCACGATAAAGCCCGCTCTCGCTAGCATACCCCGCCAGCCCTCCAGCGAGGGATTGCGCACATGCGAAGGGTCGCGGAGCAATTCCAGGCTTTGCAGCCAAGTATCGAACAGTGGGTCTGCGGGCGAGACCGTGTCCATGAAGATCGCCATGCCGCCGCTTTTTAGGACACGATGCATTTGCGCCAAGCCTGCTGGCAAATCGCGCCAATGGTGGGTGCTGAAGCGGGTCGCCACCACGTCGAAGGCTTCCGAAGGGCAGGGCAAGCCTTCCGCTGCGCCCTGTTTGGTCACCACATTCTGGAAGCCGCGCCGTAACGCTTCTTCCTTCACGGTCGCCAGCATGTCGGGTGAGAGATCGTACGCCACCACCTTTTTGGTTCGCGGGGCCAGCCGAAATGTTACATGCCCGCCGCCGCATCCCATATCGAGGGCGATTGCTTCCGGGCGATGCCCGACGCGTTCTTCCATCATATCGAGATCTTGGCCCAGAGCGTGAACAGCGCTGTTCAGGTACGCATGCGCACGCGGTCCGAACTGGCGAGCGACGACATTGGCGTGGGTCTGGGATGTCATGAGCGGCTCCGTTGGAAAGGGTGGGAGCCCCGATAATGACCTGTTTTTTTACCAGTAAAAGACGAGCAAATATCCTAGTATAAATCCTGCCATGAACGAGATAGATCGGTGGCGTTTGCTCGGCGCCTTCCTTCGAGTCCATCGCGAGCGCATGCCCCGCCCTGACGGAGCGGCGTCGCGCCGTCGTACCCCCGGCATGCGACGCGAAGAGTTGGCCGAAGCGGCGGGGATCAGCGTAACTTGGATCACGTGGCTCGAACAAGGACGGGAAGTGAGTGCGTCTGTCCCGGCCCTGTCGCGAATAGCCGAGGCGTTACGCCTCACTCCGGCGGAGCGAGCCTCACTTTTTGATCTGGCTGGCAAACGCGATCTACGTATCCCAGCAACCTTCGAGCCTGATCTTCCTGTTGAGTTGCTGGCCCTGTCCTCACAGTTCGCCGGCCCCTGCTATCTTCTCGATGCTACTTGGACTGCGCGTGCGTGGAACGCCGCTGCCGCCGATCTCTTCATCGGCTGGCTGGACGATACGTCGGCGGAGCGCAACCTTCTCGCCTTCGTGTTCCTTTCACTCGTCGCCCCGAGCTTAATAGGCGACTGGGCTGACCGAGCCCGGCGTCTCGTGGCGGAATTCCGCGCCGACTTCAACCGCCACCCGAGCGACCCGGCGATGGGCGCGCTGGTTGATCGTCTCGTTGAGGAAAGCTCCCTCTTCGCCTCCCATTGGCGCGATCAGGATGTCCTCGGTCGCGAAGGAGGCGAACGGCGCTTCACCCACCCTCAGCGCGGTGAACTGCATTTCCACCAAGCCACCCTCCTGGCGGCGTCGCGGCCAGAGATCAAGCTTGTCTGCCTCACGGCGTTGTAACATGAGGATATCTGAGAATCTGCTCTGATCACGCACCGGGCTGTCGACGCCGACAATTTAGCTGGCCAGATCACCCGATTTTAATAGGTCCTAGAGTGCGATGCGACAAAGTGGAAACCGGTTTTTCGCATAAGTCGCGCTCTTAGCTTTTAGACTCGATCACGCTCCGTTCAGGCGGTTCCGCCCGAATGCAGCGTGATCTATCGCGCACAGGTCACGTCCATGAGTTCGGAGCACGGCAGTTTTGTTTGGTATGAGCTTGCGACGAGGGACATGGCCGAGGCCAAGGCGTTTTACGCTGAAGTCCTCGGCTGGACCGCGCGGGAGGTCTCCCAGGCCGGCAGGCCCTATAGCCTGTTTGCCGCCGCCGACGCGCCGGTCGCGGGCTGTCTGCCGCTGCCCGAATTGGCCGGCGCCTCGCCGCATTGGTTGGGATATGTCGGCGTCGACGACGTCGGCGCCGCCGTCGCAACGACGAGGGAGCTCGGCGGCGCCGTTTATGTTCCGCCGACGGAAGTCCCAGGGTCCAGCCGCTTTTCAATCATCGCGGACCCGCAGGGGACGACGCTGGGGTTGATCGAGAGACTTCAACAGTCGCCGCAAGAGCTGGGCAAAGACCTGAGCCTACAGGGACGCGTGGGCTGGCACGAGCTGCTCGCCGCGGATTATGCGTCCGCCTTCGACTTCTACTCTGCGCTGCTCGGCTGGCGTAAGCGAGACAGGCTGGATGGCTACATGGGCGCTTATCAGAACTTCGCCGTGCGCGCGCAGACGATCGGCGGCATGTTCTCCAAGCCGCCGACCCTGGCGCACCCGTTTTGGCTCTATTATTTCAACGTCGCCGACATCGACGCCGCGGCGCGGCGCGTCGAAGCCGCTAGGGGCGCGATCTATTACGGCCCGATAGAGGCGCCGGGCGGCGCTTGCGTCCTGCATTGCGCGGACTCGCAGGGCGCAACTTTTGCGCTGCTCGAGCGGCGCGCGCTCAAGCCGGTTGGCTATTTCACGCCGCGGCCGAGCGCGAACTGACCGACCGCGCCCTCGACGTGAAGGGCCAATCCCGTCAGGCGCGCGAAAAGGTCGATGTTCGATATGCCAATGGCGCAGCCGCCGAGCTGCATGTCCGTCGCCGTCAGGTAAAAATTCTGCGACAAGGCGCCGACGTCTTTCAAGATCAACGAATAGGCGATCGCACTATATTTCCAGGAGATTCGTCCGAACCGGGAGGCGACGACGATGAGGATCTGGGGAGCGACGGCGACGCCCATGGCCTGCGCCGCTTGCGCGAGCGAGGCTTCGAAATCGCTCTCTTGGGCAGGTAGGGCCGCCAGCGCGTGGGCGCCCGCGTCATAATGGTAAAAGCCGCGCTCGAGGCCCTCGCATCGGGCGACGCCGAGATAGAGCTCCAGCTCATAGGCGGCGCCCGCGGTCGGATAGGGCCTCGACGTATGGCCACCGTCGTCGGTGGAGGGATCGCTCCAGCGCGAGAGCACGCGCGCGCTGCGGTCGAGAAAGGTCGAAAGCTCCTGGAGCGTGATCGGATGGTCGTCGTCGAAGCTGCGCGCCGAGCGGCGCCGGCGCAGTAGCTCCGCGAAGCTCGATAGCGCCTGCGGCTCCGGCAGCTCGACTGTCTTGCCGCTCCAGCCCGGCCTCACGGCCGGCAAGGGCGCAATCGCGCCGGCATGCGGATAGGCGCCGCCGAGCGGATTGGCGTGGCGGCCCTCGGTGCTGCGGGCGTGAAATAACAGATCGTGAAAGTCCCAAAGCACCAATTGCTCGTCGCCTTCGCGCCGACGCAGCGCCGCGCCGTCCGCAACCTCGGCCTTCATGAGCAGCTGGCTGTGCAGCAGCAGGCCGAGCAGCGTCGCGTCGAAAAAATGCTTGCTGCGGCGCAGCTCCTTGAGCGAATGCGGCGTGGCGAGCAGCGCCAATATGGCGGCAATGTTCGGATCGCGGAGCCGGAACAAGGCGTCGGCGCGCGGCGATTCCAAGACGAAGTCGGTTCCGCGCCGGCGCAGATAGGCGAATCGCGACAGAACGAGCCGATCCGAATCGTGAAGCGTCGCCGTTTGCGGCCAGTAATCCGCGACCTGCGGCTCGATCACGGCGAGCTCCTCCCCTGAGGACGCGGTGAGCCCGAATTCCAGCAGGCCGCGGGCCGCGAGGCGCGCCACCAGCAATTTCGAGACCTTTTCGCCGGCGGCGACCGTCGTGGCGGGGAGGCCTGCGCCGAGCTTCTTCATCCAGCTCGCGGCGTCTTCGCCGAAGACGCCGAGGCTCGCGGCATAGCCCTGCGCGTGGGCGACGATCTCGCCCGTGGCGTGCGCTTCGAGAGTGGCGCGGCCGTTCAGCCTCACGACCAGCGCGCTGGCGCTCCGCCGCGCTTTCTTGGGGTCGGACGCGCGCAAAGCCATTCCGCGCTCAGCTATGCGGATGGATGGGATTGAGCTCGGCTTCCTCGCGCGGCGACTGGAGCCATCCGGACCTCACCGGAACGTCATAAAGACGTCCAGGGCCGAAACGGCGGTAGAAATGCCGCAAGCCCGGCGCGACGACTCGCACGACGGGAACGCCGATATCCGGTCGGGTCTGGTCGAGCACGAGGAAATCATGGCCAGCCTGCTTGGAGAGCGCGACACAGGCCGCGACTTGCTCATGCGTGTGTAGCGCGCCGAACTTCACGTCGAGATCCGGCTGCGCGGGCCGGTCTCCGCTCGGCGTCAGATAGGGGTAGTCCTGCATTCGCAACGGCGTCACGCCATCTAGGCTCGACTTGTCGCCGGTTCCGCCGCCCATGAGCCCGAGCGAGAGGAATTGGTTGAGCTCGGTCAGCGCCCGCAGCAGCGCGATGCGCGCGTCGAAATGCGCGCCGGAGCCAAACTCGACGTTCTCCCGCCCGTCCTTCATCCAGTGCGTGATCGCGACATAGGTCGGGATGCCGAGGTCGCTCGTGATGTCGAGCACCCACAGCTTTCGTCCCCTATCGGCGAGCTCCTTGCTGAACTCCCGAACATAGGTATCCTCGAACCGGCTCAAGTCGAGCTCGGGTCGCTGCAGACGATTATACCACCAGATCGCATAAGCGTCGCGCTCGACGAGCTCCAAGAACCCTTGCACGATCGCCTCCGCGACCGTGTTGCCGGCCGCGCAGCCGTTGGAATCTGCGCCGAAGGCGGCAGGGCCGCGATAGAAAAAATAGAGAAGGCTCGTCGGCAGGTGCTTGAAGCGCTCGTCGCGCAAGGACCAGACCGGAGACCAGTCGATCTTCGCCGTCTCGTCGAAGAATTCGGGGTTCGCATCGACGTCGTCCTGCGCGCCCGGCTCGGCGGCGCGCCGCAATTGAGCCTGGGAATACAGCAGCACGTCGTTCGGCGCGATGGCGTCGCCAGGCGCGAAATCCACAAAGCGGCGCTTCGCCCTGATCTCGTCGCCCTGAAAAATGCCGGAATAGCGCTCGATCGCCTCCATGAGCGCGCTGGCTTCGCCCTGTTCTGCCGTGCTGCCCTTGCCGAAGCTGCCGCTCTGCATGCCGTTGCGCAGCTCGCCGACCGTCTCGGCCAACCCGCTGAAATTGTGCTGGGCGTAAAAATTGGTGTTGAGAGGCAGGTCGGCCTCGATGCGTTCCAGCTTCGAAACCACGCCGGTCAACGGACTCACATGCTTGCGAAAGCGCGCGACGGTCGCCGAGGGCGAGACGCTGCGGTAGCCGCCGCTCGTCATCACCAAAGGGTCGTTCCCGCCGAATTCGATCGGCGCTGGCGATCGTCGCGGATCGCGAAGCTTCTTCGCGCCACAGGCCGGGCATTGCGGACGGCGGCCGACATAGTGCTTCACGATGTCCGAGCCGAGCAGGTCGAGACTCACGATGTGATCGCTCAACGTCGTCTTGAAATCGGTGGCGATCGCTTTCGCGAGCTCGATGGCGGCGAGGTCGACGCCGCTGCGGCCGAGCGGGTTTCGCGCCAGCGGCGACAAGACCAGGCGACGGGCCCCCTTGCGATCGAGCAGATCGCGTACCTCGCGGTTTCGCCGCATGCGATCGGCGAGGCACATCCAGCATGCGCCCTCTCCGGGCCGAAACACCGGCCCGACGAGCGGAAAGACGCCCGAGGGCTGAAGCAGCGTCCAGGTCGTCTTCTCGGCTAGAAATTCCTCGTTCAGCGCCTCCAGGCGCGGGTCCAGATAGTCGTTGACCAGCACGAGCGTGAGAGCGGGCTTGCGCTTGGCGATGCGAACGCCAAGTTCTTCAAGGGAGTCCTCGAGCTCCGCAGCGCCTTTCACGTCGAGCGAGCGGAGGCGCACGCCGCAGCTTTTGAGGTTATTTGCCGCGGTCTCCGGCGAAAAGCCGAGGCTCGTCCAATAGGCGGCGGTGAGCCCGTCCGACCCGCCGGAGGGCAGGATGTAGCGCCGCTCCAGCATCCGTTTGAAGGCGGCGGAAACTCTCTCAGGGGGATAAGATTTCTCCAGCTCGCGTGCGAGCTTCTGAAAGCTTTTCCCGCCCTTGGCGATCGCAGTAGCGATCACGCCGTAGATTTCTCCGTGGAGTAGAAACTTCCGATCTTCGGAATAGAGGCAAACGAGATCGGGCTGCAAAAGATAGACGCTGAAATTGGGCGCAAACTGCGGGACCTCGCGGCCAAGGCGCGAGAGCAAGTCTTCATTATCACTCATGGAGTCGATTCCGGATGCGCAAAAATCAAGCCGCGCCTGTCTTCCAAGGCGCGGCTTCGAGCCCTTCATTTAAGCTATATTGGCCTGCCGTTCAGCAAAGGGCGCATCCGCCCCACGACAGGCAGCAGCCGCCGGCGCAACCGGACCAGCAGCCGCCCCATCCGCAGCCGCGGCATCCGCCACCACAGCCTCGGCAACCGCGGCAGCCTCGTCCGCCACAGCCTCGGCAACCGCCACAGCCGTGTCCGCAGCCGCAACCGCGGGCGAGCTGCACGTTATTGGAGCCCAGCGACTTCACCGAGTCTTGGTCGAAAAGATGAAAAGTCGCCAGCGTGACGCCGGAGATTTCCTCATCCCCGAGCATCAGGCTCATGTCGTCGCCCTGCGACGAGAAGTCCAGCATGGGCATGCCCGCCGCTGCGCCGCCAGCGGCGCCGGCCAAAGACACGCCCGCAATACCTAGCACAGAGGCAGCCTTATTCAGACGCCCCCCCTTTGTACTCCGTTTCGCCCGCGCCATTGAAAGTCTCCCTCTCCGACCCGTCCCCGATCTCCCAGATTGGGATTATCTCGCGCGATCGCTTCGTACGTCAACCTTCGACGCGACTCAATGAGCGCTGAGGAAGGGGGCGACTAGGTCGCCGCCTTCTTTTAGAAATTTAGCGACGCCGATATGACGGTGCTTTGGAGAGAGGGGCTCTATAGGGCGTGCAGCGCATAGCGAAGCCAGATTTCCCAAAGCGCAAGTGAACTTAAGGCGAAGCTCGCGAAGCGCGCCAAGAGATGATTGGAGCCGATATAGATCGCCGCATGAACCGCGCGCAGCGCGACGAAGATCCAGGCTAGCGTTACTTGCACGCTGTCGGCCCAGGCGGTGACGATCATCAGAATCGAGATCACGTAGAGAAGAATCGGCGCCTGCATCAGATTGTCATAGGTCCGCGCCGGCCGCTCGATCCACTCGGGCGGCGGCTCGCTTCGAAAGTCCTGATAATAGCGGGCCGAGGCGCGGCGCGTCAGAACGGCCCAATTGCGCATCATCGGCAGCACAAGCCAAACCACCACCGTCAGCGCGAACATTGCGAGCATCGGCTTCAGCAGCGCGCGCGGATCGACGGCGGCCGTCGGCCCGAAGGCGAGCGCTGTGAGCGCGAGGCCTCCCGCTGCGAGGAAACCATAGGTCAGCCCCAGGGAGATTCCCCGTGGGCTCGTCGCGGGCGATCTCGTCGTGGCGGTCATCTCGTTTCCTCCCAGCTCTTTCGCTTGCAATTTGCAATTGATAGGAGAACTCGCTGGCCTATTGCAAGCGAAATTCTTATTCTCTCGAGATGAGCAAGGTTTTTGAGGGTGCGAGCGCGCCTCCTTGTCCCCTGCGGCGATTCGTGGAGCTCTTCGGCGACCGTTGGACGCTGCTGATCCTGCGCGACCTGATGTTCGGCGAGAAAAGCGAGTTCGGGGAATTTCTCTCGGCGCGCGAGGGCATCGCGACCAATATGCTGGCGGATCGCCTGCGCCGGCTCGAGCGGCGCGGGATCGTCACGCGCAGCCCACATCCGACCGACGCGCGAAAACGAGTCTATCGTCTCTCCAGAAAGGGCGTCGAGCTCGCGCCGGTCCTCATCGAGGCGGCGCTATGGGTCGAAAAGCACGAGGGCGTGGAGATCCCGGCGGCGCTGCGTCTCGACCTGAAACAAGACCGAGCCACGCTGATGGCCGAGTTGCGCTCGCGCGCCTTAGGGGCCGAACCCAAAACGGCTCCGGCGGGTTGCGTGGGCGCCCGAGACCCGTCTAATGAGACGGGAAAGAATTGACTGCGCTTTCGACAGAACGGGAGATCATTGATGCCTGAGGCGACGACGCCGAAAAGATTCAAGCGCGTCGTCGTCAAGCTTTCGGGGGAGGCGTTGACGGGGCCTGGGACACACGGGCTCGACGGCGCGACGCTCGCGCGCATAGCCAAGGATCTAGCGGCTTCGGCGGGCGAGGGGACCGAGATCGCGGTGGTCGTCGGCGGCGGCAATTTCTTCCGAGGCGTGCAGGGGGCCGGCAAGGGGCTTGAACGCGCGCGGGCCGATGCGATCGGCATGCTCGCGACTGTGATGAACGGTCTCGCGCTCGAGCAAGCCATTGAGGCCGAGGGACGTCCGGCGCGTGCGCTCTCGGCGATCGCCATGCCAACGCTCTGCGAGACTTATATGCGCGCTTCTGCGCTGCGGCATCTTTCCGAAGGTCGTGTGGTCATTTGCTCGGGCGGCACGGGCAACCCCTTCTTCACCACCGACACCGGGGCTGCGTTGCGCGCCGCCGAGCTCGAAGCCGACGCGATCCTCAAGGCCACGCAGGTCGACGGCGTTTACACGGCCGATCCCAAGCGCGACCCCGACGCCAAGCGCTACGACCGGCTGACGCATGACGAGGCGATCGTCAAGAATCTCGGCGTGATGGACACAGCCGCTTTCGCGCTGGCGAGAGAGAATCGAATACCGATCTTCGTATTCTCGATCGCGGAGGAGGGGGCCATTGCCGCCGCGTTGCGTGGCGAAGGGCGCGGGACCCTCGTTGTCCCCTAAAGGCCTGCTCCCTCTTGCGGCGCCTTCAACCTATGGACCTCCGAGGCTCTTTCACCTGATTTCCTCTGGCGGCTGCCAGACGAGGTCAGAGGAAGCCTTCTTCGCGTTCGCGTTCCTCGCGCCCAATCCGTTCCTATGGTCGGCGACCGCTTTCTCAGCAATTCGCCAATCTTCGGAGTTCCAACGCATCGACTCATTTTGCGTCGAATTCGACGCCAGGGAAGGCAGCATCGCCTTGATCTGATTCTTTAATCGTTGGCTGGTCGATTCTTCCGCCGCCCGCGTCGGTTCGACGTTCGGAGACTGAGCCGGCGCCTGTTGCGCGATTGGGGGATTTTCGTGCGAAAGGCTTGCAACACGGCGAACCGTAGCTGTGTTCGCGGTGTAGGCGAGCACAAACAGAACCGCCGACAGCGCGGCGAGCCCAATGATATGCGGCTTCATTGCTGACAGGTTCATCATCCTCGCTCCTTTATGGAAAGCGCGCGGAAGAGGCGCTCAGCCCCCTGCGTGCGCCCTTAGCTAGGGGCGCAGGGCGGATTTCCAGCGTCGCCGTTTGCGAGCGAAGGGGCGCGGCCCTGATGAACAGTGCGAAGGCCGCAGCTTAAGGCGGGACCGACCGGCTCCTGACGAAAATCTTGGCGAGACGGACACCGCTTTAAAGGCGGCCGTCTCCGATCAGCGCGCCGCGTTTGCGCAGCCGCGTCACGACCAGAAACCCGAGGCTCAGCAGGCCGGATCCGGCGGCGGGAGAGGGCGCCGCGAAGACCCCGTTCAGATTGACCGCAAGATTTTGCGCGCCGATGAAGGCTCCGACATTGCCTCCAGGACCAGTCATGGCCGCGTCGGTCAGAGCCTGGCCCTCAGCGCTATATCCGCCTGTGTAGCTGTAGAACTCGTATCGACGCAGCACGGATTCCTTGCCGGCGCCGGCCTGCTGATCGAGGCTCTCGAGCAGGCCCGAGCCGGGGACCCCCAACTCCGTTTGCAGGAGTTGCCACTCGATTTCGGTCTCCGAGGGATTGTTCGGGGCGAGGCCCTTTCCGCCGGCGACGAGGTCTTCCAGGGCGACCGGGTGGTCATATTGCGTGGTGTAAACTTTGACCCATTCGGCCACCCCGAACTGATTGCCGGCGTCCGGCGCGGGCGCTTGCACCTCGCCCTGAACCTTGGGTTGCGCGGGAGGCTGTCCCGGCGCCGGCGGAGCCGGCGGCGTAACCACCTGCACCGCCGCCGGCAGCTGCGCTGCGACGGTGTTCAACACCGGTGAAGTTGGGGTGGTCTGGGTCAGCCAATGATAGCTGGTGAGGGTTGGCGTCTTCGACGTTCCTACGCCGAAGTGGTCGCACGGCGTGCTGGGCCCGTAACCGATACCCCCGCCCGTCCAGCAGCTTTCTCCGGGCGTTGAGTAGACGCCGCTTGGCGTGCCGACGTTCCAGGATTGGGTCGCTGAGTCGAACGCGCCCTGATAGACGATCGCGACGCCCGACGCGCCGTCCGCGAAAGTCGTGGAGGTGATGGTCGGCCCGCCGTAGCGCTCGACCGAAGGCGGAAAGGACCGACCGACGCCGCCGAAGACGTCGGTCACGTCGCTCTTACTAATTCCCTCCAAATCGATCTCGAAGCCATGGGCGGTCGAGCCCGTGTCGTTGACCGCGTCGAAATTCCCGAGACTGCCGTAGGTCTGCGTCGCTGCCGCGGGGGAGGTGAGGCCAATCACGAGCGCCGTGGCGCCGACGACCCACCCGAGAGAGGACGATTTCCGCGCGCTCCGATGAATAAGGAGCCGACTGCCCGCGCTTAGATTTTCCGCAGCTTGGGGTTTAACTTCGGGCTGAACTTGTCGACCGACAATATGAAATGAATGCAGAATAGACATTCTATGGCCTCCAGGCGGCTCAAAGCGCCGGATTTCGAACGGGTCCGCCTGCCGCTTCGATACGCTTCAGTCACCGAGCTTATGCGCAAGGCCGTGGGACGAAATTGATCACCATCAATTTGAGAGACAATTGGGACAAATAATTTCTAACTGTTGCGCGCAGGCAACACCTGCCTCCATGCCTTTCGACCGAGGCCTATGAATCCTCCGCCCGGCGCACTATTGTTGCCTCAATGGGCGTGGCGGGGCGTCGCGCGCGGGAAAAATCTCAGCAGAACGGCCTGAAGCTGTTATGCTTGCCCGGAATTCGATTCTGGGAAGAAAGACGGATAATACCCAATATGAGTCAAGCATTTGATCTCGCGGATGTGAAGCGTCGCATGCAGGGCGCGATGGCGACGCTGAAACATGAATTCGGTGGGCTGCGCACAGGCCGCGCTTCGGCTTCTCTGGTCGAGCCCGTCCATGTCGACGCCTATGGCCAGTCGACGCCGCTCAATCAAGTCGCGACGATCAGCATTCCGGAATCGCGCATGATCTCGGTGCAAGTATGGGATAAGGCGCTCGTCGGCGCGGTTGACCGCGCGATCCGCGACGCCAATCTGGGCCTCAGCCCGGTTATTGAAGGGCAGACGCTGCGTATCCGCACGCCGGAGCTCAACGAGCAAAGGCGGAAAGAACTCGTGAAAGTCGCTCACAAATATGCGGAGGAGGCGCGCGTCGCCGTCCGTCACGTGCGTCGCGACGGACTCGACGTCTTGAAGAGACTTCTGAAGGATCATGCCATCCCGGAAGACGACGAGAAGCGTCACGAGCAAGAGGTACAGAAGGCGACTGACGACACGATTCGCGAGATCGACGCCTTGCTGGGGGGCAAGGAAAAGGAGATCATGCAGGTTTAAGAACGAGTGGCCGGGGAAAAGCGGAAGCGTCGAGGTGGAAAAGAGATCCATGTCGGATAGAGACTTCGCCGGATTGAAAGATGCTGCGCGTGAGGGGAGCGCGGCGGCGTTTCAGCCCATGCCGCGTCACGTCGCGGTTATCATGGATGGCAACGGACGCTGGGCGGCGCGGCGCGGCTTGCCGCGCATCGAGGGCCATCGGCGCGGCGTCGACGCGCTGCGGCGCGCCGTGCGAGCCGCGATCGAGCTCGGCATCGGCTATCTCACCGTTTATTCATTTTCCGTCGAGAACTGGTCGCGGCCAAAGGAAGAAGTGCAGGGTCTCATGGGGCTGCTGCACCGATTTATTCACAATGATCTCGCCGAGTTGAACGCCAACAATGTGCGCGTGCGCGTGATCGGCGCGCGTGCGGGCCTTAGCGGGGACGTCCTCGCCCTCTTGCGCCAGGCGGAGGAGATCACGCGCAGCAATACCGGGCTCACCTTGGTCGTCGCCTTCAATTACGGCGCGCGACAGGAGATCGTCTCCGCGGCGCGCGCCCTGGCGGAGGCCGTGGCGGCGGGCGAGCTCTCTCCCGCCGAAGTCGACGCCGACGCCATCGCGGCGCGGCTGTACACGTCCGACATTCCGGATCCGGACCTGATCATTCGCACTTCGGGCGAGCAGCGGCTCTCGAATTTCCTGCTGTGGCAGTCGGCTTATGCTGAGTTTGTCTTCCTGCCGATCCACTGGCCGGAATTCGACAAGGCTGCGCTAGAGGCGGCTATCGCCGAGTTCGCTCATCGCGACCGTCGCTTCGGCGGGCTTGAGTCCGGGATGTGCAACGCAAAGACCGCTTCATGAGCGCCACAGCGCAGGAGGGAGCGGCGCCTCCCAAATCCGGCGGTTTTGGCGATCTCGGTCCACGCGTCGCCTCTGCTGTGGTTCTGGTGACGATGGCGGCGGGGACCGCCTTTTGCGGCGGGTCGGTTTTCGCGCTCTTCTGGCTCGTTGTCGCTTGCGCGGTCGTATGGGAGTGGCAGGGCCTGATCGGCGGAGAACGCCAACTGGCCCGCGTCGGTCTAGGGTGGCTCGCGCTTGCCGCCGCCGCCCTTCTCATCCAGGGCGAAACGCCCTTCGTCTGTTCGGTCGCCATCGGCTTCCTTTGCGCGGCGGTGGGCCTTCTTACATGCCGCGGTCGAAGGATCTGGGCCTCGTCGGGGGTGCTCTACGCAGCGGCGCTCGTGCTCTCGGTCGATCTGCTTCGGCAGTCGGGCGACAAGGGCGCGATAGCGATCGCCTGGCTCTTCGCCATCGTCTGGGGAGCGGACGTCTTCGCCTATTTCGGTGGGAGACTGATCGGCGGGCCAAAGCTTTGGCCGCGGGTTTCCGCGGGCAAGACCTGGTCGGGCGCCGTGGTCGGCGCCTTGAGCGGAGCGGCGCTGGGCGCCTTTGTCGCTCGCGTTTTCGCTGGCGCGTCGGTCGCGCCGATGTTCCTCGTCAGCCTCGCCGCGGTGATCTTGTCGCAACTCGGCGATCTCTTCGAATCCGCGGTGAAGCGGCGTTTCGACGTGAAGGATTCCAGCCGGCTCATTCCCGGCCACGGCGGCGTGATGGACAGAGTGGACGGCTTCATCTTCGCTGCAATCTTTGCGGCTGCGCTCGGAGTGTTGCGCGACCCTTCGTCGGCCGCCTCCGGCCTCTTCTCCTGGTGAGCAAACCGATGGCTTCCAATGGCGAGACAACCGCAGGCAAGCGGGCCCCGCAGCGCGTCGCGCTGATCGGCGCGACAGGCTCGATCGGCAAATCGACGGTCGATCTCTTGGTGCGTAACCCCGATCGCTTCAGCGTCGTGTCGCTCGCCGCAGGGCGCGACCACGCGGAGCTCGCGCGTCTCGCCATCCTGCTGCGCCCCGAATTCGTGGCGATCCGAGACGAATCGGGCTTCGAACCGCTCAAAGAGGCGCTCGTCGGAACCAATATTCAGATCGGAGCAGGGCGCGAGGCCGTCATAGAGGCCGCGACATGGGACGCCGATCTCCTCGTAAGCGCCATCGTTGGAGCGGCCGGGGTCGAGCCGACGCATGCAGCGCTGCAGCTTGGCCGCGACGTGGCGCTTGCAAACAAGGAGTGCCTCGTCTGCGCCGGTGCGCCGTTCATGCGGGCCGCCCGCGAGGCCGGAGCGCGATTGCTCCCTATGGACAGCGAGCATAATGCGATCGCCCAGGCGCTCGGCGGCGCCGATCCCGCCACGATCGAGCGAATGATCATCACCGCCTCGGGGGGGCCCTTTCGAACTTGGAGCCGCGAGGCGATCGAAAAGGCGACGGTCGCCGAGGCGCTCAACCACCCGAACTGGTCGATGGGACCCAAGATCACGGTCGATTCCGCCACGATGATGAACAAGGGGCTCGAGCTCATCGAGGCCCATCATCTCTTCGGCGTCCCGGCCGAGAAGCTCGACGTCGTGGTTCATCCGCAATCCATTGTCCACGGGCTCGTGGCCTTCGCCGACGGCGCCGTCACCGCGGGAATGGCGGTCCCCGACATGCGCGTCCCGATCGCACACTGTCTCGGATTTCCGGAGCGCCTCGACGCGCCGACGCCGCGGCTCGATCTCGCGCAGATCGCCACGCTCACTTTCGAACGGCCGGATCATGAGCGATTTCCCGCGCTGGCGCTCGCGCTGGGGGCGCTTGCTGCGGGGGGAGGGTTGCCGACGGTGCTGAACGCCGCAAATGAGATTGCGGTGGAGGCGTTCTTGGCCGGGCGCATCGCTTTTGGCGATATCGCGCGGCATGCAGCAGAAGCAATTGATATTGCTGAGAAAAATGGTGAGGCGAAAGAGCCGGCGAGCGTCGCTGAAGCCCTAGCCATTGACCACAATGTAAGAGATCGATCGCGTCGAGTCTTGGCGACGAGCCGGCTTTAGGGCATTTAGGAAGTTTGTAATCACCCGCCAGCGGCGTGGCCGGCGTTCAAGGGAGCTCGAGGCGATGGACTATATTTGGACGACGGCCAGCTACATTGTGCCTTTCGTCGTCGTGCTCGGCGTCGTTGTCTTCGTCCACGAATACGGACACTTCATTGTCGGGCGGCTTTGCGGAGTCAAGGTGGACGCCTTTTCCCTAGGCTTCGGCCCGGAACTCTTCGCCTTCGAGGATCGGCACGCGACCCGCTGGAGGATTTCGGCGATTCCGCTTGGCGGCTATGTGAAGTTTCATGGCGACGCCAATGCTGTGACCGCGGGGGTGTCCGACGAGTTCCAACAGATGTCGTCCGAGGAGCGGGCCGTGACTTTCGCGGGTCAGCCGGTCTGGAAGCGGGCGGCAGTGGTCTTCGCCGGACCCTTTTTCAACTTCCTGCTGGCGATCGCGCTATACTGGGGGATGTTCGCGCTGGTGGGTCGGCCGGTCGTGGTCGACGGCCAGCTTGTGATCGCTCCGCGCATCTCGGCGGTCCAAGCGGACGGCGCCGGCGCGAAGGCCGGCTTTCGCCCGGGCGACCTCGTTAAGTCCGTGGACGGAGCGCCGATCGAAAGCTTCGCGCTGTTCCAGAAGCGAATCGCGGCCTCGCCAGGGAGAGCGCTGCACATCGTCGTAGAGCGCGGCTCGGCCTCCGCCGAGCTCGAAGCGACACCGGCGGCTGTGAGCGGGAAGGACGGGCAGACGATCGGACGACTGGGGCTTAACTCCAGTGAGGACATCCGCGACATGCGGATGCGAAAATGCGGGCCGATCGAGTCTCTCGGGCTCGCCTTCGAGGAAACCGGAAGCATCGTCGAGCAGACAGGCAAGTTTATCGAGGGGATATTCGCCGGACGCGAGAGCGCGAGTCAGCTTTCGGGACCGATTGGGATTGCGGAAGCCTCGGGCAAAATGGCTCAGAAGATCAGCTCACTGGGAATCTGGCCGTTAATAAACCTGATTGCGCTGCTCTCGGTGTCGGTCGGCCTCCTCAATCTCATGCCCGTGCCGCTTCTGGACGGCGGGCATCTGATGTTTTTCGTGATAGAGGCGGTTCGCGGCCGTGCGCTGAACGAGCGACTGCAGGAATACGCCTTCAAGATCGGCTTTGTGATGGTGTCGTCGCTCATGCTTCTCGCGACCTACAACGACCTTGCCCGACACTTGAAGCTCTAGATGTGACCGCGATGCGAAAAAGTGGAAAACCGGTTTTTCGTACAAATCGCAGTCTAAGCTTCAAGAATCGATCACGTTTTCTGCGTTCAGGCGGCTCCGCCTGAACGCATCGTGATCTGGGGGCGCTGATCTCCGCCGCGATTCTTCCACTCGCCGCTCCGTTCGACTTGCGCGCGTGGCCGCGTTGGAATTCGTCGCGGGCCGACACAGGCGGCGGAAAAACGCCGCACCATATGCCACGTAGAGCAGAAAACCAATCTTAACCAATCCTTTATCATGATATGTGGCTTTTGCGCCACGCCTTGGACAAATTGATCTTCGAAGGTGCTCGCGGCATTTCCAGCCACACCCAAAGCGAGTAGAACGTTAAGGGTTCCGAGCGGACGGTAATCCGTCCAATCGAGGCAAGAAGCTCCGCTCCGGGCTTCGCGACGAGGACGAGGACCAAGACTGCATGCGATCGACCCGACTCTTTTGCAGGAACGCCGCTCTGGCTGTCGCGGCCTTCCTCGCGTTGGCGGGCTTCGTCTGCCCTGCGGCGGCGGATATCGTCGTTGAGGGCGTGCCGCCCGCCCAAGCACAGGCCGTCCGCGACTACTTCCCGGGCGCGAGCGAGGAGGAGGTCCAGGCTGGCCTCGAGGCGCTGCGCGCCAGCGGGCGTTTCGGGGACGCCTATGTGACGAGGAGCGGCGGCAATGTGATCGTGCATGTCGCAGCCGGCACGGTCATCAATCGCATCGCCTTCGAAGGCAACAGCAAGATCAAGACCGAAAATCTCGAGAAAATCGTGCGCCTCGCCGCGCACAAGTCCTTCAATGCGCGTGTCGCGGACGAGGACTCGGCGCATATCACCGAGGCCTATCGAGTGAACGGTCGCGCCGCCGCCAGGGTCAGCTACCGCGTAGTGCCTCTGCCGAACGGCACGATCGACGTGGTCTTCAAGATCGACGAAGGCGATAAGACGGGCATCAAGGAAATCCGCTTCGTCGGCAATACTGTATTCTCCTCCAGTCGTCTCAAGAGCATGATGGAGACGACGGAGATGAATTTCTACTCCTTCCTCAAGACGAGCGACGTCTACGATCCCGAGCGCGTCGCCGGCGACCTCGAGCTCATCCGCCGGTTCTACCTCAAGAACGGCTATGCCGACTTCCACATCGTGAGCTCGGACGCGCGCTATGAGCCAGAGCTAGGCGGCTATGTCCTGGAGGTCGTCATCGAAGAAGGCCCGCAATATCGCGTCTCTTCGGTCGACATCGAATCGCATTTGCCCGACATCGACGCGGGCGCCTTGCGACCGCTGCTGCGGCTCGCGCCGGGCGACGTTTACAATGGCGTCGCGGTCGAGCAGACTGTCGACGCTCTGACCCGGGAGATCGCGCATAAGGGCTATGCTTTCACGCAGGCCCGGCCGCGCGGCCAACGCAATCCCGCCGACCGCACCGTCGCCGTCAATTTCGTCCTCGACGAAGGGCCTCGCGTCTTCATCGAGCGCATCAACATTCGCGGCAACGCGAAGACCCGCGAATATGTCATTCGCCGCGAATTCGAGGTCGGCGAAGGCGACCCCTACAACCGCGTGCTGATCGATCGCGCGGAGCGCCACCTCAACGGGCTCGGCTACTTCAAGAAGGTGAAGATAACCAATGAGCCGGGGTCCGCGCCGGATCGCGTGGTCATCAATGTCGATGTCGAGGAGCAGTCGACGGGCAGCTTCAACGTCTCGGGGGGCTATTCGACGACCCAAGGCTTCATTGGCGAGGTGTCGGTCTCGGACAGCAATTTCATGGGCCGAGGCGAGGCCGTTCGTCTCTCGCTCGAGGAAGGGCAACGCGCACGCGGCGTGACTTTCAGCTTTACCGAGCCCTATTTCCTCGATCAGCGCATGTCGGGCGGCTTCGACGTGTATGCCCGCAAGAGCGACGCCTGGACCTACTCGTACTACAGCCAGACGTCCTATGGAGCCACGCTGCGGCTCGGACTGCCGATCACCGAGGAAATCACCTTCCAGCCGCATTACTCGATCTACGAGACTCAGATCTCTATCCCGAACGACTCGCAAAAGCCCTACAACGACTGTCAGCAGCCGATCCCCGGCTACACACCCGGATTCGGTTATTGGCTTGCGCCAAACACCAGCAATCTCAGTGTGTTTTATAACTGTATGACCAACGGCGAAGCCTCGCTCGCGATCAAGGACTCAGTGGGCGCGCGTCTGACCTCGGCTCTCGGTTACACGTTGGGCTTCAGCAATCTCGACAATCCGCGTAATCCGAGGAACGGCTCGACGGTCACTTTCACGCAGGACGTGGCTGGGCTCGGCGGCTTCTCGCGCTTTGTGCGGACGAGCGGCGAGGCGCGCTACTATCACGATCTGGACTTCCTCAACTATGGGGGCTGGAACTTCCTCTCCGACATGGTCGGCATTGGCCGCGTCCAGGCCGGCAATCTGACGCCGCTCTTTGGCTATCAACCCCGCGTCTTCGACAACTTCAATCTGGGTTCCAATCTGGTGCGCGGCTTCGCGCCCGGCGGCATCGGCCCGCGCGACCTGTCAAACTGGACCAGCTACCAGGGCAACGCGCTCGGGGGCACCAATTACTTCGGTGTGACTACCGAGGTGCAGTTCCCGATCTGGGGCCTGCCGAAGGACATCGGTCTGCGCGGCGCGGTCTTCAATGACGTGGGCTCGCTGTGGGACTTCCGCGGTAAGACCTACTATCCGAAGGCCTATGCTGCCGGCTTGGCATTCGGCCAGACAAACTGCCTACCTTACACGGCGCCGACCTACGGCCAGGGCGCCTGCTTGCTGACGCACCCGCTGGGAGGCGGAGCCGACACCTCGGCCTTCCAGATCCGCGACTCCGTCGGCGTCTCGCTCTTGTGGCAGTCGCCGCTCGGTCCGATCCGCTTCGACTACTCTTTCCCGATCGTCAAAGGGCCCTATGACGTGACGAAGCGGTTCAACTTCTCCGGTGGCACGACCTTCTGATCCTTGCTGGGCGGGGGAGGGGATCTTCGCGAAAGTTGACAGGCTTTTGCGATCTGAATCCCTCTCCCGTTTCGTATCGGCTCTCCGCCGCTGTTCTTTTGAAAAAGTTTCCGCTGGATTTGAAATCCGCTGGTCGCCGCAGCCTCTTTTATGAAAAATCCGCTTCACGCTTCTTGAGAAGATGCTCTAGAGATTCTTTGCAAAATCCGGCTCCCCGAGCTGGCGGGACAGAATCTCCATGCGTTGGGACGGACGGGTGAGCGACTACCGCTTTTTTGCAAAGCCTCAGCCTATGCCGCTCGCCGAGATCGCCGCGAGGACCAATGCGCGCCTCGCCGGTCGGGAGGGCGCTGGCGATATAGCGATCTCCGGCGTGGCGACACTGGAGGACGCGCGACCCGGCGAGATCGTCTTTTATGATTCCACGCGTTACGCGCCGGCTCTCGCGCTTTGCCGCGCTTCCGCCTGTTTCCTGCGGGAAGGCGCTTCCGCGCAGCCCCCGGAGGGAGTCGCGCGGCTGTTCGTCGCCGATCCGCATCGAGCGATGGCGCTCGCCGGGGCGCTGCTCTTTCCCGAGGCCTTGGCGCCGGGATCGCTCTTTCTCGCTGCCGGGGCGTCGCCCGGCGCCATCGTGCATCCGACAGCACGACTGGAGTCTGGCGTCACCCTCGATCCGGGCGTCGTGGTTGGCCCCTTTGCAGAGATCGGCGCCGGAAGCGTGCTCGGCGCGCAGGCTTCGATCGGCCCTGGGGTAAAGATCGGGCGGAACTGCCGGATCGGACCGCATGCGTCGCTCATGCACGCCTTCATCGGCGATCGGGTGATCATACATGCGGGCGTGCGGCTCGGTCAGGACGGATTCGGTTTCGCGCTCGGCGCGCAAGGGCATTTAAAAGCGCCGCAGCTCAAGCGCGTCGTCGTTCAGGATGACGTCGAAATCGGCGCCAATACGACGATCGATCGCGGCGCGCTGAGGGATACGATCGTCGGCGAAGGCGCGAAGATCGACAATCTCGTGCAGATCGGTCACAACGTGGTCATCGGCAGGGGGTGCGTGATCTGCGCGCAGACCGGCGTGGCGGGATCGACCGAGATCGGCGATTTCGTGGTCATCGGCGGGCAGGCGGCGATCGGCGGCCATCTCATGATCGGCGCCGGCGCCCAGATCGCCGCGCGCGCCGGCGTCGTGAGAGACGTCGCGCCCGGCGCGCGGATGGGCGGCGCTCCGGCCCGGCCGATACGCGAGTTTCTGCGCGCAGAGGCGCTGCTTTCGCGCATGAGCCGGCGTTCGGCCGCGCCGTCTCGTGAGGGATAATGCGGGAACGCATCGATCTCTTCGGCTTCCGAGCGGGAAATGCGCTAGAGAAGCGACCCGCGCCATGGGGAGGAACAACATGAATCAGGCCGCCACGGGCGCGAAGCTCGATTCCGTCGATATTTTGGGGATTCTCGAGCTGTTGCCGCATCGCTATCCCTTTCTCTTGATTGATCGCGTTGTCGATATCCGCGGCGACGAATACGGCGTCGGGATCAAGAACGTCACGATGAACGAGCCGCAGTTCCAGGGCCATTTCCCTGAACGGCCGGTCATGCCGGGCGTTCTGATGATCGAGGCGATGGCGCAGACAGCGGGCGTCATCGCGATCCATGCCCATAAGGGCAATGGGTCGCGTCCGAAGAGTGTCTATTTCGTGACGATCGACAAGGCGAAGTTCAGAAAGCCCGTTGGGCCCGGCGATCGGCTCGAGCTGCGCATGACCAAGACCGCGCACAAGCGAAACATCTTCTGGTATCGCGGCGAGGGCGTCGTCGACGGCGCGCTCGTCTGCGAGGCCGAGATCAGCGCCATGCTCGGGACCTGAGGAGCTTTTTCGGCAAGGGGACATAGAAGGTGGCGGAGACGCGGGCGCACCCTTCAGCGATCATCGAAGCGGGCGCACGCCTCGGAGAGGGCCTCTCGATCGGGCCTTATTGTCACATTGGGCCGGAGGTCGAGATTGGCGACGGCTCCGTGCTCCATTCCCATGTCGTTGTCATGGGCGCGACGCGCCTGGGGCCGCGCGCGAAAGTCTTTCCCTTCGCCGCCATCGGCGCACGCTCTCAAGATCTGATTTCGGGCGATGGGGAAGGGCGGCTCGTCATCGGCGCCGACTGCATTATTCGCGAGGGCGTCACGATCAACGCCGGCACGCGCGAGGGCGGCGTCGAAACCCGCATCGGCGACGGCTGCGCGCTGCTCGCCAATTCGCATTTGGCGCATGACTGCCGGCTCGGCGACCGGGTCGTTCTCTCGAACGGCGTGCTGATCGGGGGGCATGTGCAGATCGGCGACGACGTCATGATCGGCGGTGGCGCGGCGGTGCATCAGCACGCCCGGATCGGCGCGCAGGTCTTTGTCGCGGGACTGGCGGGGATTGAGGGCGACATCATCCCTTTCGCGCGCGCGGGCGGACATCGCGCGCATCTCTTCGGCCTCAATCTCGTGGGGTTGCGCCGGCGCGGCTATTCCAGCGCGCGCATCGCGCGATTGCGCGAAGCCTACCGACGGCTTTTTCCCGGCAAGCCGGCTCCCCGCGAGGAGCGGATCGCGGCTTTGCGCGCCTTTGCGGGCGACGACCCCGACATCAATCTCCTGATCGAGTTCCTTTCCGAGCCGTCGTCGCGTCAGCTCGCGACGCCGCGCCCCGGCGGCTTCGCGCGCGACGCCGAGAACGCTTCGTGACGAAGATTTTTCTCGTCGCTGGCGAAGCCTCCGGCGACATGCTGGGCGCAGCCCTCATGCGCGCGCTGCGACGCGCGAGTTCTGACGTCGACTTCGCCGGCGTGGGAGGAGGGGAAATGACGGCGGAAGGCTTGAGGAGCCTGTTTCCGCTCGGTGACGTCGCCGTGATGGGATTGACGCCGGTATTGGCGCGGCTGCCTTTGCTCGCGCGTCGTCTCCAGGAGACCGTTCGAGCGATTCTCGACGAGCCCCCGAACTGTCTCGTGCTCATCGACGCGCCCGACTTCACGCATCGCGTCGCGCGTCGCGTGCGAGCGGCAAATCCGGACATTCGGATCGTCGATTACGTCTGTCCGAGCGTCTGGGCCTGGCGGCAGGGGCGGGCGCGCAAGATGCGCAGCTATGTCGATCACGTGCTGGCGATCCTGCCTTTCGAGCCAGCCGCGCTCGTAAGGCTTGGCGGTCCACCCTGCGATTATGTCGGCCATCCGCTCATCGAGCGCATCGATGAATTCGCGCGCGGTGACGAGGACACGCCGCGCGACCGCCTCCTTGTCGTGCTCCCGGGATCGCGCGAGGCCGAGGTCCGCCGCATGACGCCTCTTTACGGAGTCGTCGCGGCTTTGCTGCAACGCGAGTTTCCCTTGCTTGAGGTCGCCGTGCCGCCGACGGAGGCGCTCGAAGCCTTGGTGAAGACTGAGATCGCGCGTTGGGCGAAGCCTCCGCGTCTCTTGCGCCAATCGGAGAAATTCGCCGCCTTTCGTCACGCGGGCGCGGCGCTGGCGACTTCAGGAGTGGTGACGCTGGAGCTCGCGCTCGCGATGACCCCGATGGCGGTCGCCTACAAAGTCTCGACGCCGGAGAGTTTCCTGCGGCCGCTCGTCAAATTGGAGAATTTCGCTCTGCCCAATCTGATTCTCGCCCGCTCGGCCGCGGACCGCGCGGTTCCAGAGTTTTTCCAGGGAGAAGCCAGTCCCGAGGCGCTGGCGGCGACGCTGGCGGCTCTCTTGCGCGGGGGCGCGGAACGCGAGGCGCAGCTTTCGGCCTTCTCGACGCTGCGCGCCAAAATGCTCGGCTCGGGCTCGAGCCCGAGCGCCGCCGAGATCGTGCTGTCTTACGCACGCGGCGGCGAAAAGTCGCGCTGATAAACGAGGGCGGGGGCTTGTGTCGGCCGTTTTTTGAATTATTCTAAGTTGTGCGCCCAAACAGCGGCGCGAGCGGCGCGCCCTGGGCGGCGCTTGGATTTCCTCGAGGGAGCAAGACACGATGGCTACGCTGAAAGGCAGCAAGACTGAATCCAATCTGAAGGCCGCATTTGCGGGCGAGTCGCAGGCGAATCGCCGTTATCTCTATTTCGCTCAAAAGGCGGACGTGGAAGGCTATAACGACGTGGCGGCCGTGTTCCGCTCCACCGCTGAGGGCGAGACGGGCCATGCGCATGGCCATCTCGAGTTCCTCGAGGCTGTGGGCGACCCGGCCACCGGCCTGCCGATCGGTGCCACGGGAGACAATCTCAAGGCCGCCGTCGCGGGCGAGACCCACGAGTACACGGACATGTATCCGGGGATGGCGCGTTCGGCTCGCGAAGAGGGCTTCGAGGAGATCGCCGAGTGGTTCGAGACGCTGGCCAAGGCCGAGCGTTCGCACGCGGGTCGCTTCCAGCGCGCTCTCGACGACCTGAAGTAAGCGCAGGTAGTCGGCAATCGTCAGTCGGCAGTCGGCGCCAACCGACTGCCGAATGCCTACCTACGACTGCCGCTAGAAAGAGAAGGACGAAGATGCGGGAAGGCAGCCTCGAGGCTCCGACACGGCACGCGCTGGATTGGCGCAGTGAGGATTTTTACGACGAGGCGAAGCTCGACGCCGAGATTCGGCGCGTCTTCGACATTTGTCACACGTGCCGGCGATGCTTCAACCTGTGCGACAGCTTCCCAAGACTCTTCGACCTTGTCGACGAGTCTAAGAGCGGCGAGCTCGACACCGTCGCGAGCGCGGACTTCAAGCCCGTCGTCGACGCCTGCACGCTCTGCGACATGTGCTTCATGACGAAGTGCCCCTATGTGCCGCCCCACGAGTTCAACATCGACTTCCCGCATCTGATGCTGCGCTATCGCGCGGTCGAGGCGAAGAAGAACGGCGTCTCCATCGCCGATCGCACGCTCGCCGAAACCGACCGCAACGGCCGGATCGGGACGAAGCTCTCGGGGATCGCCAACTGGGCGACGGCGCTCGGCAACAAGCTGACGCGCAGCCTCGCCTCGCGGCTTTTTGACCTCAATCCGCAAGCCGCGCTGCCGCCTTTCGCGAGTGAAACGCTCGAAGCCTTCGCGGAGAAAGCTCCGCCACCGGCCTCGCTGACCCAGGCCAAAGGCCGCAAGGCCGTGCTCTACGCGACCTGTTACGGCGATTACAACGAGACCTCGATCGGCAAGGCGGCGCTCGCCGTGCTCGCCAAGAACGGCGTCGAAATCAAGGTCTTGCATCCCGGCTGCTGCGGCATGCCCAAGCTCGAACAGGGGCTCATCGGCGAAGTCGCCGAGAGCGCGAAGACGGTCGCCAAGGCCTTCGCGCCGCTGATCGCGGAAGGTTATTCGATCGTGGCGCCGGTTCCCTCCTGCGCGCTGATGCTAAAGTTCGAATGGCCGCTTATCCTGCCCGATGACGAGGATGTGAAGCGGCTCGCCGCGGCGACACGCGATCTCTCCGAATACATCGTGGACATTGCGCAGAATGAGGGGCTCGCCGAAGGCCTGAAGCCGCTCGAGGGCGGCGTCGCCTTCCATGTCTCCTGCCATTCGCGCGCGCAAAACATCGGTCAAAAGGGCGCTGAGCTTCTGCGGCTCGTGCCGGCGATGGATCTCACCGTCATCGAGCGCTGCTCGGGTCACGGCGGCGCCTGGGGGTGCAAGGGCGAGCACTTTGACATCGCGCTCAAGGTGGGCAAGCCCGTCGCGCGGCAGGTCGCGGGCTCCGGCAAGAAATATATGGTTTCGGAATGCCCGCTTGCTGGGACGCATATCGAGCAGGGCGTCGAGCGCGTGGCGGGCGAGGGCGAGCCGAGACCCGAACGTCTCGCGCATCCGATCGAGCTCTTGGCGCGCGCTTATGGCGTAGCGGGGTAGGGGCCAAAACCCAGGCGCCTGCGCGCCCAATCGTCCGGCCAAAGTCAGCTTTCTAAGGGACTGCGGTCGATGTCCTGAGCCCGGGCATCGGCAACCCGCCACTCGGAGCCCCCCCGGTCCAACGACCGGCGCGGGTCTTGCCAGCCCCGCCTTCCTCGTCTTCGCGGGCCTGTGGATAAAGGCGCGCGGCTTTCTGGCACGCAACAAATCGACGCGATCGTGAAAGCGGTCACGGGGCCCGGACAAGGGAATTCTGCCCCTGATAGCGGGCGCGCCTGCCCGCATTTCATCGACGCAAACGCGTTCATCCTTCCAACCCCTCTCCCAACCATCTGATATGTTTATGCCCCTTTCGATCCGCACAAGCGTGGCCCCGCTGGCCTCGATCTTGCGGTTTCTTAGTGTCCGTCAATCTCTGCTTCGGCTTTCAGACGAAAGCTTGACCTCTTCACTGGGGGACGCGCTCGCGCCGAAACGGGGACTCGACGGGGGCTCGCCGGTGACTGATCGCGTCGTGAGTCAGTTGTTGACCGAGCTCGATGGCGTCGAAGCGCTTAGGGACGTCTGGGTGATTGCCGCCACAAATCGACTGGACATGATCGACGAGGCGCTTCCGCGCGCAGGTCCACTCGATTTTCACCTCGAGGTGACGCGACCCGATCGGGTCGCGCGCGTGGCGATTCTGGCGGCCCATCTATGCAAGAAGCCCGTTGATGAAGCCGTCGATCTCACAGCCTTGGCGGAATTGACGGAGGGATTGTCTGCGGCTCGGGACCGACGCAGCAACTGTGGGCGAGTCTTCGGAAACGCGTGCGACTTTGGCGGCTCAACCAAAGTCTTAACGAGGGGAGAGTGTCATGGCGTCATACGGCATCCATTGGCGAGAGCGACAAACGAATGCCATTCACCGGAGCCTCGATCACCTGTTGGCCATGGCGCATCGGTACCGCAAGGAAAGCAATCTGCGGCAGGCGATGGAGATGTACTGGATGTTGTTGGAAGACCACTCCGGGACAGAGCAATCGCTGGAAGCGCAAGAGAGTCTGCTGGAACTGGCCGAGAGCTACGAACGTGACGAGTGGCGACATACGGCGCGCGCCGTCTACGAGCGTATAGTAAGCACGGCGCTACAATCCGATGTCCTGTCACAAGAGATCGGTGCGGCCGCATGACAACGCAATGATTGCGCTCGGTTTTCGCGCGCAAGGGCTTTCCGCGTCCGATTGAGCGCGGGTTCTGCGCCGGGTAGAGGCGTTCTGGCCTTAGCTGTGCTGCTCCTCGCGGGCGCGATGAGGCGCTTGCGCGGCTTGTTGGGGAGAGGATCGCGCGGCGCCGGACCTAAGGGGCTTCAGAAAAGGCGCCCGCCCCGGGCCTCCGAAGGGCGTCGCTTCTGGCGCGCCTCATTCGCCGGCCCTCACGCCGCGTCGCCCGCTTCTCGAACGCGACATGCGGGCGCATCCACGTCCCTCGCCACGGCGACGGCGTTTCGGTTAGCGCGCCAAGCCCGATGCCCGATGCCCGATGCTCCCGCCAGTCCGGCCGCACGTCAACGGGGCGCGCGCCGCAGGAGGCGCAGCGCAAGCGCCGCGCCAGGATGGGAGCGGAGCCTTCGACGTTGCGCAAGCTCACGCTCGGCTGCCTCGGGCTCGCCGCGAGCTATCTGATTCTGGCCTTCGCCGCCGCGATCGTCGAAGCCGCGCAGGCGCCGTTGCGGAGGATGCTCTCCGTCTGAGGCTCGGCGAGCTTCGCGACGACGGCGTTCGCTGGGGGCAACACGTCGCCCTTGCAGGAATCGAAGGAATCGAAGATGAGCGAGCTAAAAAAGCTAGCGCCATTCCCGCGAGCAGCTCTGGAGGTTGAGCACGCAAGCCAGGAGTGACGCAAGGAGGGCGTGCTCCCTTGCAAGACTTGGTCGGCCATCCGATCGCGTCTGCTCTCCTCTCCGGAACGCGGAAAGGCTGAGCCGGGCGAAAGAGGCGTCAAGACGGACCGCTGTCGCAGGAGCCGGCGCACCGCGAGAAGGCGGCTCGCGCGGCAGAATGCGCGTCCCCGTCAATTCGGCGCATCCTTCAACTCTAAGCTGGAGCAGACAGGCTTCGTTCGGCGCAGCGAGCCCAGGAGCTCCTGCAGGACTTTGAACTCCACGGGCTTCCTCAGATGCTCGTCGAAGCCCGCCTCCAGCGTGCTGAGGCGGTGTTTCGCCTGACCAAAGCCCGTCAGAGCGATCAGCAGGAGGTCTCGCCCGCCGGGGAGCTGACGCAGCCGGCTGGCGGTCTCGTAGCCGTCCATATCGGGCATCATGAGGTCGAGAAACACCACCTCGGGCTTGAACGCCGCCGCTATCTGCAGCGCCGATTGCCCGCCATAGGCTGCGCGAGCGTTAGCGTCCAAGGTTTCCAGCAGTAGGGTGAGGCTGTCGGCGACGTCCCGATTGTCGTCCACCACCAGGACGCGCGGCGCGGCAAATAAATTCGCCGTCGGTTTTGCGGTTTCGGCGTCCGGCAAGGGAAGGCGGACGATGAACTCGCTGCCCAGCCCGGAACCTTCGCTGCGGGCCTCCACTTGGCCGCCATGCAATTCGACGAGCTTGCGCACCAGCGCCAAGCCAACGCCCAGTCCACGCTTGGAATGCCCAAAGCTGTTGTCGATTTGACTGAAGAGGTCGAACACGCGGGTCAATTGGCTTTTGGGGACGCCGATGCCGTTGTCGCGAACGCGAATGACGGCGTAGCCATCCTCAACGCGAGCCGAGATCTCGATGCGCCCGCCGGGCTCGGTGAATTTGCAGGCGTTGCTGAGCAGATTGGTCACCACCTGGACGAGGCGCGTAGGATCTGCGTCAAGCAACAAGGACTCGGATGGAAGCGAAATCGTTAAGCGATGTCCGAACTCGGCGAAGAACGACTGACTCGCCGCCACTCCGTCGTTGACGGCCTGGGCCAGGTCGATGCGCTCCGTGCGCAGCTCGATCAACCCCTGGTTCACGCGGGAGACTTCCAGCAGATCATCCACCAGCCGCACCAGATGACTGGCTTGACGCGCCATCATCTCATACACCCGCAGCGTTTTAGAGGCGTCCGCGCCGCCCGCTTGCAATATCTGCAATCCGTTCACGATAGGCGCCAAGGGATTGCGCAGCTCGTGGGCGAGCATCGCCAGGAATTCGTCCTTGCGGCGGTCCACCAGCCGGAGAGCGTCCTCGACGGCTTTGCGGTCCGTGATGTCGGTGACGCACGCTACCCAGCCGACGACCCGGCCTTCGGCGTCGCAGTCCGGCGTGTAGCTGATGCGCAGGTATCGCTGACCTGTGTCGCTAAATGGAACTTCGGCTTCGTAGACGACATTCTCGCCGCGTAGCGCGCGCTCGACATACGGCCGAATCCTCTCGCAGGTTTCGGCGCCCACGACCTCGACGAGAGGCCGACCAATGATTTGAGCGAGCGGTTTGCCGGTGATCTTGGCGTAGGCCGGGTTGGCGGACAGATAGACCCAGTCGCGGCTACATCGGATGAGGCCGACATCGGCGTTGTTCGAGACGCGCCGCAAGCGCTCCTCGCTCTCGCGCAGCGCGTTCTCGGTCCGCTTGCGGTCGGTGATATCGAGGCCTTCGCAGAGAAAGAACTCGACCTGCCCCTCATCGTCCCGAAGCGCCGTCACGGCGTTGAGGGCGTAGCGTACCGCGCCATCGCTTGTTTGATATTCGACTTCGTCGCGGGACGCGCCGGGACGCTCCAGCGCCTCCTCGAACTGTCGCCGCCAGCGTGCGCGCACTTCCGGCAGATCCCGCAACCAGGGGCTGTCGAGGAAGAACTCGCCGATGACATCCTCGGCCGCCACCCCGGTCCCGCGAAGAACGGAATCGCTAATTTCAACGATGCGTCCCTCCGGGCTCAACAACGTTGTATACAGGAACTGATAATCGAAGATTGCGCGGCGGCGCCGTTCGCTCGCACGCAAGGCCCTCATCGCTTGCTTGGATTCGGTGATGTCGATGCAGATGCCGAACCACTCGACGATCTCGCCCTCGGCATCGCGAATCGGCGCGGCCCGCACGCTCATCCAACGCCACTCGCCGTCGTGACGACGGATGCGCTGCTCGTTTTGATATGACTCGCCCTGCGCCACCGCCGCCCGCCACGCCGAGGCCGTAGCGACGCGGTCCTCTGGATGAACGGCGTGCAACCAGCCGTCTCCCATCATTTCCTCGCCCGTCTGTCCCGTGAAGGCCATCCAATCCGCTTGCGGCTCGTCGACGCGGCCGGAGGGCGGGCAGGTCCAGCTCACCGCGCCAACTGCGTTGACCAGGGCGCGCAGGCGCAGCTCGCTACTTCGCGCCTCGGTCTCGGCCTGATTCTGCATCAAAGACCCATTCCCCATACCCATTCTGCCAATTTCTTGATCGCTAAATTTCGCCTGATAATCCGCTTTGATTGAAGCGTCTTGGCGATTTACTCGGCAATTGTAAACCGATCCTGCGTCGATCGCACGCGGAGATTGAGGCTGACGCGTCGCTTGCGGCGCAGACGCCCATCGCGACACCTTTTCAGCGATCGTTCACCCTTCATTCAGCAATGTCGGCGAGAATGGTGGCGTGTAGGCGCAAAGCGCGTTGTCGTCAAAGGAAAAGCCGATGAAAATAGCCGTGGTCGCCACCTCTCTGGCGCTCGCTCTTTGCTACGCTTCCCCAATGGGCGTGACGCCGGCTCGGGCCGATTCCGCGGGCGCGGCTGTGGCGGCCGGAATCGGCGGCTTCGCGCTCGGAGCCATCGCTGGCGGCGCGCTCGCGCGCCCAGCGCCTCCCGCTTATTATCCCGCGCCCACGCCGGTCTATGTCGCTCCGCCGCCGCCGCGCTGCTGGACTGAAAGTCGTCCGCTTTTCGACGAATACGGCTATGTGGTCGGCTATCGCCCGCGTCGCGTTTGCGAGTAGCGGCGCGATCGGGAACGCTCGTCAGGGTATTGCGGGCGAGGGGACTTGCAATACGTGACCCGGTTGAAGCCGTCGGAAGTCAAATCCCGGATTGGCGGCGACGATCTCTCGCCAGCGGGTTCCGTCGCGATAAAGCTTGAAGGCGATTCTCCAGGGCGAGTCGCCGCTGACGACTATGTAGCGCGCAAGCGACCTTGCCTTGCCTGAGGAGGCTTCCCTCGGCGGCGCGCCGGAGGCTTGCTGCTCCGCCGCATCGGCTCTGGGAGGCGAGGGCGCAGCAACTGCCTGCGGAGGCGCCTCTTCCACGACGTCAAAGTCGCCGTGCAGCATCCCCATCCAGCAGCTCCAGGGAATATGGCCCAGCTTGTCGGGCGTGAATTCAATGGTTTGGAGCCCTGGCTTCACGTCGAATTCGAGATCGTAGCTCGGGACGACGATGCGACGATTGCAGGCGGTGACCTGCTTTCCGCGGATGATCCATTTGACCCGCGCGCCCCGGACGAGCACGAAGTGGCTCGGCGCATAGCCGGACTCGTTCACCTCCATCTCTATGATCTGGTCGGCCGGCGGAGGCCGAGCGACGGCGGACTCTGACGGACCAGCCGCCATGCTCTTCGACGACTCGTGCACGAGCGCCGCGTGCGGCTCGGTGGGATGAAAGGCGCCGGCGTTTTTTAACGCCGTGATCATGGAGCGCAGATCGGCGCCCGAACCGGTCAAAATCAAGCCGCGGTTGATCATCACCGCGCCGAGCACGATGACGATGGCGCCGGACAGCCGCAACAGCCGGTGCGTCACGCTGCTCGAGATCAGCGTCGCCAGAACGCCGAAGCTCATCAGCACGGGCAAAGTCCCGACGCCGAAGGCGAACAGCATCTTCGCGCCTTCGACGGCGCTCCCTGTTCCCGCCGCCATCACATACATTGCTTGCAGCGGCCCGCAGGCGATCATCAGCCCGTTCAACATGCCGATGACGAAAGGCCGATGTCGGGAGCGTGCCTCCTCCGCATAGATGAAATTCTGCAACGGGCGGGGAAGCCCAAGACGCAACCGACGCAGCGGGGCGAATAGCCCCAGCATGTTCAAACCGAAGACGATCAGGAACGCGCCAGCGAGCGCCCCGGCAACGCCCCGCACCATGGGGGTGAAGGCGATGAAGCCGCCGAGCAGGCCGAAGCTCGCGCCGATCAGCGTGTAGGAGACTGTTTTACCGGCGCCGTAAAGCGCATGCGAGAGATAGGAGCTGCGTCCTGCGCTCGCGTCATCGGCCGTATAGCTCAAGACGAAGCCGCCGCACATGCCGACGCAGTGGAATCCCGTCAGAAGCCCGAGCATGAAAATCAAGTCGAGGCTCAGGTGCTGGGTGATGTCGGGCTCGCCGCCTTTGCTGATCCATTCCGTATCGAAGAAAATAATCAGCAGGACGCCCATCAGGCCGATCAGCAAACCGGCAAATCTCTCCAGGGGACCGCGCCGCCGCTTAGGATTGTGCTGCTCATAGGTGCGATAGCCGGCGCGTTCGATCCTCTCGCGTATCGCGCCGAGATCCGTCAGAGTCGAATCGAAGGCGACGCTCACCGTTTCCGTCGGATAATCGGCTTTGACGCTTCGCACCCCCTCGAGCTTGCCGAGCCCGACCTCGATGACGCGCTCGCAACCGTGGCAATGCATGCCATGCGCATGCAAGACGACGTCGGTGTCGCTCATTGCGGCGGTCTCAGGTCGAGTTCAGACGCCAAATCGGTTTCTCGCTCGGTCACAGAGTGGGCGCTTTTCGCGGATCTCGACGCAACGCGTCAGCCCGGCCGAACCGCTGCTCAAATATTCGCCGAGCTCGGGGCGCGGAGCAATCCCCGCCGCGCGCGCCTCCTTGGTCCGTATTTGTACGAGAACGCAGAGAGCGCAAAGACGCTATCTGGCAAAGGAGGTTGAAACACCGGAACGCGAAGTCACGCAGGCAGCGGTTGAGCAAGTGGGCGACGGGAAAACGCGATGACTTCGAACCATGTGCAATATCTGCCGGTCAACCCCATTCTCTTCACGATTCTGCTCAGCGTCGCCGCGGCCCTTTTTCTGTTGGTGCAATTCGGCATTCTCAATTACGCCTACCGGCGCCTCGGGCTTTCGCCGAACTCCGCCTTCATGCTGCTCTTGGCGTCATTGGTGGGAAGCTATGTCAATATTCCTCTGGCGCAGCTGCCCAGCGAGCATCTCGAAGCGCAACATGCTGTGGACCTCTTCGGCATGCGCTATTCTTTGCCGATCGAGGTTGACTGGCCTGGCACCGTCGTCGCTGTGAACGTTGGGGGAGCGGTTGTTCCCCTTTTTCTGTCGCTCTACCTGCTTGTGCACAACCGCATCTGGATCAAAGGGCTTATCGGCGCCGCGATCGTCACGGCGGCCGTGCATGCGATGGCGCGGCCGGTATCGGGCGTTGGCGTGACCGTGCCGATGTTCGTGCCGCCCATCGTCACAGCGATCGTCGCCGTGGTGCTCTCGCGAGACCATGCGGCGCCCGTCGCCTATGTTTCTGGCAGCCTCGGCACGCTGATCGGCGCCGACATCATGAACCTGGGCGCCATTAACGGTCTCGGGGCGCCGATCGCCTCGATTGGCGGCGCCGGGACATTCGATGGGGTTTTTGTCGTCGGCGTCGTCGCCGTCTTGCTCGCAGGACTGCGGCGAAGCCGGCCGCGGACGACCGCTTCGTCGCCCTGGACCTAACTTGAAGACAGCGAGAGCGAGTCCAGTTCGATCGTGTGATTCGCGATCGAGACGCCCTTTACATGTAAGAGGGGTCGATCCGTTTCGCCGCCTCGATGAGCCCGCGGACGGAAGCGACCGATTTCTCAAACATGGCGCGTTCCTCTGCGTCGAGCTCGATCTCGAGCACGCGCTCCACGCCTTTCTCGCCGATCACAACGGGCACGCCGGCATAGACTCCGTCCACGCCATATTGGTTCGAGAGATAGGCGGCGCAAGGAAGAACGCGACGCTTGTCCTTCAAATGGCTCTCCGCCATCTCTATCGCCGCCGTCGCGGGCGCATAGAAGGCCGAGCCCGTCTTCAGCAGGGAGACGATCTCGCCGCCGCCCTTCCGCGTGCGGTCGACGATCGCGTCGATCCGCTCCTTCGTCGTCCAGCCGAGCCTGATCGCCTCGGGCAGGGGGACGCCGGCGACGCTGGAATAGCGGATGGAGGGGACCATGTCGTCGCCGTGGCCGCCGAGAACGAAGGCGGCGACGTCCTGGACCGAAACCTTGAACTCCTCGGCGAGAAAGAGCCGAAAGCGCGCGGTGTCGAGCACGCCGGCCATGCCGACCACACGGTGCGTCGGCAGGCCGGATCGCTTCTGCAGCGCCCAAACCATCGCGTCGAGGGGATTGGTGATGCAGATCACGAAGGCGTTTGGCGCATATTGGCCGATGCCGTCGGCGACCTTCGAGGTGATGCCGAGATTGACCGAGAGGAGATCGTCGCGGCTCATGCCCGGCTGACGGGGCACGCCGGCCGTGACAATCACAACGTCGGCGCCCTCGATCGCGGAATATTCCTGCGTGCCGCAAAGCCGCGAATCGGAGCCCGAGATCGGTCCCGCTTGGGCGAGGTCGAGAGCTTTGCCCTGAGGAACGCCGGCGACGATGTCGAAAAGGACGACGTCGCCCAATTCCTTCAAGCTTGCGAGATGCGCGAGCGCGCCGCCGATATTACCCGCTCCGATGAGTGCAATCTTCTTGCGCGACATTTCCCTTCCCCTCAATTTTTTATCTAAAACTGCTAGCCTGCTTTGAGTGCTGAGGGAAGCAGCAATCCGCGCTTGCCCCCGCGGCGCGGCGACTGGGCCGGCGGATGTGAGCGCGTTGCGAAACGCTATGGACAGGGCCATTCGCATTTGTTATCTCGCCCCTCTGTTCCGAGAGGGCGCGCCTAGCGTCTGCGCGGACGGGCGCATAGCTCAGTTGGTAGAGCAGCTGACTCTTAATCAGCGGGTCCAAGGTTCGAGCCCTTGTGCGCCCACCATCGCGCGGCGGCTCGCGAATAGCGGAACGCCAAGGCGCCGCCATAGCTCAGTTGGTTAGAGCACCAGATTGTGGATCTGGGGGTCCCCCGTTCGAGCCGGGGTGGCGGTACCACCGAAATCCAAAAGACAAAATCTCTCAGGGATTTCCCCATGATCGGCTTCGAGAGGCCTAGCCGCGCCGGCCACAGAGAAAGCTCACGGCTCATTGTCTTCATCTTGGCTGTCGTGTGCGCGCCAATGACTGCGTTCTCCGCGTCGGCGTCGGACGATCCCGCTTCCTCCTGCGCATCCGTTGGAACCGACGATCGCGTGAGGCCGATTACGGCCGGCCTCGTCGCCCCGGCGATTCGACTGTTCGGAATGCAAGGGCAGAGCGACGAAGCGCGCTCGATGCAGGAGAGCACGGTCTATCGCTGCATGCGCAGCGCGGTCTGGCTCTGCAATCACGGCGCAAACTTGACCTGCGCCAAGGCGGACACGCGTCTTTCGATCCCGAGCGTCACAGCCTTCTGCCAGCAAAATCCGAACGAAGCCTTCGTGCCCATGGTTGTCACGGGTCACGACGTCAACCATTCTTGGGGTTGCGTACGCGGGCAGGCGCGGGTCAAAGAGACAGAAGAACTCGATGAGCGCGGCTTTATCGCCGATCAATGGAAGCGCCTTGCTCCTTGAGCAGAACAAGGCGCTTTTCGCCTGTGGGTTTAAGCGACGCCTTGGGCGTTGAGGAAGGGGCCGTAGCGCTTGTCGATGTTGGGAATGTGGCTCGTCAGCCAGTCGACGACGAAAGCCGCTGTCTCGCCGGTGACCTCAGCCTGGCCGGCATGGAATTTCTTTTGCAGATCGAGGCAGGTTGCGACGAGCTTGTCGTGCTCCTGCTTGTGGGACGCCGTGTCCGGGTAGCCGAATTTGGAAAAATTCGCTTCCTCGGAAGCGAAATGCTCGGCGACTGTCGCGATCAACGCGTCCAGCGCCTTTCCGACCGCGGCGCGGTCCCCCGAACCCACCGCGTCGCCGAGCGCATTGACTTCGCGAAAGATTTCCTGATGTTCGGCGTCATGCGCCGAAACATTCGTCGCAAACTTTTCCTTGCTCCATTCGATCAAAGACATGTACGCCCTCCCTCGAGCACGGTTGTGACCGCCAACGAGTCGCGCAATTAAGTATAATCTGCCACGCGCAGCGGCAAATTACTATGCTCCCGATTTTTCTATCGGCGTTGATTTCGATCAACTTCGAGGGGAGACCAATTGACGCAGCCATTTATTTCTGCGTCTGGAGCGCGACCCGAGCCTCAGCGCCCGCAGCGCGGCGAGTTAGGGCAGGGGCTTCGGCAGAGGAAAGCCGACGCTTGGGCTGGCACCCATGACTGGCGCGTCTCCTGCTCGAAAGGAACCGCTCGAGCGATGAGCCATCGCGCCGAACCAAAAGGTCGAGGCGAATTTCGCAAAAGCCTGTCAACTTTTGCAAAATTCCGTCTACGCCGGCAGGATGAGCACCTTCGACTTGATCGGCGTCCGCGCATAGAGGTGGATCATGTCCTGGCTGAGGAGGCCGGTGCAGCCGCTCGTCACGCCGGTCCCGATCGTATCGGGGTCGCTGGTGCTGTAGATCGTGCAGACCGTGTAGCGCCCGTTCTGATAGAGATAGAGCACGCGGGCGCCGAGCGGATTCTCCAGGCCTCCAGGCATTCCGCGGGCATATTTGCGCGCCTCCGGCTGGCGCGCGATCATCTCCTTGGGCGGCGTCCAGGTAGGCCACTCGGCCTTGCGCCCCACATAAGCTTCACCGCTCCACAGGAACCCGGGACGACTGACATTGGCCCCGTAGCGTGTGGCGTTTCCGTCGCCGTCGATGCGGTAAACATAGTAATTGGCGGGATCGATGATGATCGTGCCAGGCGCTTCCTTGCTCTCGTAGCGCACCGTCCGGCGAAAATATCTGGGATCGACCTTCTTGAGATCGACCGCCGGGATCGGGAATTTTTCGTTGGGCACCGGCCCGTAAAGCGCCGCGATCTCGGGCGGGATCATGGCGTCAGTCGTCGCGCAGCCGGTAAGCCCCAGCGCGCCGAGACCAGCGGCGGAGCCGAGCAGAAAGGACCGGCGGTCTATATGCCCTGAGCAGAGCCCAAGCCGCGCCTGTTCGTTTTGTTCGTCGGCGTCGGCAATCCTAGCGTCCATGATCATGATTTTGAAGCTTCCCATGTCCTGTGGCCCGGCCAGAGAATATTCCGGCAAAAACCCTAACGCTTTTGTTGAGCTGCTATCGCTGTCACGCGGCTCGCTTTGCGCGCTCGGGTCGCGCGGCGCGGAACTCATTAAAGTCCAGGCGGCCTCGCATGCTCGCTTCAAGAATAATATGTAGATCGCGGCATTTTTCGGGTCATCGGCGGGGCTTTCTGTGGCTGCGATTGAACCCGTGCGCGTTCGGGAATGAGCGTCGGCTTTGACGCCGATCGTTCCGAGCGATTGATCACCAACGGCGAGCTATCCTGCGATTTTGCCTGCATCCAGGAAATCACAATAGTCGCCGGCGCAAAGCTTGACCTTGCGAGGGGCGCACCCATTTGAGCGGGCAGCGTCGCTTTCGCGCGCCCGGGAGATTTCCGGTGAAGGGGGGTTGCCAATGACTGCATTGCAATGGCTCGCCGCGACGGCGCTTCTGACAGCGCTGCTCACTCTGCCTTATGTGCTCGGTCGCATCGGGGCCGTCGGTCTGATGGGCGCGATGGCGAACCCGACTCCGGAACTCGAGGCTGGGGAGCCGTCTTGGGTGAGGCGCGGTAAGGCGGCGCATTATAATGCGGTGGAGAATCTCGTCGTTTTTGCAACGCTCGTTCTCGTTGCGCAGGCTTCGGGCGTCGCCGGGCGCCCGATCGTGGTCTACGCCGCGGCGATCTACTTCTTTGCGCGGCTCGCCCACTACCTGGTGTATGCGCTCGGGATTCCCGGCCTGCGAACGCTGACCTGGGCCGCTGGCTTCGTCGCGACGCTCATGGTGGCCTGGGCGATATTCGCTGGGTAGCCCGTCCGCAATTTCCCGTCCGGCTCGCCTAATAGGGCCGGGTCGGGTGGTAGTCGGCGTCTGTGCGCCTCACCTCATAAGCGAAGGGAATCATTGCCACCACGAACATCAAGACCCCCAGGATTATGATCGCCAATCGATAGTTCATGGCTCTTCCCCTTTTCTCTCGAATTGTGAAGCGAGCGCCTGCCGGCATTCTAGCGCGTCTCGTTGTTAGCTGCATTCCGGCAAGCGGCCCGACGCCTGCGCCGGCGGACCTCCAAAAGCTGGGGGGCGATGCGGATCGATCGCCTCCCGACGCCGCTCTCGGCGATCGAAAAGCGCTCGATCCAAATCCAAAGCTTAGAGCCTGTTCTGACCGGAAAACCGCTTCGCGCCTTCCGGGACATGCTCTAAGTCGCCCTCACTCGAACACGACCTGCGCCAGAGTGACCGCGCGGCTGAAGGGTTCGTCGGGGAGATAGCAGAGCGGGTTCATCGAGACCGGCGCCTCCTGGCAATGCCGGTGCGCGAGCGTCCAATGATAGCCGGCGGCCTTCATGCATCCCACAATGTGGTCCTGGATCACATGGGTCGTATCGCGTCCGCGCGCTTGCGGGTGAGCGCTTTCGCCCTCGAGCTCGCAAGCCGAAGTCTGGATCTGCTGCGCCTTGTAGAAGGAGGAGCTGGAGCCCGCGAGCATGGCCTCGCCGCCGGCGCCGAGGAGGAGGCCAATGATGATGGCGAGGCTCGCTTGCAGGCTGTTCGAGAAAACGAGTTTTGCGCCGAGGAAGTAGAGTCCTCCGAAGGCGGTCAGAAGGCAGGCGACGAAGACGAAGATGAGGATCATGGGACTCTCCCTTGGCGGGCCGACTCCCTGTCGGCTCTGCTGGGAGCCATCTGGTCATGCACTTAAATATGCGTCTGCGATTTAGTCCCTATCGGCGAGCAACGCCTTGAGCGCGGTAGCGTCGACGATCTCCACAGCGCCACGCGATAGGCTGACCCAGCCCGCGCGCTCGAAATTGCGCAATGCGCGCCCCACCACCTCGCGCGCCGTTCCGAGGTCGGCGGCGAGCGCGTGCTGGGTCGTCTCGATATGGCCCTCCGACTTGAGAATAGCGAGAAGCCGCTCGGCGAGGCGCACGTCAATGCGCGTGCAGACAATGTCTTCGATACGGGCCATCAGGGTCGCGATGCGCTGGCTGTACCCGCTGAAGACGAAGGCGCGAAACTGCGCGGACTCGCCCATCATGCGCTCGAAAGCCGACGGCCTCAGCGCATAGGCGACAACCTCGGTTTCGGCGATCGCCTCGGCGGTGTATTCCTCGCCCGTGAGCAGCCCCGCGATGCTGAGGATACAGGTTTCATGCGCGGAGACGCGATAGAGCACGATCTCGCGGCCCGTGCAGGTGATTTTCTGAACGCGGATGCTTCCCGAAACGACCAAGGGGAACTGGGCAGCCGTGTCGCCCGGACGAAAGGCGGTTGCGCCGGGCGGCAAAAGGA
Source organism: Methylocystis bryophila (assembly GCF_027925445.1). NCBI lineage: Bacteria > Pseudomonadati > Pseudomonadota > Alphaproteobacteria > Hyphomicrobiales > Methylocystaceae > Methylocystis > Methylocystis bryophila. Next base: position 2,833,329 of record NZ_AP027149.1, read on the forward strand.
TTCGCGTCGCCGAGGCTTTCAGCAGCGCTTTTGCCGAAGGGTCCATGCCGCGTAGCGCCGGCATGGCCTCGATCCAATCCATCGCGGGCGTCTGCATGAGGCGTTCTCATCCAGGGTTACGCGGCGTTTACGAGGCTGGCCCGAACGCAGCGCGACCCAGCGTATAGACCCGAACAATCGTCAGGGTTAGCTTTCTCCCAATGGGTCGAAGCGCGCAACCGGCCTTGGGTCTCTGTTCGATCGGAGCGTCACGGAGGATCGGCTGCGGACGCTGGTGGTTTTCTTTATTTCGCCTCCCTTCGACTGGCGGCCTCGCGGCCTCGTCGGCCCTCAACAGGATCTTAACGCTGAGCCTCGAGGCGAGACGGTTGAGTCGGAGGCGCCGTCGCGTTAGCAAGGACGCGACAAAGTTCGCGGCGGGCGGCTCGCGACAGTGCGCCTCTCTCGCGGGCCGCCAAATGCGTCGCGGGCGATTATTTCGATGGCGGCGCGCCGTTTGCCTGACGGCCAGCACATCGGGCCCTGAACGCGGCGACGCCTTGCCGCGCCC